>NZ_JAGIQL010000227.1 GCF_017813245.1 Streptomyces montanisoli
CCCCCCCCCCCCCCCCCCCCCCCCCCCCCCCCCCCCCCCCCCCCCCCCCCCCCCCCCCCCCCCCCCCCCCCCCCCCCCCCCCCCCCCCCCCCCCCCCCCTTCTCCGGGGGAGGGGGGGGCACCCGCGACACCCGCGAGTGGGGTGCCGAGGCGTGCCCTCCCCCCCCCCGCCGCGCCCGCGCCCGCGCCCACCGCCCCGCGCTCGTCAGAGCGCGGGGCCGGCCAGCGCCGCGATCTCGTGGGTCAGCGGCGTGCCCGAGCCGTCGCGGCGCGGGTCGGGCTCGGGCAGCGCCGCCGCCGAGCCGTTGGCCTTCGCCGCACGCGCCGGGCTCGCGCCCGCCCAGGCGAACACCAGCACGTCCTCGCCCTTCAGGAAGCGCTGGCAGCGCACGCCGCCGGTCGCACGCCCCTTGCGCGGATACTGGTCGAACGGCGTCAGCTTCGCCGTACGCGTCGAGTCGTCCAGCGTGCCGTGCGAGCCGGCCACCGTGAACACGACGCCGTCCTGCGACGGGTCCACCGCCGTGAACGACAGCACCTCCGTGCCCTCGGCGAGCTTGACGCCGGCCATGCCGCCCGCCGCACGCCCCTGCGGGCGCACCTGAGCCGCCTGGTACCTCAGCAGCTGCGCGTCCGTTGTGATGAAGACGAGGTCCTCCTCGCCCGTGCGCAACTCGGCGCCACCCACGATCCGGTCGCCGTCCTTGAGCGAGATGACCTCCAACTCGTCCTTGTTGGACGGGTAGTCGGGCACCACGCGCTTCACCACCCCGAGCAGCGTGCCGAGCGCGAGGCCCGGGGACGACTCGTCGAGCGTCGTCAGGCAGATCACCGTCTCGTCCGCTTCGAGGGCGAGGAACTCGGCGACCGGCGCGCCACCCGACAGGTTCGGGGCGGCCGGAGTCTCCGGGAGCTGCGGCAGGTCGATCACGGACACCCGCAGCAGCCGCCCCGCCGACGTCACCGCGCCGACGTCGCCGCGCGCCGTGGCGGGCACCGCCGAGGCGATCACGTCGTGCTTGACGCGCTTGGCGTCGGCCGCGGGCAGCGGCTCGCCCGTCGCCGTGCGGGCGAGCAGCCCCGTCGACGACAGCAGCACGCGGCACGGGTCGTCCGCCACCTGGAGCGGCACGGGCACCGCCGCCACCGCCGAGCCGCCCTCGATCAGCAGCGTGCGCCGCGGCGTGCCGAACTTCTTCGCCACGGTGGCCAGTTCGGCCGAGACGACCTTGCGCAGCTCCGTGTCCGAGTCCAGGATGCGGGTCAGCTCCGCGATCTCCGCGTTGAGCTTGTCGCGCTCGCCCTCCAGCTCGATCCGGTCGAAGCGGGTCAGCCGCCGCAGCGGCGTGTCGAGGATGTACTGGGTCTGGGCGTCGGACAGCGAGAAGTGCTCCATCAGGCGCTGCTTCGCCTGGGCGGAGTTGTCGCTCGACCTGATCAGCCGGATGACCTCGTCGATGTCGAGGAGCGCCACCAGCAGCCCCTCGACCAGGTGCAGCCGGTCGCGCCGCTTCGTGCGGCGGAACTCGCTGCGCCTGCGCACCACCGAGAACCGGTGGTCCAGGTAGACCTCGAGCAGCTCCTTCAGGCCCAGCGTGAGCGGCTGGCCGTCGACCAGCGCGACGTTGTTGATGCCGAAGGACTCCTCCATCGGCGTGAGCCGGTAGAGCTGTTCGAGCAGGGCCTCGGGCACGAAGCCGTTCTTGACCTCGATCACGAGACGCAGCCCGTGCTGGCGGTCCGTGAGGTCCTTGACGTCCGCGATGCCCTGGAGCTTCTTCGACGAGACCAGGTCCTTGATCTTCGAGATGACCTTCTCGGGGCCGACCGCGAACGGCAGTTCCGTGACGACGAGGCCCTTGCGGCGCGGCGTCACGTCCTCCACCGAGACCGTCGCCCTGATCTTGAAGGTGCCGCGGCCCGTCGCGTACGCGTCCTGCACGCCGGACAGGCCCACGATCCGGCCGCCCGTCGGCAGGTCGGGGCCCGGCACGAACCGCATCAGCGTCTCCAGGTCGGCGCCCGGGTGCTTGATGAGGTGGCGCGCGGCCTGCACGACCTCGCCCAGATTGTGCGGCGGCATGTTCGTCGCCATGCCGACGGCGATCCCGGACGCCCCGTTGACCAGCAGGTTCGGGTAGGCGGCCGGCAGGGTGACCGGCTCGCGCTCCTGGCCGTCGTAGTTGGGCTCGAAGTCGACGGTGTCCTCGTCGATCGACTCCGTCATCAGCGACGTCGCGTCGGCCATCCGGCACTCGGTGTACCGCATCGCCGCCGGCGGGTCGTCATTGCCGAGCGAGCCGAAGTTGCCGTGCCCGTCGACCAGCGGCAGGCGCATCGAGAACGGCTGCGCCATGCGCACCAGCGCGTCGTAGATCGACGCGTCACCGTGCGGGTGCAGCTTGCCCATCACCTCGCCGACGACACGCGCGCACTTGACGTACCCGCGGTCGGGCCTGAGGTTCATCTCGTTCATCTGGTACACGATGCGGCGGTGCACCGGCTTCATGCCGTCGCGCGCGTCCGGCAGGGCGCGCGAGTAGATCACCGAGTACGCGTACTCGAGGAAGGAGCCCTGCATTTCATCGATCACGTCGATGTCGAGGATCCGCTCCTCGAAGTCCTCGGGCGGCGCGGTCTTCGTGCTGCGGCGGGCCATCGCTGCTGCGGCTCCTTCACAGGTCCTGTACGACAACTTGTGCTGCTGACGGGGACCATTGTGGACCGCGCCACCGACAACGCAGGAATCGACCCGTGCCGAGCGCGGCGGACGGAGCGCGAAACGAGCGCGGAACGCGCGTGAATCGTGCCCCGGCGGCCGCGCGGACACCGCGGGAACCCGGGCGCCCGCCGGCTCGCTTGCATACAGTGGCAGGCTGGCACCGACAGCGTCAGTCGCGAGCGAAGGGACGTACATGCCCATGGGTCACACGGCCACCGAGCAGGCCGGTTCAGGCGGCCTGACAGCTACCGAGCACCGCCTGGACAACGGTCTGCGCGTGGTGCTCTCCGAGGACCACCTGACCCCGGTCGCCGCGGTCTGCCTGTGGTACGACGTCGGCTCCCGCCACGAAGTCAAGGGCCGTACGGGACTCGCCCACCTCTTCGAGCACCTGATGTTCCAGGGCTCGGCGCAGGTGAAGGGCAACGGCCACTTCGAGCTGGTGCAGGGCGCGGGCGGCTCCCTCAACGGCACCACGAGCTTCGAGCGCACCAACTACTTCGAGACGATGCCGGCCCACCAGCTCGAGCTCGCGCTGTGGCTCGAGGCCGACCGGATGGGCTCGCTGCTGACCGCCCTCGACGAGGAGTCGATGGAGAACCAGCGCGACGTCGTCAAGAACGAGCGCCGCCAGCGCTACGACAACGTCCCCTACGGCACCGCGTTCGAACGCCTCACCGCGCTCGCCTACCCGGAGGGCCACCCGTACCACCACACGCCCATCGGCTCGATGGCGGACCTGGACGCGGCGACCCTGGAGGACGCGCGCGCGTTCTTCCGCACGAACTACGCGCCGAACAACGCGGTACTCGCGATCGTCGGGGACATCGACCCCGAGCAGACGCTCGCCTGGGTCGAGAAGTACTTCGGCTCCATCCCGTCCCACGACGGCAAGCAGCCCCCGCGCGACGGGTCCCTGCCGGACGTCATCGGCGAGGAGCTGCGCGAGGAGATCCAGGAGGAGGTCCCGGCCCGCGCGCTGATGGCCGCCTACCGGCTGCCGCACGACGGCACGCGCGAGTGCGACGCGGCCGACCTCGCGCTGACCGTGCTGGGCGCGGGCGAGTCGTCCCGCCTCCACAACCGGCTGGTGCGCAGGGACAGGACGGCCGTCGCCGCCGGGTTCGGCCTGCTGCGGCTGGCCGGCGCGCCGTCGCTCGGCTGGCTCGACGTCAAGACGTCGGCCGGAGTGGAGATCCCGAAGATCGAGGCCGCCGTCGACGAGGAGCTGGCCCGCCTCGCCGAGGAGGGCCCGACGGCCGAGGAGATGGAGCGCGCGCAGGCCCAGCTGGAGCGCGAGTGGCTCGACAGGCTCGGCACCGTCGCCGACCGCGCCGACGAGCTGTGCAGGTACGCCGTCCTGTTCGGCGACCCGCAGCTGGCGCTCACCGCCGTGCAGCGCGTACTCGACATCACCGCCGACGAGGTCAAGGCCGTCGCCGCGGCCCGCCTGCGCCCCGACAACAGGGCCGTCCTGGTGTACGAGCCGCTGCCGGCGGAGGACGACGCCGAGGGTGCGGCCGACGCGGCCGGGCAGACCGACGAGCAGGAAGGTGCGGCCAAGTGACCGAGGCCACCACGACCATGGACCGCCACCCGCGGCCGCAGGCCGGCGACGCCAAGCCGTGGGCGTTCCCCGCGCCCGGGCGCGGCGCGCTGCCCAACGGCCTGACCGTGCTGCGCTGCGACCGCCCCGGCCAGCAGGTCGTCGCCGTCGAGGTGTGCCTCGACGCGCCGCTCGACGCCGAGCCCGAGGGCCTCGACGGCGTCGCCACGATCATGGCGCGCGCCCTGTCCGAGGGCACCGACAAGCTGAGCGCCGAGGAGTTCGCCGCCGAGCTGGAGCGCTGCGGCGCCACGCTCGACGCCCACGCGGACCACCCGGGCGTCAGGGTGTCGCTCGAGGTGCCGGTCAGGCGCCTGCCCAAGGCGCTCGGCCTGGTCGCCGACGCGCTGCGGGCGCCCGCCTTCGCCCCGAGCGAGGTCGAGCGGCTCGTACGCAACCGGCTCGACGAGATCCCGCACGAGACGGCCAACCCGGGCAGGCGCGCGGCCAAGCAGCTCTCCAGGGAACTCTTCCCCGCGTCGCTGCGCATGTCGCGGCCCCGCCAGGGCACCGAGGAGACCGTCGCCCGCATCGACGCCGCGGGCGTACGCGCCTTCTACGAGGCGCACGTGCGCCCCGCGACGGCCACCGTGGTCGTCGTCGGCGACCTCGCGGGCGTCGACGTGGACCAGGTGCTTGCCGAGACCCTCGGCGCCTGGACGGGCGACGCGGGCACCCCGCGTCCGGTGCCCGCCGTCACGGCGGACGACGCGGGCCGCGTGGTGATCGTGGACCGGCCGGGCGCCGTCCAGACGCAGCTCCTGATCGGCCGCGTCGGCCCCGACCGGCACGACCGCGTGTGGCCCGCGCAGGTGCTCGGCACGTACTGCCTCGGCGGCACGCTGACCTCGCGCCTCGACCGCGTCCTGCGCGAGGAGAAGGGCTACACGTACGGGGTGCGCGCCTTCGGGCAGGTGCTGCGGTCCTCCGCGGACGGCACGGGCGCCTCGCTGCTCGCGATCAGCGGCTCCGTCGACACCGAGTCGACCGGGCCCGCCCTCGACGACCTGTGGAAGGTGCTGCGCACGCTCGCGGCCGAGGGCCTGACCGACGCGGAGCGCGACGTCGCCGTGCAGAACCTCGTGGGCGTCGCGCCGCTCAAGTACGAGACGGCCGCGTCCGTCGCCGGCACGCTCGCCGACCAGGTCGAGCAGCACCTGCCGGACGACTTCCAGGCCCGGCTGTACGCGCGCCTGGCCGAGACCGGCACCGTCGAGGCGACGGCCGCGGCCGTGGCGGCCTTCCCGGTCGACCGCCTGGTCACGGTGCTCGTCGGGGACGCCTCGCGCATCAAGGAGCCGGTCGAGGCGCTGGGCATCGGCCCCGTCACGGTCGCCGGCGGCTGACGGGCACGCCGTGCGCGGCCGGGCATCCGGCCGCGCACGGGCCCGTGCCGGGCACAGTCCCGGCCGGGCGCGCGGGCCGTGGCCCGCATCACCGCACGCGCCATGCGCGTCGCACGGCAGCCCCGACGCGCGAGCGCGAGGCGGCGAGGCGAAAACCGCGGCGCGCGCGTCTACGCGTACGAGTCCCGGGCACGCGAACGGCCCTGCGCCGGGCGTGTGTGCGCCCGGCACAGGGCCGGTGTCCTTCCGGATGCGCGGCCGGGGATGCTGCCGCGCGCGCCGGAGCGTCAGACGGTCTCGGGCAGCTCGTCGAGCCCCTCGGCGACCAGCTTCGCCAGACGGTCGAGCGCGACCTCGGCGCCGTCCGCGTCGGAGGCGAGCAGGATCTCTTCACCGCCCTGGGCGCCCAGGCCGAGCACGGCCAGCATCGACGCGGCGTTGACGGGCGAGCCGCCCCCCTTGGCGATGGTCACGGGCACGCCGGAAGCCGTCGCGGCGCGGACGAAGATGGAGGCGGGGCGGGCGTGCAAGCCCTCGGCCCAACCGACGTTGACACGGCGCTCAGCCATGGTGTTGCCCTTCAAATCTGACGCAGGTTGTCTAGACCAGTCTCTCACGCGTCGGCGGAGCCTCCCGGGACGGCCCGCCGTAGGCTTTCGCCATGGAGAAACCCTCCGACGCCTACCCGGCCCACTGGGAAGCAGACGTGGTGCTCCGCGACGGAGGCACCGCGCGGATCCGGCCCATGACGCCCGGGGACGCGGGCCGGCTCGTCAGCTTCTACGAACAGGTCTCGGACGAGTCCAAGTACTACCGCTTTTTCGCGCCCTACCCCCGGCTTTCCGACCGGGACGTGCACCGCTTCACCCACCACGACTACGTCGACCGGGTGGGGCTCGCGATGACGGCGGGCGGCGAGATCATCGCGACCGTGCGCTACGACCGCATCGGACCCGACGGGCGCGCGGCGTCGGGCGCGGCGGCCGACGAGGCCGAGGTCGCCTTCCTCGTCCAGGACGCGCACCAGGGCAGAGGCGTGGCGTCGGCGCTGCTCGAACACATCGCGGCCGTCGCGCGCGAGCGCGGCATCGGGCGGTTCGCGGCCGAGGTGCTGCCGAACAACCGCAAGATGATCAAGGTCTTCACGGACGCCGGGTTCACCCAGCGGCGCAGCTTCGAGGACGGCGCCGTGCGCCTGACGCTCGACCTGGAGCCCACCGAGCAGTCGCTCGCCGTCCAGCGCGGCCGCGAGCAGCGGGCGGAGGCACGGTCGGTGCAGCGGCTGCTCGCGCCCGGGTCCGTCGCCGTCGTCGGCGTCGGGCGTGAGGAGGGCGGGGTGGGGCGCAGCGTGCTGCGCAACCTCGTCGCGGGCGGCTTCGCCGGACGCCTGCACGCCGTGAACGCGGCGTTCGCGCCGGACGTCACGGAGATCGACGGGGTGCCGGCCGCGCGGTCCGTCGGGGAACTGGCGTCCCCCGTGGACCTCGCCGTCGTCGCCGTCCCCGCCGAGCGCGTGCCCGAGGTGGTGGAGGACTGCGGCGAGCACGGCGTGCAGGGGCTCGTGGTGCTGTCGGCCGGGTACGCGGAGAGCGGGCCCGAGGGCAGGGCGCGCCAGCGCGAACTGGTGCGCAGGGCGCGTAGGTACGGGATGCGTGTCATCGGGCCCAACGCGTTCGGGATCGTCAACACGGCCGACGCCGTCCGCCTCAACGCGTCTCTCGCGCCGGCGTCGCCCGCGCAGGGGCGCATCGGCCTCTTCACCCAGTCGGGCGCGATCGGGATCGCCCTCCTCGCCGGGCTCCACCGGCGGGGCGCGGGCCTGTCGTCGTTCATCTCGGCGGGCAACAGGGCGGACGTGTCGGGCAACGACTTCCTGCAGTACTGCTACGAGGACCCCGACACGGACGTCGTGCTCATGTACCTCGAATCCATCGGCAACCCGCGCAAGTTCACCCGCCTCGCGCGGCGCACGGCCGCCGAGAAGCCGGTCGTGGTGGTCAAGGGCGCGCGCCACAGCGGGACCATGCCGCAGGGGCACGCGGTCCCGGCGATCCGCGTCCCCGACGCGACGGTCTCGGCGCTGCTGCGCCAGGCGGGCGTGGTGCGCGCGGGCACGGTCACCGAACTCGTCGACGCGGGCATCCTGCTCGCCGGCCAGCCGCTGCCCGCGGGTCCGCGTGTCGCGATCCTCGGCAACTCCGAGTCGCTCGGCCTGCTGACGTACGACGCGTGCCTCACGGAGGGGCTGCGCCCGCTGCCGCCGCGCGACCTGACGACGTCGGCCACGGCGGACGACTTCCGCGCGGCGCTCGAACAAGCGCTGCACGACCCGGGCTGCGACGCGGTGGTCGTCACGGCGATCCCGGGCGTCGCCG
>NZ_JAGIQL010000228.1 GCF_017813245.1 Streptomyces montanisoli
GCGCACGGCCTCGGGCGCGGTCGCGCGGTGCGGCGCGGCGCCGGGCAGCAGGCGGGGCCGGCCGAGCGCGACGGCCGCGGCGAGCACGAGGAACGCGGCGGGCCCGGCGAGCATGGGCAGCAGGTCTCCGGGGTCGGGCCCGCCGCCGCCCGTGGCCACCGGGGACGTCAGGTCGATGGTGGCGCCGGCCATGGCGATGTAGTGCATGGCCGTTGTGGCGAGGCCCAGGCAGCCGGCGGCGGCGAGGGCGCCGGGGACGCGTCGGTACCTGGATGTCGTGTACAGGGCCGCGACGGACGCGGCGACGCCGACCGCGACGGCGCCGACCACCGTGGGGGTGCTGTACTCGACCATGCCGTCGAGCTCCATGCCGGCCATGCCGAGGTAGTGGGTGCTCGCGATGCCGAGTCCGGTCAGGGTGCCGCCGGAGACGAGGCCCATCCTGCTCGCGCCGCGCTGCCCGACCACGAACAGGCCCGCGCCGATCATCAGCAGCCCCACCACGAGGCTCGCGAACATGGTCACCGTGTCGTAGCCGACGGAGGTGCCGTCCACGGCGAACCCGGTCATCGCGACGGTGTGCGAGGTCCAGACGCCGCATCCGAGCGTGAGCGTGCCGAGGACCAGCGCGGCGGGCCGCCGCCTGCCCCGTCCGCGCAGGGCGGGCGCGACGCAGCGCAGGCCGAGCGCCCCGCCCAGACTCGCCGCGAGGAAGGCGGCGACGGGGGTGACGAGCCCGTAGCTGAATCCGTTGACTGTGCCCTGCATGGCGTGGCGCCCCTCAGCCCCTCGGTGTCGTGCGTACGCCTGTACTGACGTGCCGGTACGGGGGCGAGATTAGGACGGCACGCCCGGTTAGCAAAGTCCGTTGCGGGTGGCGGCTTCCGGGGCGGTCTGCATGAATCGTGAAGAATCGGCGGAACGGGCGGTTGTCCGGGAGAACCTTCCGGTGCGGTCCGTGCCGCGGCGGCCCGCCTGTCGCGTGCGGGTCGCGCGCCGCGGCGCGGCGCCGCCCGCCGCGGTGCTGGTCCGCGGCCTCTCGGCGGCGTGTCGACGGGTACCTGAGGCCCGGGATCGTGCCGCGTTCATCCTGTTGTCGCACCCACAGGACCGACCTAGTGTGAGATCAAGCACACAACCGTGATGTCTGATCCGCCGGGACGCGCGGATCCGAAGGGACGGCGAGCGGGCATGGCTGGAGGAAACAAGGCGGTCGCGTACATCGAGCCGGGTGTGGTGGAGGTCAGGACCACCGACTATCCGACGCTCGAACTGAAGGACGGGCCCGGCGTGGCCCCGGCGAACGTCGGCCGGGAGTGCCGCCACGGCGTCATCGTCAAAGTCCTCGCCACCAACATCTGCGGCAGTGACCAGCACATGGTGCGCGGCAGGACGACGGCTCCGGCGGGCCTGGTACTCGGCCACGAGATCACGGGCGAGGTGGTGGAGAAGGGGCCCGACGTCGAGTTCCTCGACGTGGGCGACGTCGTCTCCGTGCCGTTCAACATCGCCTGCGGGCGGTGCCGCAACTGCAAGGAGCGGCAGACGGGCATCTGCGAGAACGTCAACCCGGGGCGGCCGGGCGCCGCCTACGGATATGTCGACATGGGCGGCTGGGTCGGCGGCCAGGCGAAGTACGTGATGGTGCCGTACGCCGACTTCAACCTGCTGCGTTTCCCGGACCGGGACGCGGCGCTGGAGAAGCTGCTCGACCTCACCATGCTGTCGGACATCTTCCCCACGGGGTTCCACGGCGCGGTGACCGCGGGCACGGAGGTCGGCTCGACGGTGTACGTCGCGGGCGCGGGCCCGGTGGGTCTCGCGGCGGCGGCCGCGGCACAGCTGCTCGGGGCGGCCGTCGTGATCGTCGGCGACCTGAACGCGGAGCGGCTCGCCCAGGCGCGCAGCTTCGGCTGCGAGACGGTCGACCTGACGAAGGGCACGCTGGAGGACCAGATCGCGGAGATCCTCGGGGTGCCCGAGGTGGACGCGGCGGTCGACGCCGTCGGCTTCGAGGCGCGCGGCCACGGCAAGGACGCGGGCGAGGCCCCGGCCACGGTGCTGAACTCGCTGATGAGCACGGTGCGCGCGGGCGGTGCGCTCGGCATCCCTGGCCTGTACGTCACGGACGACCCCGGCGGCGTGGACGCGGACGCCAGGAGCGGCACGCTGAAGGTGCGCCTCGGCCTCGGCTGGGCCAAGAGCCACCGCTTCACGACGGGCCAGTGCCCGGTCATGAAGTACCACCGCCAACTGGCCATGGCGATCCTGCACGACAAGGTGCACATCGCGAAGGCCGTGAACGCGACGGTGATCTCGCTGGACGACGCGCCGCGCGGGTACGAGGAGTTCGACAAGGGCGCGAGCCGCAAGTACGTGCTCAACCCCAACGGCGCACTGGACCACGTCAAGGCCGCGTGACGCGGAGCGGCGGCCCCGGAGGGCACGCGTCAGGCGCGCGGGGCGCGGACCGCGCGCGTCAGGTGCGCGGTCCCGTCCACGCCGGGTGGCCGGGGCGGTCCGCGCGTACGACCACGTCGGCCGAGGCCAGCGGGTCGCTCTCGGCGGCGTAGCGCTCGAACGCGGGCAGCGTCCAGTGCTCAGCTGCCGGGGTGAGCCTGCGCAGGGCGCCGGGCGACAGGTCCAGGTGGACCGTCAGGTCGAACGGGAACCAGTGCCCGAGCAGCAGCGGGCCGTGCAGCAGCAGGACCCCGCCGGGCGGCAGCTCGACGGGGTCGCTGCGCGTGGCGCGGTCGGTCGCCGGGTCCCACAGGTCGGGCAGCACGCGCCCCGAGCCGCCGGGGTCCAGCGGCCCGAACACCTCGCGCCACAGCGCGCCCGTGTCGAACCAGCGTCCGAAGTACGCGTCGGGGTCCTCGCGCCCGTACTCGTAGCGCAGCGAGGCGGGGCGCAGGAAGCCTTGCGTGGAGACGACGAGCGAGGGGCGGCCGCGCAGCCGCAGCGCCTCGGCCAGCGCCTCGGCGGCGCGCCCTGTGCCGGCCGCGGGCGCGCCGTCGAACGCGACGCGCAGCCGCGAGCCGCCGTCGTGCGGGCCGCTGTCCAGCAGCCGGTCGGCGAGGGCGTCGGTCAGGCGTTCCCAGGTGATCGCTTCGAGTCGCACACGGCCATCCTCTCGCGCCGCGCCGTGCAGACCACGGCGCCGCCGGGCGCCCCGCTCAGCGGCCGCTCAGCACCTTCGCGAGCGGCGACTCGCCGTGGACGGCGACGCGCCCCTCGCGCACGGCGTCCGTGAGGGGCAGGCCGCCGTCGGCGAGCGCGCGGCAGGCCGCGGTGGAGAGCGTGAGGCGGGCGTCGGGCTCGGCGCCCGCCGGGCCGTCGCCGTAGGCGGCTGACGCCGGCGCGCGGTGGTCGGGGCCGAGGCTCAGGTGGAACCTGCCGGTGTCGAGGACGACTTCGACGGTCCCCGCCTCGCCGCCCGCGCACTCGCCGAGCACCCGCAGCAGCGGGAGGGCGAACCAGTGCGCCCGCACGGCGTCCGTCGGCCGCGGCTCGCCGAGGTCGGCGGCGCCCCACTCGGCGAGCGCGCCGAGCACCGGCAGCAGCCCGGCGCCGCGCGCGGTGAGTTCGTAGACGACCGCGGCGGCGGGCGGCGGCAGCTTCCTGCGCGTGACGAGGTCGTCGCGCTCCATGTCCCGCAGGCGCGAGGCCAGTACGTCCGTGCTGACACCCGGCAGGTCCGCGTGCAGGTCGGTGTAGCGGCGGGGTCCCGCGAGCAGTTCCCGCACGATCAGCAGGGCCCAGCGGTCCCCCACGCGGTCGAGGGCGCGGGCCGCGGCACAGTACTGGTCGTAACTTCGGCGACGTGGCATGGCTCGCAGTCTAGACATGTTGTTGGACTTTCCAAGGACAAGCTTGGTAAAACCAAGTACCGCAATCGGTCGGGGAGGCCACGGCATGGAGTTCCAGCAGTCGAGCAAGCTTCGCAACGTCCTCTACGAGATCCGCGGGCCGGTCATCGCGCACGCCGACGCGCTGGAGGAGGCCGGCCACAGCGTCCTGCGCCTGAACACCGGCAACCCGGCCGCCTTCGGCTTCGAGGCGCCGGAGGAGATCGTGCAGGACATGATCCGGATGCTGCCGCAGGCCCACGGCTACACCGACTCGCGCGGCGTCCTCTCGGCGCGCCGCGCGGTCGCCCAGCGCTACCAGGCACTCGGCCTTGAGGTCGGCGTGGACGACGTGTTCCTCGGCAACGGCGTGTCCGAGCTCGTCTCGATGGCCGTGCAGGCGCTGCTCGACGACGACGACGAAGTCCTCATCCCCGCGCCCGACTTCCCGCTGTGGACGGCGGTCACCACGCTCGCGGGCGGCAAGGCCGTCCACTACATGTGCGACGAATCGGCCGAGTGGAACCCGGACCTCGCCGACATGGAGTCGAAGATCACCGACCGCACGAAGGCCGTCGTGATCATCAACCCCAACAACCCGACGGGCGCCGTCTATCCGCGCGAGATCGTGGAAGGCATCCTGGACCTCGCCAGGCGCCACCAGCTGATGGTGTTCGCCGACGAGATCTACGACCAGATCGTCTACGACGACGCGGTCCACCACTCGGCGGCCGCGCTCGCCCCCGACCTCGTGGTGCTCACCTTCAGCGGCCTGTCGAAGACGTACCGGGTGGCCGGATTCCGCTCGGGCTGGCTCGTCGTCACGGGGCCGAGGCAGCACGCGCGGGGCTACCTCGAAGGCCTCACCGTCCTCGCGTCGATGCGGCTGTGCCCCAACGCGCCCGCGCAGTACGCCATCCAGGCGGCGCTCGGCGGCCGCCAGTCCATCCGCGAGCTGACCGCCCCAGGCGGCAGGCTGCACGAGCAGCGCGACCGCGCCTGGGAGAGGCTGAACGAGATCCCGGGCGTCTCCTGCGTCAAGCCGAAGGGGGCGCTGTACGCGTTCCCCCGCATCGACCCGAAGGTCCACCCGCTCGTGGACGACGAGAAGTTCGTGCTCGACCTGCTGCTGCGGGAGAAGATCCAGGTCGTGCAGGGCACGGGCTTCAACTGGCCGCGTCCCGACCACTTCCGGATCCTGACCCTGCCGTACGCGGACGACCTCGACGCGGCGATCAGCCGGATCGGCAGGTTCCTCGGCGGATACCGCCAGTAGACGCGACCGCGAAGAGGCTCCTCCGACTCCACGCGCAAAACCCCTTGCCCAATGGTCAAGAAACGTTGACCATTGGGGCCATGACTGACGACGACATCCCGGAGACCTTCCACGTCTCCACCGACGAGCAGCTGCGCGCCGTCTCCAATCTCACGCGCCACCGGATCATGGCCGTGCTCCGCTTCGAGCCCGCGACGATCACGCAGATCGCCGAACGCGTGGGCCTCGCCAAGGGCAGTTCCAGCTACCACGTGCGCCTGCTCGAACGGGCCGGCCTGGTGAAGGTGGTGCGGACGCGGAAGGTCCGCGGGGTCACCGAGCGGTACTACGCCATGGCCGCGCGGGCGATCGTGCTGCCCGATCCGGGCGAAGGCGGTCCTGATGTACTGATGCGGCACGCGATCGCGGACCTGGAGGCGGCGCCCGCGGACGGCGAGCGGCACGTGCGGATGGCGCACCTGCGTCTCACCGGAGAGCAGTTCGCGGAGCTGGGGGCGCGGCTGCGGGCGCTGGCGGACGAGTACCTGGAGCTGTCCGATCCGTCACTGCCGGACGCGTCGCTCGCCTTCGCACTGTTCCACCCGGGACCGAGCACGCAGGCCGGAGAGGGTGGCAAGTGACCAAAGACCTGCGGAAGTTGCCGGCCGGGTTCGGGCGGCTGTGGGCGGCGCAGACGGTGTCCTCGCTCGGTGACGGGGTGACGCACGCCGCGCTGCCGCTGCTCGCCCTGGCGCTGACGCGCGATCCCATGGCACTCGCCGTCGTCACGGCCGCGGGAACGCTGCCGTGGCTGCTCTTCGGTGTGTTCGGCGGTGCGCTGGTCGATCGCTGGGACCGTCGGCGCACGATGTGGGTCACGGACGCGGCGCGGGCGGCGCTGCTCGCGACACCGGCGGCAGCGGCCGCGCTCGGCGTGCTGAGCATTCCGCTGCTGGCGGCCGTCGCCTTCCTGCTCGGCCTCGGAGGACTCTTCTTCGACACGGCCGCGACGGCCTATCTGCCGGATCTGCTCGGCCGCGACCCCGCGCTCCTCGAGCGCGCCAACTCCCGCCTGCGCGGCGCCCAGACCGCCGCGTCCGGCTTCGCGGGACCGCCCCTGGGCAGTGCCCTGCTCGCGCTCGGGCGGGCGTTTCCGCTGCTCGCCGACGCGGTGTCGTTCGCGCTCTCCGCGCTGCTCGTGCGGTCGCTGCCTGCCGCGCCCCGGCCGGTGCCGCACGCCCGTGAGTCGCTGCTGCGGCAGGCGCGGGCCGGCGCCTCGTACGTGTTCCACGACCGGTTGCTGCTCGGGCTCGCGCTGCGCCCGGCAGTCGGGAACATCGCCTTCCTCGCCGTGGACACCGTGCTCGCCCTCTTCGCGCACGAGCGTCTCGGCATCGGCGCCTTCGGCTTCGGCCTGCTCCTGACGGCGGAGGCCGCCGGCGGCCTGCTCGGCGCGGCCATCGCCTCCTTCCTCGGCCGGCGACTGGGCATCGGCACCGCGCTGACCTGCACGGCCACGATCGAAGGACTCGCCGTCCTGGGCCTTGCCACCGCCCCGAACCCGTACGCCGCCGGCCTCGCGCTGGCCGTCTGCGGAGCGGGCATGGGCGCCACGATGGTGCTCGGCCCCTCCCTGCGGCAGGCGATCGTCCCCGCCCACCTGATGGGCCGGGTCGCCTCCACCTCCCGCATGCTCGCCATGTGCGCCGCGCCGTTCGGCGCCTTCCTCGGCGGCTGGCTGGCCACCACCTACGGCGTGCGCACCCCGCTCTGCGCCGCCGCCGGTCTCCTGCTCACCATGACCGCCGTCACGTCGGCCATGACCGGCAACCGCCGGGTCGAGGCGGCGCTGCGTGCGGCCGCGCCCGCCGACAACCCGGTCCGCCCGGAAGCGCCGGGTCCTGTGCGGGAGGGTGCCGCCGAGAACTCCACGAGGCCGTTGAGCCAACTCTGAGCACGGCCCGACCCCCCGGGGCGGGCGGCGTCAGGAGCGGCCGTCGAGACGCATCCGGCCGACGGAACCCGCCTGGATGACAGGGCCCTGGTACGTGCCGCCGTTGATGGTGTTGTGCACGTCACCGCTGCGCACCGCCGGCTGCCCGGCGGTCAACCGGCTCACGAGCAGCGCCAGTTCCTCCTGCCCGGCCGCGTCGTCGCGGACAGCGCGGCGGAAGCGGCCGCGCCACGCGGTTTCGAGCTCGCCCGCCGCCTCCTCGTCGCCGGCCTCCCTGGCAGCCGTCAACTCGGCTCGTGACGTGTCGAGTTCGGCGCCGACCGCGTCCTCGGACGCGCCGCTCCTGCGCGCCAGGAACGCCGCGAACCGGTCGCGCACCGCGCTCCAGCCGTCGAGCGCCATCTGCTGGACGACCGCTGCCGCCGCCATCGTCACCACATCGTCCACCGGTTGCCCCCTCGGTTCGCCGCGATCGTGCCCGGTGCGTAACGGTCCGTGGCCGCAGCGTACCCGTCACCGGCCCAGCAGGGCGATGACGGCGCCCACCGGGTCGGTGTCCGGTATACCGCGCGGCCACCAGTCCTCCCTGTCGCGGTCCGACTCGTAGCCGTACCAGAGGCCGTCGCGGCCCAGCCGCAGTTGCAGGGCGGGGCCCGTGAGGCGGTTGCGCCAGGGCCGCAGCGCGGGCAGGTCGGCCGCGGCCAGGGCGGGCGGCGCCCGGTCGAAGGGGCCCGCGGGCGGGTCCCACGCGTGCTCCAGGACGTCGAGACCGGCGAGGCCGCCCTGCCGCCAGGCGGCGACGGCGCGCGCGAGGTCGGTGGGGGTGCGGTCCGTGGCGGCTGCGAGGTCGCGGTAGAGCGCGCGGGTCGACGCCGTGAGCCCTGAGCCGGGGTGGGCGGCGGCGAGGCGGACCGCGTCCTGCCAGGGCGTCAGGTCGGCGACGGGGTCGGCGCCGAGGACGAGCAGGGCGTGCGCGCGGGCCGCGGCTTCCGTGGCGAGGAGGTCGAGGGCGAACGGGTCGGGCGCGCCGGGCGCCTCGGGGTAGTCCGGTGGGCGCCCGGGCCGATCGGGCACGGGCAGGGGCGGCAGGCCTCGTCGTGGTCGACGCCGTAGGCGACCTGCTT
>NZ_JAGIQL010000229.1 GCF_017813245.1 Streptomyces montanisoli
CGTCTGCGCCCGCGCCCGCGTCTGCGCCCGCGCCCGCGTCTGCGCCCGCGCCCGCGTCTGCGGCTGCGGCCGCGCCGCGTCGGGCCAGGAGGTCGGCGATGCGTTCCGGTGCGACCGGGCGGGAGTACAGCCAGCCCTGACCGGTGTCGCAGCCGATCTGCTGCAACCGTTCCGCCTGCACCGACGTCTCCACGCACTCGGCCGTCACCGTGAGACCCAGCCGGTGGGCGAGCTGCACCAGCGCCTCGACGATCATCTCGTCCGCCGGGTTGTGGTGCGTGCCGCCCTCGTCGTAGCGGAAGCCCCGCACGAAAGAGCCGTCCAGCTTGAGCGCCGACACCGGGAGCCTGCTCAGGTACGCCAGGTTCGAGTAGCCCGTGCCGAAGTCGTCGATGGCGATGCGCACGCCCATCTCGCTCAGCGCCTGAAGGGCCTGCAAGGGCCGCCCGGCCGAGCCCATCACCGCGGACTCCGTCAGTTCGAGCTGGAGCAGCTCGGGCGCGAGACCCGTCTCGGCCAGGACGTCGGCCACCTCCGCCACCAGGTCGGAGTCCCACACCTGCCGCACGGCGACGTTGACGCTCATGAACAGCGGCTCGGCACCGGGGTGCGCCAGCTGCCAGCGCCGCGCCTGCCGGCACGCCGTGCGCAGCACCCAGCTGCCCAGCTGGACGATCGAACCGTCCTCCTCGGCCAGGGCGATGAACCGGTTCGGCGTCAGCATCCCGAACTGCGGGTGCTGCCAGCGCACCAGCGCCTCGACCCCGCGCACCGAACTGTCGGCCATGCACACCAGCGGCTGGTACTCCAGCCGGAACTCGCCGCGTCCCACGGCGGGGCGCAGCGAGGACGAGAGCGCCTGGCGTGTCATCCGGTGGGCGTTGCGCTCCGGGTCGAAGACCGTCCAGCGGGCCTTGCCGTCGGCCTTGGCCCAGTACAGCGTGGTGTCGGCGGCCTGCATGAGGCACGTCGGCGTGGTGGACTCGCACGGGCGCTCCACCACACCGATCGACGCCGACAGCGCGAGCCGCTGCCCCGCCAGGTCGAACGGCAGCTGGAGCGAGTCGAGCACCGACCGCGCCAGGCAGGTCAGTTGCTCCGTGCCCGTCGAGTCCTCCACGAGCAGCGCGAACTCGTCGCCGCCGAGCCGGGCCACGAGGTGGCCGCCGCCCTCGCGGTCGGCGTGCTCGGCGCAGTCGACCAGGCGTTGCGCGACGGCGGCGAGCAGCCGGTCGCCGGTGCGGTGGCCGAGCGTGTCGTTGACGGCCTTGAAACCGTCCAGGTCGAGGTAGAGCAGCCCGATGCGGCCGGTGCCGTGCTCGTACGCCCCGCCCTCGCCGTCGTCGTCGCGGTCACCGTCGCCGTCACCGCCGCGGCCGGCCACGCCTTCGCCGCCGGCCGCCCCTTCGCAGGTTCCCGGCACGGGCAGCACCGCCGCGGTCGAGGACTCCAGCGCCGCCGTGAGGCGCTCGAAGAACAGGGCCCTGTTGGGCAGCCGGGTCACCGGGTCGTGCATCTGAAGGTGGCGCAGGCGCGCCTGGAGCTCGCGCCGGTCGCTGATGTCGCTGACCGCGAGCAGCGCACCCCCGTCGGTGCCGGCCACGGGCGCCACGGTGACCTCGGCCCACACGGCCCGCCCCTCGGGGTGCTTGAGGCGCCGCGTGCAGCGCAGCCGTGGCCGTCTGCCGCGCAGCACCTCGCGGTAGGCGTGCCACGTGCGGGCGTCGGAGGCGAGGTCGACGAGGTCGGCGGCCGCCTGCCCGGGCAGGACGGTCCCGCACGCGCCGAGGAGGTCGGCCAGCGCGGCGTTGGCGCTGAGCACCGTCCCCTTGTCGTCGAGGAACGCCATGGGGAGCTGGGCCGCGTTGAACGCGGCGCGGTAGTCGCTCGGACGTACGCCCCCGCGCGCTCCCCCGAACGGGTGACGGTCGGTGACCGTGGCGTCCGCCGGGCGAGCCTCGCCGTGTGCCGGGACTGCCGCCGATCGCGGCGTTTCGGAGGTTGCGCTCACGGCTCGCTCCCACGGTGCAGTCGTGTCGTACAAGGGCGGTCAGGGACGGTCGGACCGGGAAAGTGAGCCGATCATAGAGCCAGCGCGGGGGCGTGTTCCAGCCATGGAACCGTGAACGGGCGGCCGGGCGGGCGCCGTCCGCCCATCGGTTGACCGTTTCTGCATATCTGCGACGCAGGTCACGCGCGACCCGACGTTTTGTGACGTTCCGTGATCGAAAGTCTCGCCCGATCGGAGTGTCGCCGCGGCCCATCACCGGGAACTCACCCGGCCGGTTCTCCCTGACGGGCATTCGATAACAAAACATCACAAAGTGGATGACGTCACATGAACTCCGCGGCCGGAGGCCTTCGTGGAACGTCAGCAGCCACCCCCGGGTCAGGAACGCCCGCGCCTGCGCAGGACCGCCGCCGCCCTCACGTCGCTCATGGCCCTCGCCGCGACCTCGCTGGTCACCGGCGGCACGGTCGCCGCCTCCACCTCGCCCGACGCCTGCGCCCTGCCGCGTACGGCCGCGCACCACAGCCTCGGACTCGACACCTGGAACAGCGCCTACGTACGCCCCGACCACCGCGTCGACTCGGTCATGATCTTCCTGTCCTTCCCCGACTCGGTGCCGAAGACGACCCCGAGCGAGCTGGCCGCCGACCACTTTCCGGCCACCAGCGACTTCTGGAACCGCTCCTCCTACGGCCGGTTCGTCCTGCGCAACCACCCGCAGCACCGCTGGCTCGAGATGCCGAAGCCCTCCACCGCGTACCGCATGAAGCGCGACTGGGCACCCGCGCGTCGCGACATGTACCTGCGCGACGCCCTGCGGGTGTCCGACCCGGTCGTGGACTTCGCGAAGTACCAGGTCGTCTACCTCGTGGCCGACCCGGACGCGCCGGGCGTCGACTCGGACGCGACGAAGGTGGTCAACTTCGACCATCCGATGCACGCCGACGGTACCGACATCGGACGCGTCGTGACCGTGTTCGAACACCACCCGCCCGACCACAACGTCCTCGCGCACGAGACGGGCCACGTGTTCGACCTGCCCGACCTCTACCACCGCCCCGCGGACGGCAAGGGCGACTGGGACACCTACGTCGGCGACTGGGACGTGATGGGCAGCCAGTTCGGCCTCGCACCCGACCTTTTCGGATGGCTGAAATGGAAGCTCGGCTGGCTGGACGACCGCCAGGTGCGGTGCGTGCAGAAGGCCGGCTCCTCGATGTTCACCCTGGAGCCGATCTCGGCGCCCAGGTCCGCCGCCGGCCGCACGGGCACCCGCCTCGTCGTCATCAGGACGGGAGAGGACTCCGCGATCGCCGTGGAGGTGCGCGCCGCCGTCGGCAACGACGCCACCACCTGCAGGGAGGGCGTGCTGATCTACCGCGTCCGCAGCGCCACGGAGTCGGGCGGCGGCCCGATCGACGTGTACGACACCCACCCGCACACGTCGGCCTGCCAGGGCAGCTCCGTCTACCCGCCGCTCGCGGACGCGCCGCTCGGCGTCGGCGAGACGTACACCGTGCCGGGGGAACGGGTCTCGGTCGAGGTGGCCGACCGCAGCGGAACGGGAGCGTGGACGGTGAAGATTACCACCGACCCGCGCGCCTGACGCGCTCCCGGCCGTGTGCGTACCGGCCCTGCCCTGTACGCACGGAAGGCCCCCACCTGCTGGTGGAGGCCTTCCGTCGTCTGTGCGCCGCCAGGGACTCGAACCCCGGACCCGCTGATTAAGAGTCAGCTGCTCTAACCAACTGAGCTAGCGGCGCCTGCTGACGTCGTAGACATTAGCACCCGGAGCGGTGAGAGGAAAAATCGATAAACGACGGCGAAGCGGCAGGTCGGCGCCGTGCCGTGGGAACCGTCCCGTCCTCGCGCCCGCGCGGCGCCCCGCGGGCCGCGCCCACGCACGCCCACAGCAGCACCTCGGGCCCGGGCAGCCAGGGCCCGCGCGTGCCGGGCGCGACGACCCAGCGAGGTCCCGGACCCGTCGCCGGCGACAGGGCCGGCACGGTGACCGCGTCCCCCGCGCCGTGGCACAGCAGCGGCGGCACGCCGCCCGTGCGGTCCGCGCCGCCCCACTCCTCCCAGCCGATCAGCGCGGGCAGCCGCTGGGCGGTCCCGGGCGCGGCGAAGAGCAGCACGCGCCCGCGGTGCGTCGCGACAGGGCCCGAGCCCGGCCCCTGCGCCCACATGCGGTCGAGCACCCGGCGGGCGAAGACGGTGGGCAGGTTCACCACGTCGAACACCGAGCCGCAGGGCAGCACGCCTGGCAGCCCCGGGCGCGCCCGCCACAGCGAGAGGGTGGAGCGCGGGCACGTGGCGGCCGAGGCGAGCCAGGCGGCGCCCTCCGGCGTGACCTGCTCGGCGCGGGCACGCTCCGGCCAGGGCCGCTCCGTCTCGCCGATGAGAGCGAACAGGTCACTACCGGGGCGGTGGGTCTTCTCTTCGTCTCGCAGCCAGGCGCTCATGGCACTGGTCTACCCGGCGTGACGGACGCGTGGCCGTCGGTTGCCGAATCCCGGGACAGGGGCGGGGGACGGGGCGTAACCTGCCCCAGCGCATATGCCGGATGCGCGTTCGTATGCACGTGCATCCGCAACGTCGAAACGGCCGAGCATGCATGTTGCCGGGCATGTTGCCGGGCATGCGGCCGGGCGTGCATGCGGCCAGGCGCGCGCGGGCGGCCGCCCGGAGCGGGCGGGTCAGGCCTCCTCGGCCAGGCCCCTGCCGTTCTGCAGGTCCCTGCCGAACTCGATCATCTTCTTCGCGTAGTCCTCTGTCCACCGCGCGCGCCGCGCGATGTCCGCCGCCGTGAGGCGGTCGAACCTGCGCGGGTCCGCGAGCTGCGCGGCGGCGACCGCCTGGAACTCGACGGCCCGGTCCGTGGCCGCCCTGAACGACAGCGTCAGCTCCGTCGACCTGTCCAGCAGCTGTGCCGGGTCGTCCATGGACTCGAGGCCGAAGAAGCGGTCCGGGTCGGCCGCCGCGGCCGCCGGCTCGAAGAGCAGCGGGGCGGGCCTCATGCGGCGCTCGCTCTGGTCGGCATCCGCCATCGTGTGTCCTCCTGGGTACTGCCGGACGTGCTGTACGCGTGCGTGGTCCGCCGGGGACCGTCGTCCATTGTCCCGCGCCGCGCAAGAGGGCGTGGGGCGCGTGCCCGTCGTGCGCTCGTCCCACGGGTACCCGGGCGCCGCGCTCAGGCGCGCCCCTCCAGGTGCGCGGTGTCGTTCCACACCTCGAGCGCGGGTGCGCCGTACGCCCAGCCGAGTACCGAGAGGGACGCGGGCGCGAGGCGCACGCGCGCCGCGAACGCGATGGGCTCGCCGAGCCAGCGCGCGCCGATCGCCCGCAGGATGTGCCCGTGCGCGAACACCACCGCGTCCCGCCGCGCCGACCGCGCCCAGGCGACCACCTCGTCCGCGCGCTCCGAGACCCGCGCCAGGCTCTCGCCGCCCGGCACCCCGTCGCGCCAGATGAACCAGCCGGGCCGCGCCGCGGTGATCTGCGCGGGCGTGAGCCCCTCGTAGTCGCCGTAGTGGAACTCCTGCAGCACGTCCCACCGCGTGGCGCGGTCGCCGAACCCCGCGAGCTCGCACGTCTCCGCGGCGCGCACGAGCGGGCTGGTGCGCACCTCGGCGCCGGCGAGGCCCGCCCACGGCGCCCGGTGCAGGCGCTGCCCGAGCGCCTTCGCGTCCGCGCGCCCCTCGTCGAGCAGCGGCACGTCCGTCCTGCCGGTGTGCTGCCCGGACACCGACCAGGCCGTCCGGCCGTGCCGGACGAGGAACAGGCGCATGTGCGGTCTTCTCCCAGGGTTCGCGGCGAATGAGGCACCCATCATCGCCCACCGGCCCGTGCCGCCTCACGGGCAACCCCCGTGCACACCGTGGCGTCCCTCCACCTCGACGGGACGAAGCCCCCGTCGACATCCCAGCCATCCCAGCCATCCCAGACATCCCCGTCATCCCAGCCATCCCGGCGACCGTCCACCCGCTCCACCGGCCGTACCACCCGCCCCGTAGGTTGAACGGCGGCCCAACGGTGCGTGAAGAGACCATGGAGACGTCCGTATGCAGTACACAGCGCGCCCCACCGCGACCACCGGGGCACGCGTCCGGCCGCGGTGGTGGGCCGAGGTCCTGCTGCTCGCCGTCCTGTACGTCGCGTACTCGGTGGGACGCCTGCTGGTGCGCGGTGACATACCCGGGGCCGTCCACCACGGCCTCGCCATACTCGGTTTCGAACAGCACCTGCACATCGACCCGGAACGTGTGCTCAACCGGGCCTTCACCCGCTCGGCCGTGCTCGGCGTCCCCGCCGACTTCGCCTACGCCTCCCTGCACTACCTCGTCACCCCGGCCGTCCTGCTCTGGCTCTACCGCCGCAGGCCCGCCCACTACCGCAGGGCGCGCACCTGGCTGATGCTCTCCACGATGATCGGCCTCGTCGGCTTCACCCTCCTGCCCACCGCGCCGCCCCGGCTGCTCGGCCCGGCCGAGGGGTTCGCCGACACGATGGCCCACTTCAGCTCGTACGGGTGGTGGGGCGGCGAGGCGAGCGCGCCGCGCGGTTTCGGCGACATGACCAACCAGTACGCGGCGATGCCGAGCCTGCACGTCGGCTGGGCGCTGTGGTGCGGTGTGCTGCTGTGGCGGCACGCGCGTACGCCGGTCGTGCGGTGGCTCGGCGCCGCCTATCCGGCCGTCATCACGCTCGTCGTCGTGGGCACCGCGAACCACTACCTGCTCGACGCCGTCGCGGGTGTCGCCGTCATGGTCGTGGGCGCGCTGCTCTCGGAGCCGTTGCGCGGGGCCATGAACCGGGTCCTCGGCGGCTCGCGGGCGGCGTCCGCGCCCCGGGGCACCACGATTGTCAGCGGTGGGTGCGAGACTTCCGCGGGTGAGCGATTCCCAAAGCAGCGGACGCGCGCCGGCGGTTCCTCCGCGGGCGCGAGACGAGGCGTCGCACGGCGCCGTGCCGGGGCCGAGGCGGGCGGCACTGCGGCAGCGGCTCGCTGAGCTGCGAGGCCCCGAGGTGCCCGCGCGCCCGCTGGACGCGAGGGCGCTGGCCGCGCTCGCCGCGAACCCCGGATGCAGGCGGCGCGCGCTGCTCGACGGCGCGGGTGTCGACAAGGGCGCGCTCGCCCAGGCGCTGGGCTCGCCCGCGCCCTTCGGGCAGTCGCAGTTCGCGTTCGCCCGGGGCAATGCGTTCGAGGCGCGCGTGAAGGCCGACGGCGGGCAGGAGCTGCTGCGGCTCGTCAAGGAGCACCTGGGCACCCCCGGCGCGGCGGGGGCGGACGAGAGCGCGCGCGTGCCGGACCTGTCCGCCGCGGGCCCCGAGGGGCGGGTGGCGCGTACGGCGCTCGCGCTGCGCGAGGCCACGCGCGACGGCGGCGGCTGGACGCTGCTCGACCACCCGCTGCTCGCACTCGACGTGGCGGGCTCGCCCGCCTACCTGGAGCCGGACGCAGTGGTGGTCGACCCGCGTGGGCGGTGGACCGTCGTGGAGATCAAGTCGTTCCCGATGCTCGACGGCTCGGCCGACGCGGCGAAGGTCGGCGGCGCGGCGCGCCAGTCGGCCGTGTACGTGCTGGCGCTGGAGCGGATCGCCGAGCACACGGAAGGCGCGAGCGTCGGCGACCGGGTGCTGCTGGTGTGCCCGAAGGACTTCTCGAACCTGCCCGCGGCCTCCGTCGTCGACGTGCGCAAGCAGCGAGCGGTCACGAGCCGCCAGCTGGCGCGGCTCACGCGCGTCGAGGACATCGCGGCCGCGCTGCCCGAGGGCACCACGTTCGACGTGTCGGCGCGCGACGGCGAGCAGCTGACGGAGGCGGTGGAGTCGGTGCCCGCCGCCTACGCGCCCGAATGCCTCGCCGCCTGCGAGCTGGCGTTCCACTGCCGGGCCAGGGCCCGCACACTCGGCGCGGTCGAGTCGCTCGGCCGGAGCGTACGGGGCGAGCTGGGCGGCCTGACGACCGTCGGCGAGGTGCTGGCGGCGGCCCACGGCGAGGCGGGCGACGCATCGGACCCGGCGGTGGCCGCGCTGCGCAGGGCCTCCGTGCTGCGCACGGAGGCCCTGGAGGACATGGCCGCGGCGCTGCGCGCGGAGGCGGGCGACGCGCGCGAGGC
>NZ_JAGIQL010000023.1 GCF_017813245.1 Streptomyces montanisoli
GCCCTCGCGCGCCGTGCCCTCGCGCGCCGCGCGCTTGCGGGAGCGCACCAGCTCGACGGCGAGCGGCACCAGCGAGACGATGACGATCAGGGCGATGATCGGCAGCAGGTAGCGGTCGACGTTGGGCACCGACGAGCCCAGCGCGTACCCCGCGAGCACGAGGCCGATCGACCACACCAGGCCGCCGGCCGTCTGCCACACGGTGAAGGTGCGCACGGGCACGCCGAGCGCGCCCGCGAGCGGGTTGAGCACGGTCCTGACGACCGGGATGAACCGGGCGAGCACGACCGCCTTCGCGTGCCCGTACCTCGCCAGCAGCTCCTCGGCCCTGACCGCGCCCTCGTGCAGCCGCCGCGACCGGCTGCGGTCGAGCAGCGCGCGCCCGCCGCGCCGCCCGATGATGTACCCGACCTGCGCCCCGACCAGGGCGCCGACGGCGGACGCGACGAGCACCTGGGGCAGCGACAGCGCGGAGCCGCGGTCGGCGGTCCCCGTGCACAGGAGCCCCGCGGTGAACAGCAGCGAATCGCCGGGGAGGAAGAACCCGATCAGCAGCCCGGTCTCGGCGAACATCACCAGGGCGATGCCCGCGACACCGAACGCGGACAGGAGGGATCGTGCGTCGAGCACGTTCACGGCGAGCTGTGCGGCCGTGAACAGGGGTGCGGCCATGGTCGCGAACCTTCTCCTCGTGGTGCGACCGCGGCGGGGGGCCGAGGCCCGAAGTCCCGGACGGCCGGCGTCGGACCTTTCGTCTACAACACTGTAGTCGAAAGAGGGGCGGCCGCCCTTCCGGCGGCGCGCCTCTGACACTCTTCCGAGCGCGGGCCTCGGCCCCTGGCACTCTTCCGAGCGCGGGCCACGCGTCGCAGCACGGGCCACGCAGAGGACCCACACACGGAGAACGGACGGTACCCATGCGCGACACCACGGTCACGGCCGCCTCGCTGCTCCCCGTCGACAGGACGCTCGGGATCGTGCTGGCCGCGCTCCTGCTGGCGGCGATACTCGTGTCCGCCCGCTACCACCTCGGGGCGGAGACAGGTCCTAAGCGGTGGCGCCAGATCGCGTTCGCGGGGGTCAGGGCCGCGGTCCAGCTCGCGGCGGTGTCCGTGGTCATCACGTACGTGATCCGCTCGCTGTGGGCGCTGACGGCGTTCCTGCTCCTGATGTTCGCGACAGCGGTGCGCACGGCGGGCCGCCGGCTGACCTCCGACGGGTCCTGGTGGCTCACCGCCGTACCCATCGCCGCGGCCACCGCCCCGGTCGTCGCGGCGCTGCTGCTGACCGGGCTCGTGCCGCTGAAGGGCATCGCGCTGATCCCCATCGCCGGGATCCTGCTGGGCGGCGCGCTCACCGCGACGGTGCTCGCCGGCCGGCGGGCGCTGGACGAGCTGACGCAGCGGCGCGGAGAGGTGGAGGCCGCCCTGTCGCTCGGCTTCCTCGACCGGGACGCCCGCCTCGAAGTCGTGCGTCCCGCGGCGTCCGACGCCCAGCTGCCCGGCCTCGACCAGACGCGCACGGTCGGGCTCGTCACCCTTCCGGGCGCGTTCGTCGGAGTGCTGCTGGGCGGCGCTTCGCCCCTGACGGCGGGGGCCGTCCAGCTGTTCGTGCTGATCGCGCTGATGGCCGTGCAGGCCGCCGCGGTGGCCCTGACCGTCGAACTCGTCGCCCGGGGGCTGCTGCACCGGCCCGCGCAGTAGGACGGCGAGGTCCGCGCGGCGGGCCGGCGACGACCAGGGCGGGACGAACGCTGCGTGAATATGATCTGCCTGCATGACGCAGTAGTCGCCCGGGGGGTCGCTCGCACCAGGTAAGGACGCCGCTGTGGACGACACCCTGCACGCTCCCGTCGACGACTCAGGACCGCGTCCACCCGGCCGCCGCATTCTCACCCTGCGCCACGTACGCGCCGGGCGCGCGGCCGCGGACCCGGCGCCCGCGCAGTGGCACAGAGGGCTGACGTTGCTCGCCACGATCAGCCTGTTCATCGGCACCCGGACACTGTGGACGACGGCGATGCACCGGCACCCGCCGGTCGCCGGGGTGATCTCCCTCTGCTACGCCGCGATCCTCGTCTGCGGGGTTCTCGCGCTCGCTGTGCGCGGGCGCCGGGCACTCGCACGCGTGGACGGCCTCGTGCTCGCCGTGGCGATCACCCTGGTGGTCTGCGGCTACTGGCTCGACCACGCGGGCAGCGACGAGGGCGTGCTGACGGCGCAGGCCGCGCTCCAGATCCTGCACGGTCGCCCCGTCTACGGTGATCCCTGGCCCTGGTTGTTCGGCACGCCGCGCGTCGGCCTCACCAAGACCATGGCGGGCGGCGGCGACTTCACGTACGGCTACCCGCCGCTGACCGCCATGATCGCCGCGCCCGTGCGGCTGGTGATCCACTCCACCGCGGCCGCCACCCTGGTGACCAGCGCCGCCCTGATCATCGGGACGCTCGTGCTCTGGCGACTGCTCCCGGTGCCGTGGCGCTCGGCCGCCACCGCGGTCTGCCTCGGCTTCGGCATGCTCCCGGCGTACGCACGGCTCGGCTACCCGGCCGTACTCGCCCTCGCCCTGCTCGTTCCCGTCGTGGTCCGCTGGCCCGCCACGGGGGCGGGCGGCAGGCTCGGGCGGTACGGGGTGCTGCGCGCGGTCTGCCTCGGCGCCGCGTGCGCGGCCCAGCAACTGGCATGGTTCCTCGCTCCGTTCCTGCTCATCGGCGTGTACGCCGTGCGGCGCGGCGACATGGCCGGGCACGGCGACCCGGCACCGGACGCGAGAGAAGCCGATGGCGACCGGGCACGGCTGCGCACACCGGGCCGCCGCGCGCTCGCCGTCACGGCCCGCTACGCCGGTGTCGCCGCCTTGACCTGGGCGGTGCTCAACGCGTACGTCGCCGCCCTGGGCCCGCGCGCCTGGGCCTCCGGGCTGCTGCTGCCCATCAGCCAGGGCGCGATCCTGCACGGGCAGGGCCTCATGGGCATCTCGTACTACTTCACCCCGGGCAGTAGCAGGCTGGACTTCTACTCCTACGCGACCCTCCTGCTGCTGCTCGGGCTGCTCGCCGCGCTCGTCCTGTTCGCACGGCGGCTCGGGCCCGCGCTGACGGTCCTGCCGTGGCTCCCCTTCTACCTGTCGACCCGCTCGCAGGACGGGTACTACCTGCTCATGACGCCGCTCTGGCTCGCCGCGGCCGCCACCGTGCCGGCCTCCGCGCTGGCCGGCGCGTGGCAGCCGCGGCTGCCGCTGGGGCGCCGCGCGAAAGCGGCGTGCGGTGCGGGCCTCCTGCTGCCCGCGGCGGCGTGCGCGGCGATCGCGGCGGCGAGCCCCGCACCACTGCGCATGACGGTCACCGCACGGTTCACGGACACGCCCCGGCACGGGATCACCTCGGCGGCCGTGCGGGTCGTCAACACGACGGGCACGACGCTCACCCCGCATTTCGCGAGCCGCGCGGCCCAGAGCGCCTCCGGCTGGTGGGCGATCACGTCGGGGCCCGCGTCAATCGGGCCGCACGCCTCGGCGACGTACGAGCTGACGCCGCCGCACGGGTTTCGGCGGGTGGCGCGCGGCGGCCACACGCTGCACATGATCGCCGTCACGGGGAAGCCGATGACCATCACCACCGCGCTCGTGCCGGACCCGGCCGCCGCCGGGCGGTGAGCGCCGGTCGAAGCCGCCCGCGACTCCCCTTGCCCCGTTCGCCGTTCAGGATTTGGCCGGGCCCGGCTCATCGTCTACTGTCACGTAGACGAACCGGGCCGGCCGGACCCCTCCGACCTGCGCGGCGCCGGCCGACACGTACGAAGGAAGCGGCCTCATGACCACGCACGCGGCGGCGACGCTCGCCTACAACGGTTCCGGCATCGACGGGTCGCTCTTCACCTCCGTCACCGGGTTCGCACGCGACACCCGCTGGCTGAACTCGGCCATCGACCTGTGGACCACCGCCGGGCTCGCCGTCTTCGCCGTCCTCATGGTGATCGGCTGGTGGAACGCCCGGCGCCGCGGCGCGCGCGCCATGACGCTCGCGCTGGCCGTGCCGGTGTCCGTGGCGGTCACCTTCGCCGTCGCCGAGGTGGTGAAGAAGTTCGTCGCCGAGGTGCGGCCCTGCTACTCGCTGCCCCACGACTACTACATCGAGGCGTGCCCGGTCCGCAGCGACTACGCCTTCCCCAGCGGGCACTCCACCACCGCCTTCGCGACGGTCGCGGCCCTGTGGCTGCTCGACCGGCGCCTGAGCGCGGTGGCGGCGATCTTCGCGCTGTTCGAGGGGTTCACCCGGGTGTACGTCGGCGCCCACTACCCGCACGACGTGATCGGTTCCGCGATCCTGGCCCTGCCGGTCGCGTACGTGGTCAGCCGGGTGATCGCGCGGGCGGCGACGCCGCTGGTCGCGCGGCTGAGTACGGGCGTGCTCCAGCCGCTGCTGACGACGCAGGCGCCGGAGACCGGCACGCCCTCCTGAGCGGCGGGCCGGCCGTCCGCCCCGTCACCTCGGGCGCGGGGCGGGGAAGCCGTCGCTGTGCCGTACCTCTCCGCCGGGCGTGACGGCGAGTACCTCGTATCCCGCGGCGCGCGCCGTCCCCGGCAGGGTGGCGCTGCCCTTGGCGAAGACCGCCGTGGCGAGGACGTCGGCCCAGGTCAGATGGCGCCCGGTCACGGTCACCGACAGCAGGCCGCGCGCGGGCCGGCCGGTGTGCGGATCGAGGATGTGGGCACCGCGCTCCGCCGTGCCCGACGTGGCGACGGCGAGATCGTTTCCCTCGGCGACGGCGACGAGCTCGCCGGGGCGCAGCGGGTGCGCGACGCCGACGCGCCACGGCGTGCCGGGGGCGCTCTCGCCCCGCAGCTGGATGTCACCGCCGCCATTGACACTCGTGTTGTGCGCCCCCGCGTTGTGCAGCAGCCACGAGGCGCGTTCCACGGCCCAGCCCTTCACGAGGCCCGACGGGTCGAGGCGCCCGTCGGGCGCGGCGCTGAAGTAGCCGTCCGTGTCGCGCCTGGCGTGCTCGCACAGGGCCAGCACCTCGGCGACCTCGGCCGGGCACCGCTCCGGCGTGGTCTCACCGCGCCGCAGGCGGCTGACGGCGCTGTCCTCGCGGTAGGTCGAGAACACACGGTCCACGTGGTGCAGCCAGGCCACCGCGTCGGCGAGCCCCTGGCGTACGCGCTCCGTGGCCCGGTCGCGCACGTCGAAGGAGAAGACCGTCCCCATGACGTGCTCGACGTGGCGCACGCCCGTGGCGGCGGCCCGCTCAGGCACCGGCGCGGTCCAGCGCGCTCTGCAGCGACCTGATGTAGCCCTCGCTGGTGTAGCTCGCCCCGGAGACGGCGTCTATCCGGGCGCTCTGCGCCCCGAGCGCCTCCTGCGTGAGCCGGGGCACCGCGTAGCCGGCGATCTCCCGGTCCCGGCCGCTTCCGTTGGGCACCTGGAGGACCGTGACCTTGGTCAGGCGCCCCCTTTGCAGGGTGGCGGATACCTGGACGGGTCCGTAGCGCGTGTCGACGGTGGTGCCGGTCCAGGTGCCGTCGGCCGTGGCGCTCCCACTCGGACGAGGGGTGGGCGAGGTCGTCGCTGGGGCCCGCGCGGTGACGGCGGGCGGTGCGGACTGGTGCGGCTTGAGCGACAGCAGCAGGACGACGCCCGCGGTGGTCGACAGCGTGGTGAGGACCGCTCTGCGCATGGTCTGCTCGTTTCTCCGTGGTCCTGGTCAGAAGGCGAAAGACTCGTGGTGGATGCGGCCGCGCGCGACGCCGGCGGCGCGCAGGGCCCGGGTCGCCGCTGCCGTCATGGCGGGCGGGCCGCACAGGTAGACGTCGTGCGCGGTGAGGTCGGGGACGGCCCTGAGCAGGGCGCGCGCGGTGAGCGGCAGCGCGTGGGGCCCGGCGGCGTCGTCGAGGGCGTAGAGCACACGCGTGCCGCGCTCGGCGGCCAGGGCGTCGAGTTCGCCGCGCAGCGCCAGGTCGCGCGCGCTGCGGGCCCGGTACATGAGGGTGACCTCGCCCGGCAGCGTCTCGAAGAGCGTGCGCAGCGGGGTGATGCCCACTCCCCCGGCGATCAGCAGGGCCTTGTCGCCCGACGCGCGTGCCTGGGTGAAGCCGCCGTAGGGCCCCTCGGCCCACACCCGGGTCCCGGGGGCCAGGTGGGCGAGCGCCGCGCTGTGCGTGCCGACGGCCTTGACGGTGATCCGCAGGGAGCCCGACCCGGCAGGAGCCGACAGCGAGTAGGGGTTGGCGGCCCACCACATGCCCGGGGCGAGGAACCGCCACCGGAAGAACTGGCCCGGCCTGACGGTGAGTTCGTCGAGCCGCCGGCCGGTCAGGTACACGGAGACGATGCCCGGCGCCTCCGGGTGCACGGCCGCGACCCGCAGCCGGTGGCGGATCGTACGGCGCACCGGCACGACGAAGCGGAACCAGACGAGCAGTGCCGCGATCGTCAGGTACATCGCGTACCAGGCGAGCTGGAGCGCGCGGTTTCCCACGAAGTCGGCGCCGTTGGCGAGCTGGTGCCCGAAGACGAGGAACACCGCGAGGTAGGTGGCGAAGTGCAGGTGGTACCAGGTCTCGTAGCGCATCCTGCGCCGTGCGGCGCGGGCGGACACCACGCCGGTGGCGAGGAGGAGCAGGAACCCGATGGTCCCCTTGAGCATCTCCGGGTAGTGCAGGACCAGTGTTCCCGTCTGGCTCACGACGGAGGTGTGCGAGGTGAGGGAGTACCCCCAGATGATCAGCAGGACGTGCGCGGAGGCCAGGCAGACCGTGTAGCGGCCGCCCATGGCGTGCCAGCGGGCCAGCCGGTCCGTGCCCACGCCGTGGTCGAGCAGCGGCACGCGTGCCATGAGGGCGAGGAGGACGGCGCAGGCGTACCCGGCGAGCAGCCCGGTGATGCGGCCGGCGTCGGTGAGCCAGCCGGCGGCGCCCACCACCGACGTCGTGTCGCTCCACCACAGCCCGACGATGGCTGCGGCGCCCGCGCCGATGAGGGCCTGTGCCGCCGCGGGGACCAGGCGCACGGCGGAGCGGCGGGCCGGGGGCGCGGCGGCAGCGGCCCGGCGGGGCGTGGTCTCGGTGGTCATCGGCTGTCTCCCTGGTCGCGGCCGGCCGTATCGGCCCTGCCGCTGTCGCGGGTCGGGACGCAAGCCTCGCCGCACACCCTCTGAGCAGCCTCTCAATGAGCGCCCTCGGCCGGATTCAGAGCAAACTCAGAGGTGGACCGCCGCCGCGGGCGCACGGGTGGAGGAGATGCTGGAGACACGATGGACAACGATTCGCCCCGCTCGCCCCGCTCGGTACTGCGCAGGCCCGACGGCACTGCCGCCCGCGTCCTCGTCGTCGACGACGAGCCCGACCTCACCGAGGCCCTGGCAGGGGCGCTCGCCTACGAGCACTGGGATGTGCGCACGGCCGCCGACGGTGCCTCGGCCCTCACCACCGCGGAAGGCTTCAGGCCGGACGCGGTCGTGCTGGACTGGATGCTGCCCGACCTCGACGGCCTGCAGGTGCTGAAGGCGCTGAGGCGCACGCTCCCGCACGTGTGCGTGCTGTTCCTGACGGCCAGGGACGCGGTGGAGGACCGGATCGCCGGCATCACGGCGGGCGGCGACGACTACGTCACCAAGCCGTTCAGCCTCGAGGAGGTGCTCGCCCGGCTGCGTGGCCTGCTGCGCAGGGCGGGCATGGCGCGGGAGCCCGCCGACGACGTGCTGCGTGTCGGCGACCTCACCATGGACGAGGACGCGCGCGAGGTGGCGCGTGCGGGGGTGGCGGTGGATCTGTCGCGCACCGAGTTCGAGCTGCTGAGGCTGCTCATGCACAATCCGCGCCGCGTGCTGTCGAAGGAGCAGATACTGGACCGCGTGTGGTCCTACGACTTCGGCGGCAGGGCGCACGTCGTCGAGCTGTACATCAGCTACCTGCGCAAGAAGATCGACGCCGGGAGGACGCCGCTGATCCACACCGTCCGCGGGGTCGGCTACGTCCTCAAGCCGGACGCGCCGTGAGCCGGATCCCGCCGTCGCGCTCACTCGTGCCGCGCTCCCTGCGTGCCCGGCTGACCGTGGGTCTCGTGGTGCTGCTCACCCTCGCCTGCCTGGCGGTCGGTGTGACCACGGTGGTCGCGCTCGGCGGGTTCCTCGAACAGCGGGTGGACGAGCAGCTCACCGCGGCAGGCGGCCGCTTCGCGGCGGGCCTGGAGCACGAGGCGCACCCCGACGCGGACAACCACCTGGACACGCGCGGCCAGGCCGAGGGCACCTTCGGCGCGCGCCTGCTGTCCGGCAGGGCCACCCAGGCGGCCGTCGTCCGCGACCGTGCGGACGCGCGCGTCCGTCTGACGGCCGCGGACCGCCACGCGCTGGCCGCCCTCGCGCCCGACGGCCACGGGCGGACGATCCGGCTCTCGGCACTCGGCCGCTACCGGGTCATCGCGGTGCGCGGCGACGACGGCGACGTCCTCGTCACGGGCCTGCCGCTGGCGCCGGTCGAGGACACACTGCACCGCCTTGAGGCCGTCGAGGCGCTCGTCTTCGCCGCCGTGCTGCTGTCGACCGGGGTGGCCGGGGGCCTGTGGGTGCGGGCGTCGCTGCGCCCGTTGCGCCGCGTCGCCGCGACGGCGTCCGACGTGACGCGCCTGCCGCTGGCGAGCGGCGAGGTCGCCATGCCCGAGCCCGTGCCCGACTGCGACCCGGCGACGGAGGTGGGCCAGGTCGGGGCCGCGCTGAACCGGATGCTCGGCCATGTGGGTGATGCGCTGAGCAGACGCCACGCGAGCGAGGAGCGGCTGCGGCACTTCGCCGCGGACGCGAGCCACGAGTTGCGCACGCCGGTGGCGACGGTCCGCGCCCATGCCGAGCTGGCCGGGCGGCATCCCGGGCCCGTGCCGGGCGAGGTGCGGCACGCGCTGGAGCGGATCCAGTCGGAGACCGAGCGGATGAGCGGACTCGTCGACGACCTGCTGCTGCTCGCGCGGCTCGACGCGGGCCGGCCGCTGGCGCGCGACACCGTCGACCTCACCAGGCTCGCGCTGGACACCACGTCGGACGCCCGCACCGCCGGTCCTGGCCACCGGTGGCTGCTGGACCTGCCCGAGGAGCCGGTGACGGTGGTGGGCGACGAGCACCGCCTGCACCAGGTGATCGCCAACCTGCTCGCCAACGCCCGGGTGCACACTCCGGCGGGCACCACCGTGGTGCTCGCCCTCACCACCGATTCCGGCTCCGCACTGCTGCGGGTCACCGACGACGGCCCCGGCATTCCCGCGCCACTGGTGGGCGAGGTCTTCGACCGGTTCGCGCGGGCCGACCAGGGCCGTGCGCGCGCGGGCGGCGGCACCGGGCTCGGCCTCTCGATCGTCCGGGCCGTGGTCACAGCACACCACGGCACACTGAACGTCACGAGCCGGCCGGGCGAGACCGTCTTCGCCATCGGACTGCCGCTGCGTCGGGATTGAGTGGGCCACCGGTGTGGGCCGCTCACCCGGGCGAGCGGCCCCACACCGTCAACGAGCCTGTTGTCAGGTGTTGTTGGCCAGGTTCTGCAGGCCGGACAGCGGGCCGTTGAAGCGGTCCTGGTCGCCGGGGAACGTGCCGGAGTCCGCGTACTGCCAGAACGTGTAGAAGGGCCAGCCGGCCGGGAGCGTACCCACACTGGACGAGTAGCGGGCGATGAACAGCGGGTCGTTCGAGGAGAACTTCGCCGTGTTGCCCGTGCAGGTCTTCCACCAGTCGGTGGTGGTGTAGATGGTGGGCCAGCGGGTGGTCTTCGCGTGCACCTCGTTGACGAAGGAGGTGATCCAGCTGACCATCGCGGACTGGCTCAGGCCCCAGCACGTCGACGAGGAGCCGTACTCGATGTCCAGCATCGGGGGCAGGGTCTTGCCGTCCTTGGACCAGCCGCCGCCGTGCGCGACGAAGTAGTCGGCCTGGGCTGCGCCCGACGAGCTGTTGGGGGTGGCGAAGTGGTAACTGCCGCGGATGAAGTTCGCGTTGTACGAGCCCGTGTAGTTCGCCGAGAAGTTCGGGTCGCGGTAGCTGGTGCCCTCGGTCGCCTTCATGTAGACGAACCGGGCGCCCTTCGAGTACGCCGACGGCCAGTTGATGGCGCCCTGGTAGTGGCTGACGTCCATGCCGGGGGTCTGCGTCACGAAGACCTGCCCGCCGCCGCCCGACGGGGGCTGCGTGCCGCCGCCCTCGTGGGCGGGGATCGTGGAGCCCATCCAGTCCAGGTCGGGGTTGTGCGCGGCCGCGGCGGAGTTGGGCGCGGGCGCGGCCGCCGCAGTACCGGGGGCCGAGACGACGATGCCCGCCAGTGCGAGCAGCGCCCCTGTCGCGCCCGCGAGCAGGCGGCGTGAGGGGGATCTACGGCGAACGGTGCGTGCGAGGTCCATCAGTGCCTCCAGAAGTGGGGGATTTCCGGTGCGCTTGTGCCGTGCCCATGGTGTGGTCACCGCATGACGGAAGAGTGGCGTGCGAAGGACACGTGTGTGAAGGGGTGTCAGCCCACGCCGTTGGTCTACACCGGAGAAATCGGCGACCACCACGGACGCTGAAAGAAACTTTCATGCTCGCGGCGGGTGCCGCCACCGCACCGCGTGTCCCCGGGCGGCGACGGCACCTCTCACAGGACCGCCTGCTCCTCGCCGACGGGACCGGCGGCGGCCGGTGCGCCGGCCGCGGCGGGCGCGCTGCCCGTCCAGCGGATACGGGTCGCGCAGAGCGTGACGACGAGCGCGCAGCAGGCCACGGCGCCGAGTCCCCACACCAGGCCGGCGCTGTTCGCGACGAAGCCGATGAGGGGCGGCCCGCCGAGCAGGCCGGTCGTGCCCATCGCGGCGACCAGCGTCAGCGCCTCAGCACCCTGGGCCGCGGCCGCCACGTACACGCACGGCGTCACGGCCGCGATGCCGAGGCCCACGCACGCGAACCCGATCAGGGCGGGCACCGCTCCCCCGGCGAGCAGGGCGAGCGCGAGGCCCAGCCCGGCGACCGCGCTGCCGACGCGGACGATGCGCCCGTCGCCCCAGCGGCTGCGCCACCCGTCGGCGAAGAGCCTGGCGAGCACCATCATGCCGGAGACGACGGCGATGCCCATGGGCGCCAGTTCCGCCGAGGCCTTGGCGACGTCCTTCATGTACAGCGCCGACCAGTCGTTCATGGCGCCCTCGGTGACGGTGCCGAACGCCATGGCGCAGCACATCCACAGCGTCATGCGGGTCGGCAGGGTCCATCGGGAGCGTGTCTTCTTCCCGGTGCCCGCCGCCTCGTCCGTCTCCGGCGCGTCCGCGGCGGGGCCGTCGCCCTCGGGCAGCCCCGACCTGGCGTACACGACGAGCAGCAGCAGGACGGCGGCCGCCGCGCCGAAGTGGGCGATGACGGCCGGGGTCACCGCGTTCATCGCGGAGGCGAGCAGCGCCGCGCCCAGCGAGCCCGCGCTGAACGTGGCGTGCAGCTTGGCCATGGCGTTGCGCCCGTGCCTGACCTCGAGCGCCGCTCCCTGCGCGTTCATGGAGACGTTGAGGCATCCCACGAGCACGCCGTCGCACAGCATGATGGCCAGTGCGGTCGGGAAGTTCGGGACCACGGCGAGCGGGATCAGCAGCAGCGCGAGGCACGCGGACGACAGCAGCGCGAGGCGCTGCGATCCCAGGCGCCGCATCAACATCGTCACCAGCGGGAACGACACGGCCGCCCCCACGCCCGTGGCCATCAGCAGCAGGCCCACCTCACCCGCGGTGAGACCGAGGTGCGCCTTGATGGCGGGGATACGGGCCGCCCAGGTGGCGTACTGGAAGCCGAGGGTGCAGAACAGGGCGGCGATCGCCAGCTGCCCCCTGCGGAACGGGTCCTGAACGCGGAGCACGTGCATCAGCCCTCTTCGTCTCGCGACGGCGCACTGGGAACACCAGCGGCGCCGACCGCCCTGTACATGTACACGGCCTTATCGCCGTAGCCGCCCGGCGGCAGGACGCCGTCGTGGGCGGTGAAGCCCTGGGCCGACCAGAAGGTCTCGCTGCCGGAGACCGCCACGAGCGAGATCTGCTCGTACCCGCGCTCGGCGGCCGTCGCGGTGAGCCGTCCGACGAGGCGGCCCGCCAGCCCCCCGCGGCGCAGGTCCTCGGCGATGACGATGTCGTGCAGGTGGAGGTTGCGGGAGTCGAAGGCGACGTCCTCGGCCTTCGCCAGGTCGGGGAAGCGCGCCTCGGGGTAGGGCAGCGCCAGCAGATAGCCGGCCAGGCGCCGTCCGGTGTGCAGGACGAAGCAGGTGGACGGCGACGCCCGCACGCGCGACCGGAGCGCCGCCCGTCCCTCCGACAGGCCCGCGGCGGCGTAGGCGCGCGACTCCAGGACGACGATGGCGTCCCAGTCGTCCTCGCGTACGTGCCGTACGTGTATGTCCTCAGCGATGTCGTGGTCCATCTACCGGACGCCCTCCGCGGCCATGCGGAGCGGGGCCGTCGCACCGCCCGGTTCCTCGCCGCCGCGCACGAAGGCGACGGGCAGCGGGGAGAAGCCGTTGAACCCTTGCGTGGTGTAACTGGTGGCGTAGGCGCCGCAGGACAGCACCCACACGGGGTCGCCGGAGGCGGCCTCGCGCGGCACCTGGACGAGGCCGCGGTCGTACGCGTAGGCGTCGTCGCTGTCGCAGGTCGGCCCGGCGATCACGGCGGGTACCGTCTCGGCGCCCTGGTGCGAGGGGAAGACGACGCGGTACTGCAACGCGTCCATCTCGTAGAGGCCGTTGAACTTGCCGCAGCTCAGGTAGAGCCAGTGGTGGCGCTCGCCGTTCAGCTTCTCGCGCGCGGTCAGCCGTGCCACGTGTGCCCGGATCGCGCCGTGGTCGGCGACGAGGTATCGGCCCGGTTCCACCATGAAGTCGAGGTGTGAGCTGCAGACTTCACGCAGCCGCTGCATGCCCTCCCTGATCACGGCGAAGATCTTGTCGGTCGGCGGTTCCAGCGGCCTTCCGTGCTGGTCGAGGTAGCCGGTCGCCGGCAGGCCGCCGCCGAGGTTGATGTGGTCGAGGCGCGTGCCGCGCGCCAGCAGGGCGGTGGCGACGTCGGCGAGCCGCTCGAAGGCGGCGCGCCAGGCCTCCGCCGTCATCTGCTGCGAGCCGACGTGGACGGACAGGCCGGCGGGTACGAGTCCGGACTCCTTCGCGGCCGTCATCACGCGTACCGCGTCCGCGGCGGAGCAGCCGTACTTGTTGCTGAGCCCCCACAGGGCGCCGTCCCCGTCGGTGGCCAGCCGGCAGAACACCCGGGCGCCCGGGGCGTGTTCGGCCGTCGCCCGTACGTCCGCCAGGCTGTCGGTGGCGAAGTCCCTGATGCCCAGGCGGTAGGCGTCGGCGATGTTGGCGTCTGACTTGATGGTGTTGCCGTAGTGGATGCGTGTCAGCGGCACGCCCGTCCTGATCGCCTGGGCGATCTCCTGGGGACTCGCCGCGTCGAATCCCGAGCCCCTCGCCGCGAGGCAGGCAAGCACCTCGTCGACGGGACAGGCCTTCATCGCGAAGCGGACGGCGACGTCCGGCAGTTCGCGTACCAGGGTGTCATAGCCCTCCTCGATCCCGGCGAGGTCGTAGACGACGCGGTCCTGCGGTGCGGCGGCGAGGGCGGCCAGGAGGGACGGTGTGTCGCGCGTCATCGGGGGTCTCGGGCCGGCCGGCCGGGGGCCGGGGTGAGGTGGGTGGTCCTGCCCGCGTCCATCAGCGGCTCCCATGCTTCGATCAGGAGTGCGAAGTCTTCGATGTCCTGCCTGGCCTCGTCGAGGAGCCGCTCGCGGCGCGGGACGAGCGCCTCGGCGAACTCGGCGTAGCGGCCGCCGAGTCGACGGTAGGCGGCGTCGAGCCGGTCGAGGCGGTCGATGTTCCCGGACCGGTCGAGACGGGTGCTGTCCCTGACGAGTTCGGCGAGTGCGCCGGCGCGCACCCGCAGCCGGTCGTCGAGGAGGGCGTCGCCGGTGCGCGCCATCACGTCGTAGAGGTGGTTGAAGTAGAGCATGGACAGGAAGAACTTCACGAAGCGCGTCTGGTAGGCGGCGAAGCCCTGGTCCGTCCTGCGTTCGCCCGTGTAGTAGTTGACGATGTTGCGGTTGTGGAGCACGCCGGGCAGCGCCGCGTCGTGCACGAGGTGCATCAGGAAGTAGTCGCTGCCGATGGTGTCGGTCGCGGGCGGCAGCGGCACACGTTCGTGCACACCGTGGAAGCTGATGTTGCACATGTCGACCCGCATCGGGTCGACGACGGTCAGTGTGGAGTGGTCACCGGTGAACGCTTCGGTTCCGGCGCCGCGGAAGGACTCGTCGACGAGGTCGCGCTTCTGCTCGCCGGACCACTCGACGGGCGCCCACAGGCTGACCACGTCGTAGTAGACGTCGCGGTCGAGCCGCTCGATCTCCGCGATGTCCACGGAGAGTTCGCCCACGAAGGAGCTGCCCACCATGGTCACCGGCCGGTGCGCGAGCCGTGGGTCGAGTGCGGTGTCGCTGACGCCGTCGGCCGCGTCGGCCGCACGCCTGCCGAGCGAGCGCAGCTCGTGGTGGACGGGGAAGACGGGCGCGCCGTCCAGCACCTGGTAGCGGCTGTCCGAGTCCCTGCGGTGCACGGACTCGCAGCCGAGTGCGGCGGCGATCAGGAACGCCCGGTTGGTGCAGGCGCCGTAGGAGACCGCGGACGGCAGCATGAGGTCGAGCATCAGGTCGGGCTTCGTGACGCCGGCCCGGTCGATCACGCGGCGCAGGAAGTCCCGCTGGTGCGCCTCGTCGAGGTGGTGCACGACGACGCCGGGCGGCCTGGGCGTGTCGTGCGCGATGCGCGCGTGCCCGGCGAACACGCCGGGCTCGCAGGAGTCCAGGATCAGCAGATGGACCTCGACGCCGAAGTGTTCGGCCGCGTAGGCGGCCTCGTCGCCGATGGCCGCGATCGTCGCCCCGCACTCCCTGTTGGTGGGGAGGGTCAGACAGATCCGGCGCATCCTCACGCCCCGGCCGAATCGGCGGCCTGCTCGTCGAACGGCCGCCCGCTCCACGACTTCAGGCCGAGCAACTTGGCGCCGAGGTCGCTCAGCTCGGCCCTGCCGTACCTCAGGGACTCGTGCCGGCCGGCGTCGCCGAGCAGCGTCTTGTTCCACTCCGGGGTGGTCAGGTCGCGCCATGACGCGACCCGGGAGCGCCGCAGTTCCTCGTGCGACTCGAGCGCGGGCATCATCGACAGGTACTGGACCGCGCGTACGCCGCTGCCGGAGACGTTCGGTGCCACACCGTGGGCGAGCGCGCCGTTCCACAGGAGCAGGTCGCCGGCCTCCAGGTCGGGGCGCACCACCGGGAGTTCGTCGCTGTCGAAGGTGGGCCGGATCGGGTCGCGGTCGGCGGGCTGGTCGACCTTCCACCGGTCGAAGCGGCGGAAGAGCTCCGGGTTGCACTGGAACCCGCCGTGGTCGGGCTTGGTGTCGTTGAGGGCGATGATGCCCTGCACCCGCTGCGGCAGTACGCCGAGCGTGGAGTCGATGTCCCAGTGGAGCTTGATGTCGAATCCGCGCTCGGTGGTGGGTATGAGCGCGCGGTCGCGTGTCCTGACGTTGGGCGGGTTCAGGTTGAGCCGGTCCAGGGTCACCCAGAGCTCTTCGCAGTCCCACAGGTCGACGAACGCGTCGTAGACGCGCTGCGCCTGGCGGCTGTCCCAGATGAGCTGGTGCTGGTAGGCCTCGACGAAGCCGTAGATGTGCAGCTCGCGGTCCAGGTCGGAGCGGTACTCGCGCTCCTCGTACCAGGTCTCGGGACGCTCCGGGTCGAGGCCCTGGAAGTCCCAGGCGAAGTCGAGCAGTTTCTGGGCGGAGTCGGCCGGGATGGCCTGCTTCACGACGATGTAGCCGTAGGTCTGCCAGAAGGTGAAGTCCTCCTCCGACAGCACCCTGAGCTTGCGCGTCTTGGTGAGTTCGCGCAGCGGCGTCCTCGCCAGGTAGGTGTCGGCGTCCGAGCTGAAGTACGGGACGTCGGAGGATGCTCGGTACAGATAGTCGGATGCCGTCATGCGATCGCTCCAAGGCTTGAGTGGCGACTTGTTCTGGGCGGGACGCGGCGTCCCGCGTCCGCGCACGCGCCGGTGCGCCCGGTGGTGCGCGGGCACGCCGATCCGCGTCGGGAGAGGCCGTGGTGACACGTCCACCGGCGTGTGCCCGGGGCACGGCGGACGGACGGAAGGTGTGGGCCCGGGCCGGGTCAGGTCAGGGGTCGGGTCAAAAAGAGGTCAGGTCAGGTGACGGACGGAAGACGGGCGTCGAGGCGGGTGGGACGCAGGCCTGTGGCACCGGCCCGCTCGTGGGAACTGTGGTCCTCCGCGAATACAGCACCAGCATCTTGCCCCTCGCCCTTGCCTGTCGCACGTGGTGCCCCCTCAGTCGCGCAGGCACTCGCTGTGACGACGCGGTGCCCGGCCAACTGGCGTGAACGGCAAGGCGGGTTGTCCCATCCGCTACTCGTTCCGCTCACGCCTCACTAAAATGGACTAGACCAACGGAGCCTGTCAATACCGGACTCGCCGGTAACCGGGGGCCGAAACACGGGCATTGCCACAGTGTTCACACAGAGCGGCGAAGAGGTGACGCAGGCACCAACAGCGGGGGATACTGCGCCCGTTCCGCACGCGCCGGACGCCACCCTCCCCCGCGCGGGGCCACCTGCCCCTTTCGTCACTGTCACCCCACTGGACGTGCGGCGACACGTCCGTCACAGGGCCGGCCCGGCTCGTCGCCCGAAGGCGGGTGCGAGCAGAGAACATGGCCTTGACACCGCAGATTGGCCTGGGCCAACATCCCTTGGACCGTACCAATCACACCTGCCGTGATCGACGCGCACGCACTGTCCGGAAGGCCCGGTGGATGTCCTCCAGCAAGCACAGCAAGGAGCTGCGGCGACTCGCCCTGTCCGTCCTGCAGCCGGGGTTCGTCGGCACCGAGGCTCCCGACTGGGTGCTGCGCGCCATCGGTGACGGGCTGTCATCGGTCGTCCTGTTCACGCGGAACATCGCCTCCCCCGCACAGGTCGCCCGGCTGACCGCGCAGCTGCGCTCCGAGAACCCCTCGCTCGTCATCGCCATCGACGAGGAGGCGGGCGATGTCACCCGCATCGAGTCGGCGACCGGCTCGACCCGGCCCGGAAGCTTCGCCCTCGGCGCGGTCGACGACGTCGAGCTGACCGAGTCCGTCGCGCGCGACCTGGGCCGCCAGCTCCACGCGGCGGGCGTGAGCCTCGACTACGCGCCGAGCGCGGACGTCAACTCCAACCCCGACAACCCGATCATCGGCGTGCGGTCGTTCGGCGTCGACACGAAGGTCGTCTCCCGCCACACCGGGGCCTGGATCAGGGGGCTCCAGTCCGCGGGAGTCGCCGCCTGCGCGAAGCACTTCCCGGGGCACGGCGATGTCGCCGTCGACTCCCACCACGGGCTGCCCAGCTACGACGCGAGCCTCGACGAGATCGCCACCCAGGCGCTGCCCCCGTTCGAGGCGGCCATGGAGGCCGGCGTGCGCGCGGTCATGAGCGGCCACCTCCTCGTGCCCGCCTACGACGCCGGCCTGCCGGCCACCCTCAGCCGCCGCATCCTCTTGGGCCTGCTGCGCGAGGAGCTGGGCTTCGACGGCCTGGTCGTCAGCGACGCCATCGAGATGGGCGCCGTCACGGACCTCTACGGCATCGGGGGCGCCACGGTCCGTGCCGTCGACGCCGGAGTCGACGCCATCTGCGTGGGCGGGGAGAGCGCCGAGCAGGCCACCACAGAGCTCCTTGTCGACTCGCTCACCGGGGCCGTCGCCTCCGGGGCCCTGGCCGAGGAGCGTCTCGCCGAAGCCGCGGGCCGCGTCGCGGCGTTCGCCGGCTGGGCGACGGGCCTGAGCCGCGGAGTCCCGGTCGACCCGGTGAGCGGCGACATCGGCTACGCGGCGGCGCGTCGCGCGGTCAGGCTGAGCGGCCCCTCGCACGGCGTCCTCCCGCTGGCGGCCGCTCCGCACGTGGTGGAACTCGTACCGGCCACGAACCTGGCGATCGGCAAGGAGACGCCGTGGGGCGTCGCCGCGCCGCTGCGCGAGCGGCTGCCGGGAACCACGTTCGTCCGCGCGCACCAGGACGAGCTGCTCGACGGCTCCACGTTCCTGGCCGACCACGCGCTGGCGCCGGCATCGGGGCGTCCCCTGGTCGTCGTCGTCCGGGATGCGGCCCGGCACCCCTGGATGGCCAGGGCCCTGACGGAGCTCTCCTCGGCGCGCCCCGACGCCGTCGTGGTGGAGATGGGCCTTCCGGGCGCGTCCGCCCCTGGGGCCGTGCGAATCTGCACCCTGGGCGCCACGGCCGCCTCGGGCGTCGCCGCGGCCGAGGTGCTGGCCGGGACTCGGTAGGCGGGCCGCCGCCCGGCGGCCGGCGCGCGTGGCCGCAAGCGGCCACCGCCCGCAGGGGCCGCCTCCCCGCCGCCTATGCTGGCCAGGGCGCCGCGGTGATCATGACGGCCGGGGCGCGAAGCCACCGCGACGGGCCGGGAGAAGGAGGCGGGCGCGACGATGCCGACCGCTGTGCTGCGCTGGGACGACTACCGCACGATGCCCTGGAAGAACGGCGGCGGCACCACCCGGGAGGTCGCGTCGGCCACGTTCCCCGGCCCCGGAGCCACCGGAGCCACAGGACCCGCCGGAGCCACCGGAGCCGAGGCAGGGGCCGCCCGGGCCGCCGAGGCGTTCGACTGGCGGGTCAGCATCGCGGACGTCGCCGCTGAGGGCCCTTTCTCCGCCTTCCCCGGCATCGCCCGCGTGATCACTCTCGTGGACGGTGAGGCCATGGTGCTCACCGTGGACGGCACGCCCCACCGGCTCGAACCCCTCGCCCCGTTCGCCTTCCCCGGCGCGGCAACCACGGACTGCCGGCTGCCCGGCGGCCCCGCCCGCGACATGAACGTGATGACGCGTGAGGGGCGCGCGGCTGCCGAGGTGTCGGTACGCCCGGTCGACGGCCGGAGCGATCTGGCGTGCGCACGGGACGAGACGCTGCTGGTGATGGCCCTCTCGGGCGGGCTGCGCCTCGTGGACGAGCGGCAGGACGCGACGCCGCTCGGCAGGCTCGACTGCGTCCGTCAGGAGGGCGCGGGGACGGTGCGTGTGGACGGCGAGGGAACGGTGGCCGCCATCAGGATCGTGCCCGGCCGCTGACGGCCCGGCGCGCCGAAACCCCTTGCCGGCGCGACCATCCGACGAGGCGTCAGGTCACGCGATCGGGGTATCCGGGTTCCCGGACGCGCGTCAATCGCGGAGCGCGGGCGAGACGGGAGTGGGCGTTCATGGACGGTCGTTGCCGGAGGACGACATCACGCGGCGGAAGTCTGGGCGCCGCCGGCCGCCTCGTTCCCGTGCGCCGTGCTCCCCACGAGGTCCGGGCGGAGTCCCTGCTGCGGGCGGCACGGGCGCTGGCTCTCGCAGGCGCGGCGGGGGCCGCCCTGTGGGGAGGACGGAGCAGGGCGGCGGCGACCGTCGGCGGCGGGCTGCTCCTCGCGGGGTGTGCCTGCGCCGGGTACGGGATCGCCGTCGCGGGCCTCGCCGCGGCCGGTGACACGGCGACGGCCGCCGCACCGCACGCGACGGCCGGTCACGGGGCGGAGGAGCGCGCCCGCCGGGCACGCGGCCACGCGGGGTCCTGACCGCCTGACGGGGATTTGCTTGGTCTGTTCGGATGAATCCAGGTTTGATCCGGACCGGCCGGGCTACCTACGCGGTGTCTGCGGCGGCACGCCGTACGCGCGCGAACAGGCACCCGGGGAGAGCGGATGGCAGCAGCGGATTCGTCCGGCACACCGGCAGGGCGCGGAGAGCAGGACCTCATCGAGGTCAGCGGAAAGCTCCAGCCGAACACGCCCGAGCTACCGGGAAACACCGCCGTCCTCCCGCCGACGCCCGTGGGAGACCGGCTGACGAACTGGCTGACGACCACCGATCACAAGGTGATCGGAAACCTGTACCTGACCACGGCCTTCTGCTTCTTCCTCGGCGCCGGGCTCATGGCGCTGATGATGCGCGCCGAACTGGCGCGCCCTGGGCTCCAGATCGTCTCGGCCGAACAGTACGACCAGCTCTTCACCATCCACGGCACGATCATGCTGCTGCTGTTCGCGACGCCGACCTTCGTGGGCTTCGCCAACGCGATCATGCCGTTGCAGATCGGCGCGCCCGACGTCGCCTTTCCCCGCCTGAACGCCTTCACCTACTGGCTCTTCCTGTTCGGGGGCGTGCTGGTCGTCTCCGGGTTCTTCTCCCCCGGCGGCGCCGCGTCCTTCGGCTGGTTCGCGTACGCGCCGCTGAACAGCGCGGTCCACTCCCCCGGCGTCGGAGGCGACCTGTGGGCGATGGGGCTCGTGGTCTCCGGTCTTTCGACGATCCTCGGCTCGGTCAACTTCATCACCACGATCATCTGCCTGCGGGCGCCGGGCATGACGCTGTTCCGGATGCCGATCTTCACGTGGAACGTCCTCTTCACGTCGATCCTCGCGCTGTTCGCCTTCCCCGTGCTGACGGCGGCGCTGCTCGCCCTTGAGGCCGACCGCAAGTTCGGCGCGCACGTCTTCGACGCGGCGAACGGCGGGGCGGTGCTGTGGCAGAACCTGTTCTGGTTCTTCGGGCACCCCGAGGTCTACATCGTGGCGCTGCCGTTCTTCGGGATCATCACCGAGGTCATCCCCGTGTTCAGCCGGAAACCGACCTTCGGGTACGTGGGCCTGATCGGTGCGACGGTGTCCATCACGGGGCTCTCGGGCATCGTGTGGGCGCATCACATGTACGCGACGGGCGCCGTGCTGCTGCCGTTCTTCTCGCTGGCCTCCTTCCTCATCGCGGTGCCGACGGGCGTGAAGTTCTTCAACTGGGTCGGCACGATGTGGCACGGCGCGCTGTCGTTCGAGACCCCGATGCTGTGGTCGATCGGGTTCCTCGTGACCTTCCTGTTCGGCGGCCTGACGGGGGTGCTGCTGGCGTCGCCGCCGATCGACTTCCACGTCACGGACTCGTACTTCGTCGTCGCGCACCTGCACTATGTGCTGTTCGGGACGGTCGTGTTCGCGACGTTCGCCGGGTTCTACTTCTGGTGGCCCAAGTTCACGGGCAAGATGCTGGACGAGCGGCTCGGGAAGATCCACTTCTGGACGCTGTTCGTGGGCTTCCACGCGACCTTCCTGGTGCAGCACTGGCTCGGGGCCGAGGGCATGCCGCGCCGCTACGCGGACTACCTGGCGGCCGACGGGTTCACGACGCTGAACACCCTCTCCACGATCGGGGCCTTCCTGCTGGGCCTGTCGACGCTGCCGTTCCTGTACAACGTCTGGAAGACGGCGCGGTACGGGCGGCGGGTCGAGGAGGACGATCCCTGGGGCTTCGGCCGCTCGCTCGAGTGGGCGACGAGCTGCCCGCCGCCGCGGCACAACTTCCTGACGATGCCGAGGATCAGGTCCGAGTCGCCCGCCTTCGACCTGCACTACCCGCAGATCAAGGCCGTCGAGGCCAGGCACCACCCGGTCGGGGAGGAGGACCGCCATTGAAGCGGGAGGCTGCGCTCTTCGGTGGCGTCACGGTCTTCTTCGGGCTGGCGGCGCTGATCTACGGCTGGTGGTCGGCTTACGACCCCGCCGGCACCGCCGCGCTGACGTTCGCGGCGGTCATGTCGGCCCTGATCACGTTCTACCTGACCTACCAGTACCGGCGGGGCGGCACCCGGCCCGAGGACGACGGTGAGGGGGAGATGGCCGACGGGGCCGGCGCGCCCCTCGGCTTCTTCCCGCCGAGCACCGCGTACCCGGTGTTCACCGCTGTCGGGGTCGCGGTGACCGCGCTCGGCGTCGTGCTGGGTCTGTGGCTGTTCTTCATCGGTGTGGGTGTCCTGATCCCCGGCGTCTGCGGGTTCGTCTTCGAGTTCGGCGACCGGCGGACGTGACCCGCGCGGCGCCGCCCGTCACTCTCCGGGACGCGTCCGTCCTGCGCCTTCTGCCGAAGCCGCCAAGAATGTCCGTGAGGAGCCGTGAGCCGTGACGTGCCCGCGTGCTAGGGCGGACGTGCCCGAGAGAGAGGCGCCATGACCGAGGAACAGCCCGCACAGGCCGACCTGCGCAGGACCGGCATCCATCCGGACTACTGGTACCCCCTCGCCGTCTCGCGCCGCGTGCGGAAGAACAAGACGTTCGCCACGGCCTTCGCGGGCGAGCGGATCGTGCTGTACCGGACGGCGAGCGGCGCGGTGCACGCCCTGGAGGACCGCTGCGCGCACCGTCAGGTTCCGCTGTCCATGGGCGTGGTGGAGGGCGAGTCGCTGCGCTGCTGCTACCACGCGTGGGCATACCGCGGCAATGGGCGCATCTCGGGGATCCCTTACCTGCCCAAGGACGCGGAGCGGCCGCCGCGCGGCGTGCGCTCCTATCCGGTCAGGGAGGCGTACGGGCTGGTGTTCGTCTTCCCGGGCGATCCGGCCAAGGCCGCCGCGGCGCCCTTCCCCGACCTGCCCGAGTTCCACGCGCCCACACACCGGACGATGACGTTCTCGCGCACCGTGAAGTGCCACTACTCGTTCATGCACGAGAACCTGCTCGACATGAACCACCAGTTCCTGCACCGGGGCGTGCTCGGCAGGATCCAGCCGAAGCTGCTCGGCTACGACACCGGCCCCTCGCACGTCGAGGCGCGGTACCTGTTCGTCCCGGCGGGCGGCAGGAAGGACCGGGGCGCGGGCCTGCTCTCGGGCGAGGGCTTCAGCGGCGGGAACACGTCCGACGTCATCACCATCAGGACCGGCTACCCCTACCAGACGCTCCAGGACGTGCCGGAGAGGTCCCAGCTGCCCGCCTTCTCCCTGTGGGCCGCCTACGTGCCGGAGGACGCCGAGCAGCGCGTCAACCACGCCTACGGGCTGCTCATGATCGCCAAGCCTCCGGTGCCGGGCGCCCTGAACCTGGCCTGGCCGCTCATCCGGCGCTTCACGGAGCGGGTGTTCGCGCAGGACCGTATGGCGGTCGAGGCGGAGCAGCGGGCCTGGGACGAGCAGGGCGAGGACCGCAACCAGGAGGTCTTCCCGCTGATCCTCGACGTTCGCGACGTGCTGCGCGCGAACGGCGTACCGCTCGGGCCCGTGCGGGCCGGCGGTGGCGCCTCACCGCTGTGCGGCGGCGCACCCGCGGCTGAGGCGAGCCCGCCCGTCGTGACGGGCGGGCTCGCCTGAGACAGGTTCCGGGTCAGCCGCAGGTCACCTGCGGGTCGACCCAGTCCGCGTGGTCGCTGTCCGCGCCGTCGCCGCCGTCGGTGACGACGAGCTGCACGCTGTGCACGCCCGTCAGGTCGGCGTGCAGCGGCTTCGGGCCGTCCGCGTTGGTCAGGACACCGCTGTCGGCCACCTGCTTGCCGTCGGCGACGATCTTGAACTCCACGGTGCCCTTGCCGTTCTTCTCGTCGTCGACGCCCACCGTGGTGTCGAGCTCGGTGCACGTGCCGCCGAGGTAGTACGTCACGGTGCTGGGGGCGTTGGTGCCGAGGCCCTTGGCGTAGACGATGCCGCCGATGGTGATCGGGTTACCGTCGCCCGCGGCCGCCTCACCGTTGCTCGTGTCCTTCTCGACCGGTCCCCAGTCGTTGGTGGCCGACGTCCAGTCGATGTCGCTGAGCCGGCTCGTGCCGGACGGCGGGAGGACGGCGACGAGGACGCTGCCCGCGAGCGGCAGTTTCGTCTTCGCGCGGCTGCCCGGGTGGGTGTAGGTGACGGTGCCCGGCAGGTCGTAGTAGCCGGGCTTCGTGCCGGCCGGTACCGTCACCCGCCACGACGTTCTGAGGGTCCTGCCCCTGGGCAGGACCCTGGCGCTGCCGTGTCCCGTCGCCTTGACGCTCCAGCCGTCGGGGGCGTCGAGCGCCACCTTGACGTTGGTGGCGGGTGCGGCGCCCAGGTCGGTGGCGTACGTGGCGACCGTGCCGGTGCCGCCCGGCTGCAGGGCGTCGGCCCCCGCGGCAAGACCGGTGTCGAGCAGTGGCGGGTTCCGCCGGGAGGTGTGTCCTGCGCTGACCCTGAGCAGGACGGTGCCGTGCGCGGGGACGGTGGCGGCGAGGGTGCCCGCGGAGTCGTAGGTGGTGTGGCTCCACAGGTCGCGCACCGTGTAGCCGCCCCGGTGCGGGAGGCCGGCCGCGGTGGCGGTGGTGGCGATCCGCTGCGCCTGGTCGCCGGCGTTGAACAGGGCCACGGCCCTGTCACCATTGGCGAGTTGCTTGGTCATCACGTAGCGGCCGCCGTCGGACGAGACCACCGTGGCCTGCTTGCCCAGGGGGTCCTGGTCGAGCGCGATGACGTCCTTGTTGCCGAGGATCGCCAGCGTCTGCGGGGTGGCCTTGCGCAGGTCGGTGCCGATGAGCAGCGGCGAGTCCATCATCGACCACAGCGAGAAGTGGCTGCGGTACTCGGTGTCGGTCATGCCGCCGTTGCCGACCTCCAGCATGTCCGGGTCGTTCCAGTGGCCCGGTCCTGCCGCGGAGGCGAGGGGCATGTTGGCCTTGGCGATGTTCAGCATGCTCGACCAGCTGTCGCTGATGTCGCCCGTGGTGCGCCAGGAGTTGCCGACGTCCCCGGCCCACTCCCAGGGGTTCTGCACGCCCCACTCGCACAGGGAGTAGACGATCGGGCGGCCGGTCGCGGCGAGCGCGTCGCGCATGGCGGTGTAGCGCTTGACGTAGTCGGCGCGTGTGCCGTCGCTGTTGTTGTTGCAGTTGTCGTACTTCAGGTAGTCCACGCCCCAGTCCGCGAACGACTGGGCGTCGGTGGTCTCGTGGCCGAGGCTGCCCGGGTAGTGCGCACACGTCTCGGTGCCGGCGTCCTCGTAGATGCCGAGCTTGAGGCCCTTGGAGTGCACGTAGTCCGCGGTGCCCTTGATGCCGTCGGGGAACTTCGCGGGGTCGGGGACGAGGCGCCCCTGGGCGTCCCGGCTGTGCGTCTGCCAGCAGTCGTCGATGTTGACGTAGGTGTAACCGGCGTCCTTCAGACCGGAGCTGACGAGGTAGTCGGCGGTCTGCTCGATCAGCTGCTCGCTGACGTCGCAGCCGAAGGCGTTCCAGTCGTTGAAGCCCATCGGGGGCGTGCGGGCCAGTCCGTTGTCGAGTGCGGCGGCCGGCGTGGCGGTGACGGCGAGGTCGGCGGTCACGGCCGCCAGGCTCGGCACGCCCACCCACATCGCGCAGGCGGTCACGCAGGCGAGCAGCCTGCTGACGGGTCTTGGCATGGCAGTCCTCTGTTCGCGGTGAATTAAACGGAAAGCAACAGAGTCGAGCATTTTCTTACGCGGCCATACCGTAGAAGTGGTGACGTGCCTTTGACAAGACCCGTGCAGCGCGGCACACGGGCCCGGAGGGCCGAGGCGCCGGGGCCGCCGTTCAGGTACGCGGCAGGCTGCCGAGCTCCCCGGCGCGCAGCGCCGCGGCGACCTCGGCGGCGGTCGTCAGGCCCCGCTCGTCGATCTCCTCGGCGATGCGGCGGCGGTACACCTTCTCGAAGGTGGACATCAGGTCGTCCCCGCTGACGTCGGGGTCGGGCGGGACGCGCTCGGTGATCTGGCGCCGCCAGAACTCGGGTGTCCGCGCGGCCGCCTTGAGGGCGGGGTCAGGGGAGCCGTCAGCCGGTGAGGTCATGATCACATGCTACGGGCGGGCTCAGAGGCGGCCGGTGGGCGCGTTCCTGTCCAGCCGGGTGCGGAGGGTCTCGGCGAAGTCCTCGGCGCGGGAGAGCTGGACGCGGAGCCTGTCCACCTGCTCGGCCGCCTCGCGCTCGTACGCGCGCACCCGGTCGAGCAGGGCCTGGCGCTCCTCGCCGGAGGCGACGCCCTCGTCCAGGCGGTCGGTCGCCTGCAAAAGGTCCCGCATCTGCTCGAGCGTGAAGCCGAGCGGCTTCATCCGGCGTACCACCATCAGCCGCGCCACGTCGGCCTCCGTGTAGAGCCGGAAGCCGCCCCTGGAGCGGGCGGACGGGGTGACGAGACCGGTCTCCTCGTAGTGGCGGATCGTGCGCAGGGACAGCTCGGTCCGCGCGGCGACCTCGCCGATCCGCATGTGCGTGTGCGCAGCGCCCGTCATCGTGCTCGTTCTCCTCACCGCGGCGATGGTGACCAGGGCCCCGCGCCGGACCGTCCCGCGAACCTACCCTAACGTTAGGGTAGAGTTGATCCGGCCATGACGCCGAGTCCCGCAGGAGAGAGTGTGCGCAGGTCCCCGCTGCCCGTCGCCGCCCCCTGCCCGCCGTGATCCTACGTCGCTGACGCGGCACGGCGGACCGTGCGCCCGCCTCCCCGCCCCACCGAAGACTTCCGGCCCGCGCCACGGGCCGACCGCGGCCGGCCGTCCGGCCCTCCGCGTCCTTTCCCGCCCGCCCCGGATCGTCTCCGGGCGTGCCCGAGCACGACAGGTTCCGCTTCCTTGTCCACTCCCCTGTCCTTCGCCGCGTCGCTGCTGCGCGGCAGCGGACGGCCCTCCTGGCTGTCCCCGAAGGTGCTGCGCACCGAGGCCCTCGCCGGTCTGGTCGTCGGCCTGGCGCTGATCCCCGAGGCCATCTCGTTCTCCGTCATCGCCGGCGTCGACCCGAAGGTGGGGCTGTTCGCCGCCTGCACCATGGCCATGGTGATCGCCTTCGCCGGCGGCCGCCCCGCGATGATCTCCGCCGCGACCGGTTCCGTCGCCCTGGTCATCGCGCCCGTCGCCCGCCAGTACGGGCTCGGCTACCTGGTGGCCACCGTCATACTCGCGGGCCTCTTCCAGGTGGTTCTCGGCTCGCTCGGCCTCGCCAAGTTGATGCGGTTCGTGCCGCGCAGCGTCATGGTGGGCTTCGTCAACGCGCTGGGCATCCTGCTGTTCACCGCGCAGATCCCCAACCTGCGGGACGTGCCGTGGCCCGTGTACCCGCTCGTCGCGGCGGGGCTCGCGCTCATCCTGCTGTTCCCCAGGCTGACGAAGGCCGTGCCCGCGCCGCTGGTCTCCATCGCCGTCCTCACGGTGATCACCGTGGCCGCGGGCATCGCCGTGCCCACGGTCGGCGACAAGGGCAGGCTGCCCTCCTCGCTCCCGGTGCCCGGCCTCCCGGACGTGCCCTTCTCCGTGCACACCCTGACCGTCATCGCCCCGTACGCCTTCGCGATGGCCCTGGTCGGGATCATGGAGTCGATGATGACGGCGAAGCTGGTCGACGAGCTCACCGACACCGGCTCGAACAAGACCAGGGAAGCGGTCGGGCAGGGCATCGCCAACATCGTCACCGGCTTCTTCGGCGGCATGGGCGGCTGCGGCATGATCGGGCAGACCATGATCAACGTGAAGAGCGGGGCACGCACCAGGCTCTCGACGTTCCTCGCCGGGTTCTTCCTGCTCATCCTGTGCATCGCCCTCGGGCCCGTCGTCTCCGAGATCCCGATGGCCGCGCTGGTGGCCGTGATGGTCCTGGTCGCCGTGGGCACCTTCGACTGGCACTCGATCAAGCCCGCCACCCTGAGGCGGATGCCGATCGGCGAGACGGCCGTCATGGTCGTCACCGTCATCGTGGTCGTCGCCACGAGCAACCTGTCCATCGGCGTGGTCGTCGGCTCGGTCACCGCCATGATCATCTTCGCCCGCCGCGTGTCCCACCTCGCCGACGTCACCTCCGTCACCGATCCCGACGGCTCGCAGGTCGTCTACGCGATCACGGGCGAGCTGTTCTTCGCCTCCTCCAACGAACTGGTCACGCGGTTCGACTACGCGGGCGATCCCGGCAAGGTGGTCATCGACCTCACCGACGCGCACATCTGGGACGCGTCGTCGGTCGCCGCTCTCGACGCCATAGAGACCAAGTACGAGCAGCGCGGGAAGAGCGTCGAGATCGTCGGGCTCAACCACCCGAGCGCGCACCTGCACGGCCGGCTCAGCGGGGAGCTGACCGGGAGCCACTGACCCGGCCCTGGCCCTCGCCTACGACCTGCGGCGGGGCTTGCCGCGCCGGCCGCGCTCGGGGCGGCCGGAGGCGGTGCGGCGGTTCTTCCCGGCGGCCCCGCCCGCCGCCTTGCCCGCGCCGGAGCCGCGGCGCCCGGAGTCGCCGCGCCCCGAGCCGGCCGCGGGCTTGGCGGGCGGGTTGGCGGGGCGGCCCCGCGAGCTGTTGACGGTGCGGCCGCGGACGATCCCGATGAAGGTCTCCACGTGCTCCGTCGTCGCGTCCCGCGGCCAGGACAGCGCGATCCGCGACTCGGGGACGCCGAGCAGTGGCCGGTACGTGAGGTCCCTGCGGTGGTGGAGGCGCGCCAGGGACTGCGGCACCACGAGGAGCCCCACGCCCGCGGCCACGAGTTCCACGGCGTCGGCCGTGGTGGCCGCGCGCTGGAGCGCGGGCAGGCCGGGCGGCCGCTCCCAGCCGAGAGTGTCGTCCAGGGGGTGCAGTACGACCTCGTCGGCGAGGTCATCGGCGGACACCTCGTCGACCGCCGCCACGACGTGGTCCTTCGGGGCGACGACCACCGTCGTCTCCGTGTAGAGGGGGATCGCGCTGAGGTCGTCCCCGTCCACCGGGAGCCTGACGAAGCCCGCGTCGGCGCCGCGCTCGCGCAGCACGCCGAGCGCCTGGGCGGCGGTCACCGGATGCAGGACGAGCGGCACGCCGGGCACGCGCTCCTGCCAGATCCGCACCCACTTCGAGGGGGTCACGCCCGGTACGTACGCGAGCCGGAACGCGGTGGGTCCCTCCGTGCCTGTCACCCCGCAAGGTTAGCCGCTCGTGGTCGGGGCCCGCGCACGCGCTGGATACCCTGGTCGGCATGACGTCGCACCAGAACACCCAGACGATGAAGCCCGCGACCGCGGCGAAGAAGCTGGGTGTGTACCTCGAAGCCACCCCCGCCGAGTTCCGTGAGGGTGCCGTGTCGCGCGCCGAGCTGAACGCCCTCCAGGCCGACCCGCCCGTGTGGCTGCGGGAGCTGCGCCGCGACGGCCCGCACCCCAGGCCGGTCGTCGCGGCGAAGCTGGGCGTGTCCATCGCGGGGCTCGCGCGCGGCGGGGTGACCGAGGCGCTCACCACCGAGCAGATCGAGGCGCTGAAGACGGACGAGCCCGGGTGGCTGCGGCGGGAGCGCGCCACCCAGGCCGAGGTCAGGAAGGAAACGGCGCGCATCAAAGAACGTGACGCCCAGCGCGAGAAAGCAACAGATTCAGACAGCAACAAGAGGGCCTGAAAGAAAAAAGCAACAAATATTGACGCAATCGACCAACGGGCGTACCTTCCGAGCCAGTCGCCGGACAGGGGTGAACTCTGCCGCTGCGCAGGCGAGTTCATGCTCCATCCCCCATCCAGGAGCGCTCATGGTCGCAATGAGATCCAGCATCGCGAGACTCGTCCAGGCCGCCATCGCGGGACCCGCCCGCCGGTACGCGCGGGCCCTGCTGTCCGCCGTGGCGGCCGTCGGGCTCGTCGTCGGTGTCCTGATCACCCTTCCCGGTACGGCGCAGGCGGCGGGCTCCCTGCCGTGTGACATCTACGGTGCGGCGGGTACGCCGTGTGTGGCGGCGCACAGTACGACGCGTGCTCTGTTCTCGTCGTACGACGGGCCGTTGTACCAGGTGAAACGGGCGTCGGACGGTGCCACGTCCGACATCGGTGTGCTGTCGCCCGGCGGGTACGCCAACGCCGAGGCGCAGGACACGTTCTGCGGGAACACCACGTGCCGCATCAGCAAGGTGTACGACCAGACGTCGCGTCACAACGATCTGCTGCCGGGCCCCGCGGGGACGTCGGGCATGGGCGCGGACCGCGGTGCGGACGCCGGTGTGCTGTCGGTGACGGCGGGCGGGCACAAGGTGTACGGCCTGTGGGTGTCGCCCGGGGTCGGCTACCGCTCGCAGGGAGCCGCGTCGGGTACCGCCGTGAACGGCCAGGCCGAGGGCGCGTACATGGTCGCCAGCGGTACCCACGTGAATTCTGCCTGCTGCTTCGACTACGGCAACGCGGAGGCGACCCCGGCCGACACCGGCAACGGCCACATGGACGCCGTGTCCATCGCGACGACCTGCTACTTCGCGCCGTGCACCGGCTCGGGACCGTGGGTCGAGGCCGACATGGAGAACGGCATGTTCCAGGGGAACAACGGCTCCAACACCGCCAACAGGGGCAACGGCAGCACGTTCGTCACGGCGGTCCTGAAGAACAACGGGCAGACCAGGTACGCACTCAAGGGCGGCGACTCCCAGTCGGGCGGACTGTCGACGTGGTGGGACGGTTCACTGCCCACGCGCGGTGGCTACATGCCGATGCACCAGGAGGGCGGCATCATCCTGGGCACCGGTGGTGACAACAGCAACTGGAACAGGGGCACCTTCTTCGAAGGCGTGATGGTCTCCGGCTACCCGACGGACGCGGCGGAGAACGCGGTGCAGGCCGACATCGTCTCCGTCGGGTACTCCGGGGAGACGAACGTGCCCAACGGGCCGCAGGGGACGATCACAGGACCTGGCGGCAAGTGCGTGGACGTGGCCGCCGACGACACCGGCGTCAACGGGACCGGCGTTCAGCTGTGGGACTGCCAGTCGTACGCGGAGGACCAGCACTGGCGGCACAACACCAACGGTTCGCTGTCCACCATCGGGCGCTGCCTCGACATCGACGGCAACGGCACCGCCAACGGCACCGAGGTCGAACTGTGGGACTGCAACGGCGTGGGCGGCCAGAAGTGGGTGCAGCGCTCCGACGGTTCCCTGTTCAACCCGCAGTCGGGACGCTGCCTCGACTCGCCCAACGGCGCCACCGGCAACGGCACCAGGCTGCGCATCTGGGACTGCAACGGCTCCGCCGCCCAGAAGTTCGCCGTGGGCGGCGGGAGCCCCATCACAGCACCTGGCGGCACCTGCGTCGACGTCGCGGCGGACGACACCGGCTCCAACGGGTCCCCGGTGCAGCTGTGGGGCTGCCAGAGCTGGGCAGCCGACCAGCACTGGTTCCACGCCACCAACGGCACGCTGAGGACGCTCGGGCGCTGCCTCGACATCAACGGCAACGGCACCGCCAACGGCACGCAGGTGCAGTTGTGGGACTGTGACGGCGCGGGCGGGCAGGTGTGGCAGCAGCAGAGCGACGGCTCACTGCTGAACCCGCAGTCGGGACGCTGCCTCGACTCCCCGAGCGGCGCCACCGCCAACGGCACCAGGCTGCAGATCTGGGACTGCAACAACTCCGGCGCCCAGAAGTTCACGCTGGGCTGAGCGGGAGCGGCACGGTGAGGGGGCGTGGCGGCTGTGCCACGCCCCCTCACCGTTGTGGCCGGTCAGTGCCCGAGCGTCGCGCGCAGCGAGGGCTGGAGCAGGTCGCCGTGGGCGCGCACCATGTCGTCGCACAGGTCCCAGATGGCCTCCACGGTCAGTGTGGCCGCGGTCGACGGGTCGGTCATGGCCGCGTGCCTGATGTGCCGGGGCTCGTCCTCGACGGCGGCCCGTACGACGAGGTCGTTCATGGACAGGTACGTGCGGTTGAGCGCCGCGCACTGCGGCGGGAGCGCCCCGACGCGGGTGGGCTGGACGCCCAGCGCGTCGACGAGGCAGGGCACTTCGACCGTGCCGTCGGACGGCAGGTTGTCGATGAGGCCGTGGTTCGGGACGTTGCCGTAGACCGTGCGCGGTGTGCCGGTGGTGATGGAGTGGATGATCTGCGGCGCGTACTCCATGGTGGACTCGAAGGCGAGCGGCTCGCCGGCGGCGAGCGCCCTGCGGGTCTCCTCGTAGGCGGCCACGTTCTCGTCGACGATGCCGAGGTACTCGCCGACGGACAGGCGCAGCCGGTCGATCTCGCTGTCGTGGTGCAGGTACCACGGCACGTACTCGCTGGAGTGCTCGCTGGTCTCGGTGGGGTAGTAGCCGAGGCGCCGGTACATGTCCACGCGTACCCTGCGCCGCAGTTGGGCGTCGCCGGCGATGAGTTCGTCCAGGCGCGGGTAGAGGTCCTGGCCATTGTGCTCGAAGCGCAGCACCCACGCCTGGTGGTTGACGCCCGCCGCGTGGTACCTGACCTCCTCGAACGGCACACCGACGAGTTCCGCGAGGTCGTGCATCGTCCAGAACACCGAGTGGCACAGGCCGACCACGCGGGTCAGTCCCGTGGCACGCGCCAGGTACTGAACGTTCATCGCCATCGGGTTGGTGTAGTTGAGCAGCCAGGCGTCCGGGCAGACGGCGGCGATGTCCTCGCCGAGCGCCTTGAGCAGCGGGAAGGTGCGCAGTGCGCGGAAGATGCCGCCGACGCCGAGGGTGTCCCCGATGGTCTGGCGCACGCCGTGGCGCGCGGGGACCTCGAAGTCGGTCCTGGTGGCCTCGCGCATGCCCACCTGGACGATGTTGATGACGAAGTCGGCGCCCTCCAGGGCCTCACGCCGGTCGGCGTGTGCGGTGATGCGGGGGGCCGCCCGGCGCTCGCCCGCGATGAAGCGTGCGGCTCCGTGCGCGGTGGCAAGCCGCTCCGCGTCGATGTCGTGCAGGGCGATGTGCACGTCCTTCAACTCGGGGAAGGCGAAGATGTCCGCCAGCAGGCCCTGGGTGAAGACGACGCTGCCCGCGCCGATGAACACGATCTTCTTTGCGGTCATTGCTCTTTCTCGTTCTGTTGACAACAGCTTGTCAGCCCTTGAGGCCACTGGAGGTGATGGACTGGATGAACGACTTCTGGGCACCGAGGAAGGCCAGCAGGACGGGCAGTACGGTGATGACGTTGCCCGCCATGACGGCGGACCACTTGGTGTGGTGCTGGCCCTGGAACGTGGTCAGGCCGAGTTGCAGTGTGTAATGCGTGTCGTGGTTGATGGCGATCAGCGGCCATGTCAGGTCGTTCCATGTGGACAGGAACGTGAGGACGGCGACGGTGGCGAGGGCGGGTCTCGACAGCGGCAGCACGATGCGGAAGAGCACGCGCAGCCGTGAGCACCCGTCGATCCAGGCGGCCTCCTCCAGTTCCCTGGGCAGGGAGAGGAAGAACTGCCGCAGCAGGAACACCGCGAACGGTGTCACGAGGGAGGGGACGATCAGCGCGCCGAGCGTGTCGATCAGCCCGAGCTTCTTCATGACCAGGAACGTGGGGATCATGGTCAGCTGGAAGGGGATCGCCATCGTCGCAAGCATCAGCACGAGCAGGACGCGGGAGCCGGCGAACCTCATGCGGGCGAACGCGTAGCCGCCCAGCGAGCCGAAGACGAGGTTGGAGAGGACCGCGACGGCCGAGACGATCAGCGAGTTGGCGAACCACCGCGGGAACATGGCGTTGCCGAGCACGTAGCGGTAGCCGTCGAGGTGGATCCCCGAGGGCCACAGCGCGGGCGGGAACTTGTTGATCTCCGCGTCGCTCATCACGGAGCTGAGGACGAGCCAGACCATGGGCAGCGCGAAAATGATGCCCAGCGGCGCGAGCAGCAGGTGCCACTTGCTGAACGGCAGCAGCCGGCGGCGCGGGCGCGGCCCGGCCGCGGGCGCCGGGGTGTGCGGGCGGACGCCGTTCGCCGGGGTGGTGGTGGTCGCGGTCATCGGGCTGCTCCCTCGGCGGTGGCTGACTTGCGGCGCCTGGCCAGCCGCATGGCTCCTCCGACCACCAGCAGGGCCAGTGCGAGGACGTAGGCCGCCGACGCCCCGTAGCCGGCGGTGAAGTTCTTGAACGCCTGCTCCCAAATGAAGTAGACGATGACGGTGGTCGAGCCGAGTGGCCCGCCCTTGGTGGTGACGTACACCAGGTCGAACACCTGGAGGGCCTGGAGTGTCTGCCACATCACCAGGAACACACTGACCGGGGTGAGCGTCGGCAGGACGACGTGGCGCAGCAGGTGCCAACGGCCGGCCCCGTCCAGCTTGGCCGCCTCGATGAGGTTCTGCGGCACGTCCTGAAGCGCGGCGAGGTAGATGACGACGCAGAATCCTGTGCCGCTCCACAGCGAGACGGCCACGAGGACGGGGAGCGCCTGGTTCGGGTCGGTGAGGAAGCCCTGGGACGGCAGGCCCAGCTTGTTCAGTACGGAGTTGGCGGCGCCGAACTGGGGGTCGAGGATGAAGGAGAACAGCACACCCTGCGCCGTCTCGGAGATGATGAACGGGATGAAGATCAGCGTCCTGTACAGCCCGACGAGCCGGATGCGGCGGTTCAGCACCAGGGCGAGCAGCAGGCCGAGGACGATGCTCAGGGGCACGTAGAGCACGGTGTACAGCAGTGTGTTGCCGACGGCCTGGCTGAAGTGCGGGTCCTCGGTGAGCGCGCGGTAGTTGTCGAAGCCGACCCAGTGGCTCGGTGTCACCAGGTCGTCGGCCTGGAAGGACAGGAGCAGCGACCAGATGACGGGCACCACGCTGAGGCCGATGATGACGAGCACGGCGGGGAGGACGAATCCCCAGGCGGTGGCGGACTCGCGCCGGCGGCCGCGGCGCTTGGCGCGCAGTTGCCTCTCGTGGTCGGGGAGCGTGAAAGGGGTGGGCAGTGCGGACATGGAAACGCTCCTCAGCGCGGGATGACGAGGGCGGCCTTGGCCTCGGAGGCGCAGCGGCGCATGGCCTGCGCCGGGCTGCTCTTGCCGAGCAGCACGGCCACGATGGCCTGGCCGAGCGCCGTGGAGACCTGTGCGTAGGCGGGGTGTGCGGGGCGCACGCGCGCCGAGTCGAGCGCCTTGGTGAAGACGTCGAGCCCGGTGGTCGCGGCGGCGTGCTTCCGCCACGCGGGTTCGTCCTCGCTGCGCCGGCTCAGGGGCAGACTGCCGGCCTCGATGTCCCAGTGGACGTCCTGGTCGGGCTGGGCGAGCCAGGACACGAAGGTGCGGGCCGCCCGTGAACGCGCGTCACCGTTGTCGAAGACGGTCCAGGTGTCGGGGCCGGATATGGTGACGGGCTTGCCGCTGTAGCTGGGCAGCGGCACCACCGCGTAGTCGACCTTCGCCTGCCGGATGTCGGGGAGTTGCCAGGGTCCTGTGACGACCATGCCCATCCTGCCGGACGCGAAGACCTGGTACATCTGCTCGGTGCCGGGCTTGGGGTCGATGTAGACGCTCTTGGCCCGCGCGAGCGCCTGCACGGTCTCCAGGGCGCGGACCCCGGAGTCCTCGAAGCCGATGCTGCGCCCGTCGGCGCCGATGACGTCGCCGCCGAGGTCCCACACCATCGGCCACAGCCGCCAGACGGTGTCTTCGTCCCCCACACCGGGCCAGCCGGTGCCGAAGGTGCCGCGCCCCGGGTCCGTGAGGCGGTGGGCGACGTCCACGAAGTCTCGCCAGGTCCAGCCCGCTTCGGGCAGATCGACGCCCGCCTCGCGGAACAGCTTCTTGTTGCACACCACCGCGAGCGAGTCGAGGAGCGCGGGCGAGGCCCGTACGTGCCCGTTGATGGTGACGGCCTCCCTGGCGGGCCCCCAGTAGTTCTTCCAGGGTGTGGGCGCCGAGTGCACGGTGTCGGTCAGGTCGACGACCTGCGGGCTGCGGGCCACGCCGGCGAGGTCGGAGCCGAAGATGTAGGCGATGTCCGGGTACGACCCGGAGGCCAGGGCCGCGGTGACCTTCTGCAGCATGGAGTCGGCCAGCACTCCCCCGCTGAGATCGACGCTGATGTGCGGGTGGGTGCGGGTGAACCGCGCCACCAGGCGCTTGATGGCCGCAAGTCCGGTGTCGGTCTGGCCGTGCCACATGTTGATCGTGACCCTGCCGTCGGGCCCCACACCGTCGCCCGCACCGCCGCCGCACCCGGCGAGGAGTGTGGCCGCGGCGACCCCGGAACCGGCGAGCAGCACGCTCCGGCGCGTGTGCGGTGCGGGATGGTGCTGGCCGAGAGCCACTGGACCTCCAAGTGGGGATCGAATGCGCTGGACGAGGGAAGGGCGGCATGCGGTGTCGTGTGCTTGGGTGCTCTTGGGTGTTGCGCCGCCGGAACGGAGCGCGCGACCGGGAAAAGGCGCTGTGCGGCAGGCCGGAGGAAGAGCCGGGGCTGCCCGGCCCGGCCTGCTGGGACCGCGGGGGTCAGGGCGCGCCCGGGCGGGACTACGGGTGGTCGCCGGTCCTGCCGGGGCCTCGTGCCTGATCACCCGGGCGGCTGCCCCGTGCGGCGTACGGTCCCCGCACGGGCCGGCGGCGGACGCCGGGGAGACGGGACCCCGGGAGGAGGCGGACGTTCATCATCGAGCTCCGGCTGTGGCGGGCACGTCCCCGCCTCGGGCGGTGGCGACCACCGCCCTGGCGACTTTGTCCGGGCTCGCGGCATCACACCGTCCACCGGCTGGGCGTACCTCTGACGCCGACCACTGGTGCGGCGTCGCCAGCAGTAAATCGAGCAGTATTCGTCATGTCAAGGGTGCGAATCTGATCAGAACTGCGCAGTGAGAAGCGACCACTACGCGGGGAAAACGTCCCCTGCACGACCGCAGGACCGCCTATTCCGAGGCTCCGACGAGTGCGAATGGCTATGCTGCGGGCATGCTGAGAACTGAGCGCCACGCGCGCATCCTTGAGCATGTCTCCGCGAAGGGCAGCGTGGGCGTCGAGGAGTTGTCCCGGCTGCTGCACGTCTCCGGGGCCACGGTGCGGCGCGATCTCCAGCACCTCGACGCCCTCAACCTCCTGCGGCGTACCCACGGCGGTGCGGCGCTCGGGAGCATCGGCCTCGAAGCACCGCTGCAGTACCGCAGCGAGCGGCGCAGGCCGGAGAAGCTGGCCATCGCCCGCGCCGCGGCCGCGCTGGTGCCGGCGGGCGCCGTCGTCGGGATGACGGGCGGCTCGACCGCGACGGAGATCGCCCGGCTGCTCGCCGAGCGCGGCCCCGTCACCATCGTCACCAACGCGGTGAACATCGCGGCGGAGCTGGTCCTGCACAAGGACGTCACCCTCGTCGTGATCGGTGGCACCGCACGCACCGAGAGCTACGAACTGGTGGGCCCCACCGCGGAGAAGGCGCTCACCGAGTACCACACCGATGTGACGTTCCTCGGTGTCGACGGCATCAGTGCCGCGCACGGCTGCACCACGCACGACCAGCTGGAGGCGGCGACCGACCGTGCCTTCACCAACAGCAGCAGCCGCACGGTCGTCGTCGCGGACAGCTCGAAGATCGGCAAGGTCACACTGGCGAAGATCTGCCCGCTGGCGGCCGTCGGGCATCTCGTGACGGACGGCGAGGCCGCGCAGGAGGAACTGGAGCGCATAGCGGCCGCGGGCGTCCCGGTGACCTCGGTCTGACCCACCGCGGCCGCGGCCCGGCACCCCGCGGGCTTGCGGTTTCCGTTGCGTCAACTCCTACGGTCGTCCGTGTGGCCGGAACGACCGGCCCGGCGAAGAAGGGAACGGCGATGTCCTGGTCGATCGCGGACGTGGCCCGGATGTCCGGGGTGACGTCCCGGACGCTGCGGCACTACGACGCCATCGGCCTGCTGCCGCCCGCGCGCATCGGATCCAACGGGCACCGCCACTACGAGGAGGCGGACCTGCTGCGGTTGCAGCAGATCCTGCTGATGCGGGAGCTGGGCCTTGGACTGCGCGCGATCCAGGCGGTGCTGGACAGCCGGGCCGACCGCGTGACCGTGCTGCGCGAGCACCACAGGCGGCTGCTGAGCGAGCGCGACCGGCTGGACACGCTCGTGCGCACGGTCGGGCGGACCATCGCCGAACTGGAGGAGAAGGACGGCAGCGCCATGACGAAGATCAACAGGCCGGAGAACCTCTTCGAGGGTTTCCAGGCCTCGTCCGCCGACGCCCGGGCCATGGACGCCGAGGCGAGGCAGCGGTGGCCACGGGCGTGGGAGGAGTCCCGGCAGGCCGTACAGGGGATGACCGACGCCGACCAGGAGCGGTGGCAGCGTGAGGTGACGGCGCAGATGATCCGCGTGGCGGAGCTCATGGTGGCCGGCACACCGGTCGCCGATCCCGCCGTGCAGGCCGAGATGGACGCACACTACCGGGGCGTGTGCCGGTTCTGGACGCCGGACGCGGCCGCGTACAGGGGCCTGGCCAAGACGTACGTGGACGACCCCAGGATGCGCGTCAACTGGGACAGGATCGCCGACGGTCTGGCCGACTACCAGCACGACGCGATGGTCGTCTACGCCGACACCAGGCTGGGCTGACGGCTGAACCGCTCGTGTGGCTGCCCGCGGGCAGCCACACGGGCGGTTCAGCCGCGTTTGGCGATGCTTCTCGCGCGCAGCCGGTCGGCCGTGATGGCGAGGCCCAGGACGCATCCCAGCACGATGTTGGTGTAGTTGGTGTTGACCCGCAGCGTCGTCAGGCCGTTGTTGATGAGTTCGAGCAGGACGGTGCCGGCCACGATGCCGATGATGCGGCCCTGGCCGCCGACCAGGCTCACGCCGCCGATGACGGCCGCCGCGATCGCCGACAGCTCCCAGCCGACGCCCACGCCGCTGGCCGAGCCGACGCTCATCCGGCCGAGCACCATGATCCCCGCGAAGGCGGAGAGCAGCGAACTGGTCACGTACATCGACACGATTCTGCGGCTGCCCCGTATCCCGGCCAGGCGCGCGGCCTCGGGGTTGCCGCCGACCGCGTACACCTGGCGTCCCGCGTAGGTGCGTTCGAGGAAGAACCACGCCACAGCGGCGACCACCACGAACAGCAGGAGCGGCAGCGGGATCTGGGCGACGTACGTCTGGCCGATGTCCCCGAACAGTCCGCCGATGCCGGTGATGGACGTGCCGGACGTGATGGCCAGGGTGACCCCCTGTGCCACCGTGTAGGTGACCAGTGTGACGACGAACGGCGCCATCCTGAGGCGCGTGACGGCCAGCCCGTGCAGCAGGCCCACTCCCCCGGCTATCGCCAGTGTGACGAGGATGGCGACGACGGGTGGCATGCCGGCGCGTACGTTGAACCAGGACATCAGGATCACACTGGTGCCGAGCAGCGCGCCGACCGAGAGGTCGATGCCGCCGGTGAGGATCACCAGGGACTCGCCGATGGCGATCAGCCCGTACTGGGCCAGGTCGAACCCCATGCCCTGGAGGTTGACCGCCCCGGCGAACGCCGACTTGTCGATCGCGAGGGCGGCGAAGACCACGACGCACGCGGTGACCACACCGACCTCGGGCGTCTCGGCCAGTCGCCTTACGCGCGATGTGCGCGCCCGGCTCGCGGTGTCCGCCGCCGGCTTCACCGGTGCGGTGCTGGTGTTCATGTGCTCGCCTTCCCTCGCGTGCCTCGCGTGGCCGCCCCGGACCGCGTCCCGGCGGCCGCCGTCATGATCACTTCCTTGCCGAAGCGTTCGCGCGGGAGGTCGGCGACCACCCGCCCGTGCGCCATCACCACGATCCGGTGGCAGATCCACAGCAGTTCCTCCAGTTCGGAGGAGGCCACCAGCACGGCGAGTCCGCGCTCGGCCGCGGCGTCGATGAGCCCGTAGATCTCCGCCTTCGCGCCGACGTCGACGCCGCGGGTCGGCTCGTCGAGCAGCAGCAGCTTCGGGTCGGCCGCGAGCCAGCGCCCGAAGACCGCCTTCTGCTGGTTGCCGCCCGAGAGGTCGCCGATCGGCTGCTCCTGGCTGTGCAGGCGCACACCGAGGTCCCCGACGATGCGGCGGGCGTGCTCCTTGTCGGCGCGCGGCGTGAGCACACCGCGAGCGCTGATGCGGCGCAGGGTCGCGAGGGTGACGTTCCACCGCACGGAGTGCGCCGGCAGCAGCGACTGCGCCTTGCGGTCCTCCGGGACGAGGCCGATGCCCGCCTCGACCGCGTCGGCCGGGTGGCGGGGACGGAAGTCGGCCCCGTCGAACCGTACGGTGCCGCCGGTGCGCGGCTGCGCGCCCATCACGGTGTGCAGCAGGCGGCTGCGCCCCGAGCCCATCAACCCGGCGACGCCGACGATCTCGCCTGCCCTGACGTCCAGGTCGACGGGGCCGAGCCCGTCGGCGGTCAGTTCACGCACGCTCAGGGTCGTGGTGCGCTCCACCGCGGAGGGCGGCGCGAGATCGGCGCGTGCGAGTTCCGTGCCGACCATCTCGCGGATCATCCGCTCCTCGGTGGCCTCCGCGGGGGTGAGGTCCGCGACGAGGCGCCCGCTGCGCAGGACGACGACCCGGTCCGCGACGGAACGCACCTCGTCGAGGCGGTGCCCGATGAAGAGCACGGCCCCGCCCGCGGCGGCGTGCCGGCGCGCGAGGTCCAGCACGTTCCCGGCCTCCACGGGGCCGAGCGACGACGTCGGTTCGTCGAGGATGAGGACGACCGGCCGGTGGCCCCAGGCCTTGGCGATCTCGATCATCTGCCGTACCGGCACCGGGAATCGCTCGACCGGCCGGTCGACGTCCACACCCTCCACACCGACCTCGGCGAGCAGCGCCCCGGCCTCGGCCCGGGTGCCGGGGCGGTCGAAGACCAGGCGCTCCACGAACCGGTTGCCCGCGCGCCGCGGCCGCCGCCCGAGCAGCAGGTTCTCCGCCACGTTCATCTGGCCGACCAGCGGGAACTCCTGCGCCACGAGGGCGACTCCGGCCTCGCGCGCGTGGTCGGGGCGGCCCGGCTGGAGAGGCCGGCCCGCGACCTCGACACAGCCCGTGGTGGGGGTCACGGTGCCGGACAGGACGCCCATCAGTGTGGACTTGCCCGCGCCGTTCTCTCCCACCACCGCCACGATCTGGCCGCGCGCCAGGTCGAGCCGCGGGATGTCGAGCACCTTCACGGGGCCGTACGACTTGGACACGTCCCGCAGGGTGACCGCGCTTTCGGTGTGCCCGATGTCGTTGTGCCCGTCCATCAGCCGATGCCCAGCCGCTTGAGCTTCGCCTGGTAGTCCGCCAGGTTGGCCTTGGTGACCAGGCCGACGCCGGAGCTGAGCGTGGTGTGGTCGCTCTCCAGGTAAGGCCCCACGAGCTTGAGGGTCGCCTCCTTGCCCAGCACCTTGAACGCGGCCAGCAGGTAGGCGCCGGTGTACCCCTGCTGGTAGGGCTGCTGGAGCACGGTGGCCTGGATGACTCCGGACTTCAGGAACTTCAGCGTCTGCGGGTCGCTGTCATCCGAGATGATCTTGATGCGGCCGGTCTTGCCCGCGGCCTGCACGGCCTGGCCGGCGGAGGGGCCGTCGTAGGAGTAGACGCCGTACAGCCCGTTGATGTTCGGGTTCGTCTGGAAGGCGGTCTGCGCGTTGGACAGGGCCTTGGAGGCGTCCATGCCGTCGCTGAGCTTCTGGACGACCTTGACGTCCGATCCCTTGAGCGCGTCCTCGAACCCCTTGATGCGTTCGACGGCGTTGGACGTGGTGAGCGAGCCGACCAGGATCACCACCTGCCCCTTGCCGTCGAGCGCCTGCTTCATCGCCTCGCCGGCCTTATGGCCCGCCTCGTAGTTCGGGGTGCCGAGGTAGAGGTCGGCGCCGTCCTCCTTCGGCAGGGGCGAGTCGATGGCGAGGACGGGGATGCCGGCCTTCTTGGCGGACGAGATCGGCGCCTTGATCGCCGTCGGGTCGATGGCGGAGACGCTGAGCCCGGTGATGCCCTGGCCGCGCAGCGTCTGGATGATCGACAGCTGCTGGTCGAGGCGGCCGTTGGCGGGGGCCTGGTACGTGCCCTTGACGCCGAGGTCGGCAAGGCCCTTGGTGAAGCCCTGCTTTCCGGCGTTCCAGTAGTCGACCGCGACGTTGACCACCATGGCCTCGTGCAGCTTGGACAGGTCCTTGCCCTTGAGGGCCGCCTTGAGTGCCGCGTCCAGCTTGGCGAGGTTCGCGTCATTGAACGCGATGTCGCCCTTGATGGCGGGCGCTGCCGACGCGTGGGAGCCTCCCGCGTCCGGGCCGGTCGCCGCCGAGGAGTCCCCGGCACCGCTCTTGCTGCACCCCGCCGCGGCCAGCACGGCGGCCAGTGCCACCGCCGCGGCACTCCACCGCCGGCGCCCCGCGACCACAACAGCTCGGACTTCACGCATAGGCGCACTTCCTGTTCAGACAGTGGCCTTGGCGGCCATTGTGAGCGCTAACAACATGGGGCCCCGAGGTACGGGGCACATCATTTCGTCTTGCGAGCGTGGTACGACGGGGGCGCGGAACGTGGTCCCCCTGGGCCGGGTTCGGCCCTCCGCGTGGAGCACGGCGGGCTTCCGATGCCCGCCGCCTAAGAGTGTTAGCGCTCACTGCGGGAGCGTCAAGGTGTCGCACAGAGAAAAACGGGCCGAATCGCGGCCCCCTGCCCGCACGGGAGTTGGGGCGCATGGCATACGCGCACATCCCGCCCTTCGCGGCCGGGACATGCGCGGAACACACCGGCAGACCGGGCCGCCCCCGGGACCGTGCGCTCCCGGGTCACAGCCCACCGGCCAGCCGGTAGTACGCCTGGTTCCAGCGGATCTCCTTGGCGAACTGCCGCAGCTGCGTGGTCTCGTCGATCAGCAAAAGCTCGGTGCGCAGCATGTCCGCGAAGTCGGACAGCTCCTCCGTACCGACGGCGGTCGACAGCACGGTGTGGTGCGGGCCGCCCGCGGTCAGCCATGCCTCCGTCGAGGTGCGGAGATCGGGCGCCGGACGCCAGACGGCCCGCGCCACCGGCAGTCTCGGCAGGGGGTGCGGGGGCTGTACGACGTCGATCCTGTTGGCGACCAGGCGGAAGCGATCGCCCATGTCCGCGAGGCCCACCACCACCGCGGGCCCCGCGTGTGCGTCGAAGACCAGCCTGACCGGGTCCTCCCTGCCGCCGATGCCCAGCGGGTGGATCTCGCAACTGGGGCGGTGCGCCGCGATGCTGGGGCACACCTCCAGCATGTGCGCGCCGAGGATGAGTTCGCTGCCCGGGACGAGGTGGTAGGTGTAGTCCTCCATGAAGGAGCTGCCGCCCGCGGCGCCCCGGCCCGCGACCTTGAGCGCGCGCAGCAGGACGGCGGTCTTCCAGTCCCCTTCGCCGCCGAACCCGTAGCCGTCGGCCATCAGCCGCTGCACGGCGAGGCCCGGCAGTTGCCGCAGCCCGCCCAGGTCCTCGAAGTTGGTGGTGAAGGCGTCGAACCCGCCCGCGGTCAGGAAGGCGCGCAGGCCGAGTTCGACGCGGGCCGCGTAGCGCAGCGCGTCGTGGCGTTCGCCGCCGCGGCCGAGCCCCTCGCCCATGCGGTAGGTCTCCTCGTACTCGTCCGCGAGCACGGTGACGGCGCGGTCCCCGATCTCGTCGACGGCGGCGACGAGGTCGTTGACGCCGTAGGTGTTGACGGAGACGCCGAACCGCAGCTGCGCCTCGACCTTGTCCCCCTCGGTGACGGCCACGTCCCGCATGTTGTCGCCGAACCTGGCGACCTTCAGCCTGCCCACCGCGTCGCGCGCGAGCGCGGCCCGCATCCAGGTGTGCACGCGCCGGGCGACGGCGGGGTCGCAGACGTGACCCGCCACGGTCTTGCGCGCGACGCCGAGCCGCGCCTGGACGTACCCGAACTCGCGGTCCCCGTGCGCGGCCTGGTTGAGGTTCATGAAGTCCATGTCGATGGTGGACCAGGGGAGTTCGACGTTGGCCTGGGTGTGCAGGTGCAGCAGCGGCTTGCGCAGCAGGTCGAGCCCCGCGATCCACATCTTCGCCGGCGAGAACGTGTGCATCCAGGCGATCAGCCCCACGCAGTGGGGTGCCGCGTTCGCCTCCGTGATGGCGCGGGTGATGGCCGCCGCGTCCGTGAGGACGGGGGTGGGCACGACCTTGACGGGGGTGGCGGCGTGTGCGCCGAGTCGTTCGGCGATGGCACGCGACTGGTCAGCGACCTGGCGCAGCGTCTGCTCGCCGTAGAGGCCCTGGCTGCCGGTGAGGAACCAGACCTCCTGCGCGGGCTCGCTCATGCGGTGGCTCCCCTGGGCCCGGCGGGGCGGCGTTGCCCGTAGACGTGCCGGTAGCGGGCGTGGAGGCGGTCGACGGCGGCGGACTCGATGGGCAGGGGCTCGCCCAGCTGGCGCGCTATGTGGACGCTGCGGGCGGCGTCCTCGCACATCACGGCCGCCTTCACGGCGGCACGCGGGTCCTCGCCCACGGTGAAGACGCCGTGGTTCTGCATGAGGACCGCGGGCGAGCGGTGGCCGTCGAGGGTGTCCACGATGCCCTTGCCGATGGAGTCGTCGCCGATCAGCGCGAACGGGCCCACGGGTATCTCCGCGCCGAACTCGTCGGCCATTGCCGTCAGGACGCACGGCACAGGCTCGCCGCGCGCGGCCCAGGCGCAGGCGTACGTCGAGTGGGTGTGCACCACCCCGCCCACCCGGTCCATGTGGCGGTAGACGTAGGCATGGGCGGCGGTGTCGGAGGAGGGTGACAGGTCGCCCTCGACCACCCGGCCGTCCAGGTCGCACACGATCATGTTGGCGGGCGAGAGGCTGTCGTAGTCGACGCCGCTGGGTTTGATGACGAACAGGTCGTGGCCCGGCACGCGTCCTGAGACGTTGCCCGCCGTCCACACGACCAGCTGGTAGCGGACGAGTTCCTTGTGCAGCTCGCTGACCTGCCCGCGCAGCGACGCGACGGCCGCGGCGCGGTCCGGGGGCTGAGAACCACTGCTCATGACGACGGTGACCTCTGATTCCTCGCGGTTGGTCTCTCACGGTGGGGTGAGCGCTCGCATGATCTGTGAGCGCTAACAATTCAGGGGACGGAAGGGCCCTCGGTCGCGCGGCGGTCCCGGAGGCGCCTGAGCCGGTGCATCACGTCGCTTCCTCCGCGTCCGAAGTGGTCGTGCAGGGCGGTGTACTCGGCGTACAGGTGCCCGTACGCGGCCGCGCGCGCCGGGTCGGGGAGGTAGGCGCGCCGGTGCAGGCGCCCCATGGCGGCCGACGCCGTTCGCACGTCCGGGTGGGCGCCCGCGGCGACCGCGGCGTGGATCGCCGCGCCGAGCGCCGGGCCCTGCTCGGAGGCGAGCACGTTGACCGGCCGGTCGAGCACGTCGCTGTAGGTCTGCATCAGGAACGGGTTCCTCAGCAGGCCGCCGGCCGCGGTGAACTCGGCGACCGGGACGCCGGCCCGCTCGAACGCGTCCACGATGGTGCGGGCGCCGTAGGCCGTGGCCTCGATCAGGGCGCGGTAGATGTCCTCCGGGCGGGTGTCCAGCGTCAGCCCGACGAGCAGCCCCGACAGGTCGTGGTCGACGAGCACGGAGCGGTTGCCGCTGTGCCAGTCGAGCGCCAGCAGACCGTGCCCGCCGACGGGTTGCGCCGCCGCCTTCTCGGTGAGCAGTTCGTGCGCGGTGATGCCGCGCCTGCGTGCCTCCTGCTCGTAGGCCTGCGGCAGCGCGGTGCGCACTGCCCAGGCGAAGAGGTCGCCGACGCCGCTCTGGCCGGCCTCGTACCCCCACAGGCCGGGGACGACGCCGTCGCGCACCACACCGCACATGCCGGGCACGTCGGCCAGGACGTCGGAGTTCATGATGTGGCAGGTGGAGGTGCCCATGATCGCCAGCATGTGGCCGGGGTCGAGGGCCTGTGCGGCGGCGCTGGTGACGTGGGCGTCGATGTTGCCGACGGCGACGACCGTGCCCTCCCGCAGACCCGTCAGCGCCGCGGCGGCGGGACCGATGCCGCCCGCGGACGAACCCAGCGGGGACAGCGGGTGCGCCAGCTTCTCCGTGAAGCCCGCGAAGTCCGGGTGCAGTGACGCCAGATAGCCGGGGCCCGGGTAGACGCCGTCCTGGTGGATGCCCTTGTACCCGGCCGTGCACGGGTTGCGGTTCTCGGCGCCCGTCAGCTGCCAGACGATCCAGTCCGCTGCCTCGATCCACCGGTCGGCGGCGGCGTACACCTCCGGGTCCTCGCGCAGCACCTGGAGGGCCTTCGCGTACTGCCACTCGCTGGAGATCCGGCCGCCGTACCGGGCGAGCCAGGACGCGCCGGACTCCCGCGCCCGCCGCACGATCAGGTCGGCCTCCGGCTGGGCGGCGTGGTGGCGCCACAGCTTGGGGTGGGCGTGCGGGCGCCCGGCCAGGGAGGGCAGTTCGCACAGCGGGGTGCCGTCGCGGCGGGTGGGCAGCACGGTGCAGGACGTGAAGTCGGTGCCGATCGCGATGACTTGGTCGGCGCTCACCCCCGCGTCCCGCAGGGCCTTCGGCACCGCGAGACGCAGGACGTCACGCCAGTCCTGCGGCATCTGCAGGGCCCAGCCCGTGGGGAGTCCTGTGCCGTCCGGCAGGGAGGTGTCCACCACGCCGTGCGCGTACTCGTGCACGGCGGTGCCCAGTTCGCGTCCGTCGGCCACGGACACGACCAGGGCGCGGCCCGACAGGGTCCCGAAGTCGACTCCGACGGTGACGGCGGGCGTATCGGTCGTCATGGTCTCTCCAGTCATGCGGGCCCTTTGGTCATGCCGGTCCTCCGGCCCTCCGGTCGTGCGGGCCCCGGCGGCCGGCGCGCTCCGCCGGGGTTCCGCCGCGGGTGCGCCGCCTCTCGGGGGCGGGTCAGTGCTGGGTGCTGCTGCTGCGGACGATCAGACGTGGCTCGATGACGACGCGTTCGCCCTCACGGGTGGCGCCGGACTCCAGCTGGTCGATCAGCAGCCGGATGCTGGCCTTGCCCACGGCGGCGAAGTCCTGGCGGACGGTGGTCAGTGGCGGGGCGAAGAACTCGGCCTCGGGGATGTCGTCGAAACCGGCGATGGCCACCTGCCCGGGCACCGAGAGCCCGGCCTCCCGGAAGGCACGCAGCACGCCGAGCGCCATCTGGTCGTTGGCGACGAAGACGGCCGACACCTCGGGCGAGCGGCGCCCCGCCGCGCCGGACGACACCCGGCCCGCCAGCTCCTGGCCCGCCCGGTAGCCGGAGAGCGGCGTCCAGTCCCCCTCCAGCGGAGGCGGCGCCTCGGCTCCCGCGTCCTCCAGGGCGCCGCGCCAGCCGGCCACCCTGGCCCCGGCCTCCAGCCAGTCCTGCGGCCCCGCGACGTGCCATACGGTGGTGTGGCCCGCCGCCAGCAGGTGGTCGGTCACCAGCCGGCCGCCCAGCTCCTGGTCGACCGACACACCGGGTATCGGCAGGCCGTGACCGCCCTCGACGGTCACCACGGGGAAGGGCAGCCGCAGTTCGGCGAGCGCCGCCACCGCCTCGCGCTGCGGCACGATCACCACGATCCCCTCCACCCCCCAGTCGCTGAGGTGGTCGATCGCGTCCGCGAGGGCCTGCGCGGTGTAGCGGCGCAGGGTGACGGTGGACACCATGTATCCCTCGCCCCTGGCGGCCTCCTCCAGGCCGAACAGCGTGCTCGCGGGGCCGAAGAGCGCGGGGTTGCAGGCGACCACGCCGAGCGTCAGTGTGCGCCGGGTGACCAGCGCCCTGGCCGAGGAGTTGCGGCGGTAGCCGAGCGTCTCGATGGCCCGCTGCACCTCGGCGCGCGTGGTGTCCCTGACGTTGGGATGATTGCTCAGCACCCGGGAGACGGTCTGGTGCGACACACCGGCGAGCTGCGCGACGTCCGCCATGGTCGGGGCGCGACGGGGCCCGGTGCTCTCCGCGGTCTGCGACATGGTTCTCCGATCCGTGATGCGTCATTGTTAGCGCTCACAGACACACCCGTCAAGGGTCGCCGCACACCCGGCGGGTGGTGGCCCGGCGCACCGCCGGCGCCACCACCGCCGCGTCGGTCCCCTCAGAGGGACTCGCGGGCATCGGCCGTGGGTGACATGTCGGCGTAGCGCTCGCCCGCCACCTGCCCGGCGATCGGTTCGAGCAGCGCCAGTTCGCCCGCGCTCAGCTCGATCCGGGTGGCCGCGGCGTTCTCGAGGAGGCGGCCGCGCTTGCGGGTGCCGGGGATCGGCACCACGGTCAGGCCGTGCACGTCGGCCTGCTGCTGCACCCAGGCCAGGGCGACCTGCGCCGTCGTGGCGCCGTGCTCGTCGGCGATGTCGCGCATCGGGGCGAGGAGGGCGGCGTTGGCCTCGGCGTTGGGGCCGGAGAAGCGGGGCATCGTCCGCCGGAAGTCGTCGTCTGGGAGGTCCTTGCCCGCGTCGGTGAAGGCGCCCGTCAGAAAGCCCCTGCCGAGCGGCGAGTACGGCACGAGGGCGACACCGAGCGCGGCCGCCGCGGCGACCGCGCTGCGTTCGACGGCCCTGCTGAAGACCGACCACTCCGACTGCAGGGCGGTGATCGGGTGGACGGCGTGCGCCTCGCGCAGCTCGGCACCGGTGACCTCGCTCAGCCCCAGGTACCTGACCTTGCCCTGCCGCACCAGCTCGGCCATGGCGCCGACCGACTCGGCCAGCGGCACGTCGGGGTCGCGGCGGTGCATGTAGTACAGGTCGATGACGTCCACGCCCAGGCGGCGCAGGCTCGCCTCGACGGCCCGCTCGACATAGGCGGGCTCGTTGCGGATGGCCCGGTAGCCCGGCTCATCGGCACGCAGCTCGATGCCGAACTTCGTGGCCAGGGTGATCTCGTCGCGGTGGGCGGCGACGAACGGCGCGAGGAACTCCTCGTTGGCGCCGATGCCGTACATGTCGGCCGTGTCGATGAGGGTGACACCCGCCTCGGCGGCGGCCTCCAGGGTGTCGCGGGCGGCCGCGGTGTCCGTCCGCCCGTAGGCGGCACTGATGCCCATGGCGCCGAAGCCCTGCACCCCCACGAGTGGGCCTGAGGCACCCAGTGGGGTCTTGCGAATCTTCTCGATGGCGTCGTTGACCGTCATGACGCCCACGCTAGGCCCTTGGAGTGCGCTCGAAGCAAGCAGGCGCCCCGCCGGCCGCCGAAACGACGGCGGCCGACGGGAGAGCTTGAACCTCACGCCGCGTGAGGATGCATCGTTGTCCCATGGACGCTTCCGGAACCTGGAAGGTGGGCCCACTCGCCGAGGCCAGTGGGGTGACGGTGCGCACGTTGCACCATTGGGACGCCGTCGGTCTGCTCAGCCCGTCGCGGCGCACGCCCGGCGGGCACAGGGAGTACGCCGGGGAGGACATCGTGCGCCTGTACCAGATCCTGGCGCTGCGCGGGCTGGGGCTGAGCCTGGAGTCGGTCGCCGCCTGCCTCGATGCCGGGGTGGATCCGGCGCGCCTTGTCCGTGACCACCTTGCCGGAGTCGAGGCGTCCATGGCCGCGCTCGGCGCCCTGCGCGAGCGGCTGGTGCGGCTCGAAGGCGAGCTGTCCGCCGACCGGGCCCCGACGGCCACCGCGCTGCTCGACGCGCTGCGGGCGATCGGCGCCACCGGTCCCGAGGCCGAGCAGGCGCTGCTGCGCCACCTGGACGCCGACCAGATGCGGCTCCTGCGCACCCGCGGCGCCGCGCTCGGGCCCGCGGCGCACTATCTGCTCGAGGTCGAGTGGCCGGAGTTGTATCGCAGGGCGGACCGGCTGCGCGCGGCCGGGACCGCACCCACCGATGAGAGGGTCCGACGACTGGTGGCCCGTATGGACGAGTTGAGCGCGCTGTTCACCGGCGGTGACGCGGGAGTCTCGGCCGGCGTACGGCAGGCCTGGCACGACGATCCGGCCGCCGTGTCCGGCGAGCCCGATGCGCCGGCCGACGACTGGCGGGACCTGGCCGACTACCTCGCGCGTGCCCGCGACAGCTCGGCCTGACCGTCCACCTCACTCCACGTCACTTCCCAGCAGGGGGTCCCCATGAGCCGCCGTACACGTGCGCGCATCGCCATCGCGTCAACCGTGCCCACTCTCCTGGCCGTTTTGGCGTGCTGCCTCCTGGCTGCCGTCGGCGCCGTCGCGTGGAGCCTTCTGCTCGTCGTGCCGGTCGCCCTCCCGGTGCATGCAGCCGTCACCTATGCGCGCCTCGGCCGGAGGCTGCCGGACGCGGGCGCCGGCCGTCCGGACGGCGCGTAGCAAACGCCGTCACGACGTGGCCGGCTGGGCCGCCGCCTTCGCGGGGGCCTCGGCGGACGCACGGCGCAGGGCGACCACCGTGAACAGGCAGCAGGCCAGTGCCGCGGCGCCGCAGACCACGTAGCCGATCGCGTAGCCGTGGCCGAGCGCGTGCATGGCCAGGTCGGAGGCCTTGCCGACCGTGCTCGTGGCGGGCTGGTCCTCCACGGGCAGCGGGCTGCCCGTCTGCGCGGCGAGCGTGCCCGCGGCGGCCTTGACGTCGGGCGGAAGTGAGGAGCCGGCGAGTGCGCTGGTGAACGCGGCGGACGAGCGGGCCGCGGCGACTGCGCCGATGACCGCGGGACCGAGCGTGAAGCCGAAGTCGCGCAGCATGCTGGTGGTGGCGCTTGCCATACCCGACAGGTGGTGCGGCACCGTTCCGACCACTGTCTCCGTCACCGACGAGACGACCAGGCTGAAGCCGACGCCCACGAGGCCGAGCGGCACGATGAGGGAGGGCAGCGTGGAGTCGGTGACCGGCAGCCGGCCCGCGAGGAAGTCGCCCACCGCCATCAGCACGAACCCGGCGCCCAGCACCCAGCGCGGTTCGAGCGCCGCCATGAGGCGTGCGGTCAGCGGCATGAGGAAGATGGTCAAGCCGCTGAGCAGCAGGAACGCGACGGCTATGCGAAGTGAACTCTGGTGCTGGACCGGGCCCATGCGCAGGCTGGTGGTGAACGCCGTGCCGAGGAAGGCGAACATGCCGATGACGGTGACGGCGGACGCGACCGCGAACGCCCGGTTGCGGAAGAGGCCGAGGCGCAGCAGCGGGTTGCGCACCCGCAGTTCCACGACGATGAACAGCGCGATGGACAGGGCCGCCACGATGAAAGCCGTCACCACGAGCGGGCTCTCCCAGCCGTCCGACGCGCCCTGGATGACGCCGAACAGCAGGGCGCACAGGCCGATGCCGATGGTCGTCTGGCCGGCCGGGTCGAGCGAACGGCCTTCGGGCGATGTGGACTCCTGCGCCCCGAACCAGCTCAGCGCCGTGCCCACGATCGCGAGGATGACCACCACGATGAACGCCCAGCGCCAGGTGGCGTAGGTGGCCGTGAGGCCGCCGAGCAGGGGCGCCAGGAAGTTGCCCGTGGACAGGATGGCGGCCCACAGCGCGATCATGCGGGCGCGCCTGCCCGGCGCCGGCGAACCGGACATGAGCATCGCCAGTGACGTGGGGAAGAGCGCCGCGCAGCCGAGACCCGCGACGATCTGCCCGGCCCACATCACGTGGACGCCGTCGGCGGACGCGGAGACGGCCTCGCCGATCGCCAGCAGCAGGGCACCGACCATGAGGAGTCGTTTGCGGCCGAACAGATCGCCCAGGACGCCGAAGGTGAGTTCAAGGACGGTGATGGGCAGCAGCGAACAGTCGGATATCCACGTCAGTTGCGAGCCGACCGGGTGGAACTCCTCCTGGAACACGCCGTTGAGCGTCGCGGGCATGGCCAGGCCGATCTGTGCGAGGCAGACCGCGACGAGCGCGGCCACGACCGTCCCCGTGCGGACCGCGCCTCTGTTCTCCTCCGGAGTGTCGTGCTGTGTCGTCGTCGGCATGGCGTCCTTCGCTGTCGGTGGGCTCGGCGCTCTGCCGGACCGTAGACGCGCGCCGACGAGCGGCACAAGAGTTGCGACCCAGATTGTTGACGATTTTGTGGACGGCACCTGGGGTCGGCGCCACCCACCCAGCAGCCGTCCCCTCGAACGAAGGATCACCGGCCGTGGCACCCTCGCACGAGATCGCACCTGCGGCATCCGCCGCACCGCCCTGCGCGCGTCCAGCCAGGAGGCGCTGGAGCGCAGGGTCGAGGCCCTCGAACGCGCGGGCCTCGGCATCGGCCGGCGGGACGGCGATCCCGGGCTCGGGCCCACGTACCCGCTCACCCGGCTCGTGCTCGCGCCCGACTGGCGCACGGTGACCTGGACGCCCCACGGCACTCCCCCGGTCGGCCCCGGCTGAGCGACCGCGTCACCGCGTCACCCGCGTCGCCCGCGTCACCCGTTCAGCGCCCGAGTGCCTTGCGCAGTTCCTGCTTGTTCATCGACGAGCGGCCCTCGACGTTCTTCTTCTTGGCCTCTTCGTAGAGCTGGTCCTTGGTGGGGCCGCCCGGGCCGCTGTGCGAGCGCTCGCCTCCGCGCTGCGAGGCGGACTTGGGGTCGCGCGTGGACGTCTTGCTCGCCGACTTGGCCTCACCCGAACGGGCGCGCTCCTTGTTGACCGTGCGGGAGGCGATCTCCTTCGCACGCCCCTCGGAGGTGCCACGCTTCTCGGCGCCCTCCTTGATGTGCTCGTACTGCCGCTCACGCTTGCTGTTCGATCCCGCTGGCATCGGATCTGACCTCCGTATCCGCTTTCCTTGGCACTGCCCGGGTACCCGGCACGCGCCGAGTCAGCCATCGGCCGTGCTCGGGCCGGGCCGGGCCGATTCGGGCCTTGGGGCCGGTTCAGGGCTTGAGCAGCGTCTTCACCATGCCGTCCTTCTTCGCCTGGAAGGTGGCGTACGCCTGCGGCCCGTCCTCGAGGGGGAGCCGGTGGGTGGCGAAGGAGTCGACGCCGAGCGGGTCGTCGTCGACGAGCAGCGGAAGGATGTCGTCGACCCAGCGGCGCACGTTGGCCTGGCCCATGCGCAGCTGGATCTGCTTGTCGAACAGTTTCAGCATCGGCACGGGGTCGACGCTGCCGCCGTAGACTCCGGACAGGGACACGGTCCCGCCCCTGCGCACCACGTCGATGGCGGTGATGAACGCGGCCAGGCTGTCCATGCCCGCCTTCTCCATCATCTTCTGGCCGACCGACTCGGGCAGGAAGCCGACGAGCCGCTGCGCGTTCTTCGCCATGCCGTTGCCGTGCGCCTCCATGCCGACGGCGTCGATGACCGCGTCGGTGCCCCGGCCGCCGGTGAGCCGCCGCACCTCGTCGCCGAGCCCCTCGCCGAACTCCTGCATGTCGAGCGTGTGCACTCCACGCGCGCGTGCCCGCGCCAGCCGCTCGGGTACGAGGTCCACGCCGATGACCTGCTCGGCGCCCCGGTGCAGGGCGATCCGTGCCGCCATGTCGCCGATCGGCCCGAGCCCCAGGACGGTGACGCTGCCGCCGGGCGGGATCGCCGCGTACTCGACGGCCTGCCACGCGGTGGGCAGCACGTCGGAGAGGTAGACGAACCGGTCGTCCGACGGGCCGTGCGGCACCTTGACGGGGAGCGTGTCGCCGAACGGCACCCTCAGGTACTCGGCCTGCCCGCCCGGCACCTGGCCGTAGAGCTTGGAGTACCCGAACAGCGCGGCCCCCGTGCCGTACTCCCGTACCTGCGTCGTCTCGCACTGGGAGTGCAGTCCCTGACCGCACATCCAGCACGTTCCGCAGGACACGTTGAACGGGACGACGACCCGGTCGCCGGCCGACAGCGTCGTGATGTCGTTGCCCACCTCCTCGACCACACCCATCGGCTCGTGGCCGAGGATGTCGCCGGGATCGAGGTAGGGGCCGAGCACTTCGTAGAGGTGCAGGTCGGAACCGCAGATGCCGGAGGAGGTGATCCGCACGATGACGTCGGTCGCCTTGACGAGTTTCGGGTCCGGGACCGTGTCGACGCGGACGTCGCGCTTGCCGTGCCAGGTGAGGGCCCTCATGGTGCCTCCGTGGGTTGTCAGGTTGAGGTCAGCGCGCCGTGGGTCAGCGCGTCTTCCCGCGCAGGCGGGGCAGCACCTCGGTGCGGTAGAAGTCGAAGAACTGCGTCTGGTCGGGGCCGATCTGGTTGACGTAGACCTCGTCGAACCCGGCGTCGGCGTACGCCCCGACGGACGACGCGTGCTCGTCGACGGAATCGCCGCAGACGACGGCCTCGCTGACCATCTGCTCGGTGACCAGTGTGGACGCCTGCTGGAAATGCTCGGGCGTCGGCAGCAACTGCGTTATCTCACCAGGCAGTTGCTCGTTGGGCCAGATGCGGTGCACCGTCTTGACGGCGCGGTCGCGGTCGGTGTCCCAGCAGACCTTGAGCCCGCCGATCACCGGCTTGGTCCCGCCGCCCGCCCTGCGGAACTGCTCGACGAGCGTGGGATCGGCCGACATCGTCACGAGCCCGTCCCCAATGCGTCCCGCGAGGGCCGCGGCCTGCGGGCCGAAGCCGGAAACGTACAGGGGCGGCGGCTCGTCGGGGAGTGTGTACAGGCGGGCGTTCTGCACGGTGTAGTGGTCGCCGCGGTGTGTGGTCTGCTCGCTGGAGAACAGGTTGCGCATGACCTGGATCGCCTCTTCGAGCATCTTCATGCGCTCGGTCGCCTCCGGCCACGGGTCGCCGAGGATGTGCTCGTTGAGCGCCTCGCCCGTTCCCAGGCCGAACCGGAACCGCCCGCCGGTGAGTACGGACGCCGTGGCGGCGGCCTGGGCGTTGATCACCGGGTGCATGCGCACGGTGGGGCACGTGACGAGTGTCGTGATGGGCAGCGACGTGACCTGCGACAGTGCGCCGATCATCGACCACACGAAGGAACTCTGCCCCTGCTCGTGGTTCCAGGGGTGGAAGTGGTCGGAGATGGCGAGCGCCTCGAAGCCCGCCTGTTCCGCCATGCGTGCCTGTTCGAGGAGTTCGTGCGGCGCGAACTCCTCCGACGACAGGAAGTATCCGTATGCGGTCACCCGTGGTCTCCCTTCCTCACCGCGCGACGACGTCCGCGGTGATCCCGCGCGCGTCAGGGACCCCGGGTTCCCCACCGGGCGCCGAACATGCAGGCGCGCCGACGGGCCGGGGTCAGCCGGCGCCGGGCAGGCAGACCTCCAGCGTTCCGTCCGCGCCCGTCCTCGTCTCGAACCGCGGCTGAGGGGCGGTGGCGGGCCCGCTCACGGGTTCGCCGTCGGCGAGGCGGAAGACGCTGCCGTGCCAGGGGCACTCGACGCATCCGTCGCGCACGGTGCCGTCCGAGAGGGGTCCCGACTGGTGGCTGCAGCGGTCGGCCAGGACGTCGACGCGGCCGTCCGCGTGCCGGAACACCAGCAGCGGCACCTCACCGAGTTGCCGCCGTACGGGTTCGCCGACTGGCAGGTCGCCAAGCGCGCCGAGCGGCTGCCAGCCGGGTTCCAGCAGATGCGGTACGGGCTCCGCCTTGTTGGCGCCGGCCCCCTGGCGGTACGCGAGGTGCCCGCCGAGCGCGCCGGAGGCGCCGACGACGGCGAGGCCCGCGTAGGCGAGCGCCCTGCCCCGTCCCGTCCTCCCGCGGCCCCGCGCCACCCAGGACGACGCGTACAGCCACACCGCGACCACGTTGCCTGTGGCGTGCACGAGGCCGGTGCGCATCTGCTGCTCGTGCTGCTCGGCCCAGTCGACCCAGCCGGCCAGTGCGGCGGGTCCGGCGGCGAGCAGCCCGACGCCGATCAGCGCGCGGCTCTGGCGGGCGCTGCCCGGCACGGCGTCCAGCACGGCCGCCGACATCCACGCGCCGATCGGCACCTGCACCAGGAAGGGGTGCAGCGGATGCCCGACGTCCAGGCCGTGCAGCGCGTCGCGGGCGCGGCCGAGCGGCAGTGCGCGAACGGCGCTCTGCACGGGCTTGATCAGGGGGTCGATGCGGCCCCACTCCCCGAGGGCGTCGAACGCCTTCACGGAGGCGGCGAGGGCGCCATGAAGCAGGCTCCCCCGACCGGGGCCTGTCGGGGTCGCCGCGGATTTCATGTGTTTCGTCGCCGGCACGCGCATGACCAACGGTGTTGCCGCCGCCGCGCGATCCCAAACCGTTCTGCGTCCTAACGAGTACACCGTCACGGGAAGAGCGCGATGCCCACGAGGACGAGGATGAAGATCACCACGAGGACGCCGATCACGCCCCAGGACTTGCCGCCCTTGGCGGGCCGTGCACGTCCTCCGCGCGGCCGGTCCTCCGGCAGCGACGCGTCGTCGGGGCGGTCTCGGTCGTAGAACTTGTCGTCCTTCGGCATCGGTGTCCTTCCCTTCCGGGCCGTCTGTGGCGGGCGCTCGCTCCGGGTACCCCGCACGGCGCCCCGCATGGCTCCCGTTCACCCGCCCGGCGCTCGAGCCCCGCGTCAGCCGTCCAGCGACACGGCGCCGGCCGTGGTGATCTCGGCCGCCATGTTCCGCTCCATCATCCGCAGCGCCGCGTCCGCCAGGTCCTGGTAGATGTGCGCGACGGCGTCCCGCGGCACGGCTACCTCCAGGTGGCGGGTGTGGGCGTCGAGCGCGGAGTACAGCACGCACTGCTCGGTGACCTGGCCGCACAGCACGACGCGGTCCACGCCGAGCTGGCTCAGCAGGTAGGCGAGCGGAGTCTCGAAGAAGATCGAGTGGCGTGCCTTGACGACGAACAGCGAGCGCTCGTCGGGGCGCAGGGGCTCGACCAGGTCGGCGTGCGCGCCGGAGAGTGCCTTGTCGAGGATCTCGCCGTGGTGCGAACGCCACTCGCCGAAGTTGTCGTTGACGTAGATGACGGGCACATCCAGGGCCTTGGCGCGCTCGACGAGCCGGACAGCCGCCGGGACGGCCTCGCGCGCCGAGGGCAGCAGCCGGTCCGCGTCGGGGTGGTCGTACGTGTTGATCATGTCGATGACGATGACCGCGGTTTTCCCCATGCGTCCCATGGTGCCCCCGCTCCTACACTTGCACGATGCTCACACTTGGCATCCCCGTGATCGGTGTGTCGGACGTGCGCCGGGCAGTGGAGTTCTGGACCTCCGCGCTCGACCTGGTCGCCTCGGCCGAATGGGAGAGCGAATCCTGGAGAACGCTGCACCACGCCGACGGATCGGGCCGCGCGCTTGGGCTGATGCGCAGCACGTCGCCCGTCGAGCCGCACCCCCGCATCCACCTCGACCTTTTCGTGGAGACCGCGGCCGAGCAGGAGCGCCAGGTCGAACGCCTCGTCTCGCTGGGCGCCGAGCGCGTCGCCTGGGACCTGTACCCGCGGAATCCCGACTTCGTGGTGCTCGCCGACCCCGACGGGAACCGCTTCTGCGTGGTCGACCTCAGCCATGCCCCCAGCGGCTGAGCCCGGATACGGACGGTGATCAGGGGTACTCGGGCCTTCTTGGGAAACACGGCCGACGACAACCCCTCGCACCAGCCGTGCCGCTATCAAGGAGGCAGACAGTGTTCAAGGCAATCGCGGACATCTTCCGGGCGATTGGTGGCGCCGTGGCCACCGTGGTGACGCTGCCCTTCCGTCTCGTCGCCCGCCTGTTCGGCGGAGCGTCCGACTCCGCACACGGCCACCACTGACGGGTGGACGCCGGCCGGGCCCCCGAGCGGGGCCCGGCCGGCGTCCCCTCGGTCACACGTCACCGAACGGGCTCGCGTCGAGCTCCGCGAGCAGCTCCTCGACGCTCGTGTACACGGCGTCCGCCCCGGCCGCCTCGAGCGCGGTGCGGGGCACGCCGCCGGACAGGACCCCGACGGCACGCACGCCGGCCTTCGTCCCGGCCTCCATGTCCCACACGGAGTCCCCGACGAAGACGGCGTCCCCCGCGCCCACCCCGGCACGCCTCAGCGCCTCCTCCACCGGGTCGGGCGCGGGCTTGCCTGCGTCCACCTCGTCGGCGCGTGCCTCGGCCATCAAGGCGTCGTCGGCGCCGATGGCCCGGCGCATCGCCGCGAGTTCCGCGCCGCCCGCCGACGTCGCGAGGACGACACGCCACTGCTGGGCGGCCAGCGCCCTGAGCAGGTCGGCCGCGCCCTCGAAGGCACGCAGCCGGTCGAAGTACGTCGCGTACAGCGTCTTGTGCGCCGCGCTGATGGCGGGGTCGCGGTCGCTGTCCCGGTCGTCGCCGAGCAGGTGGGCGAGCAGATCTTCCGAGCCGAGCCCGATGGCGCGGTGGATGTCAGCCATCGGCACGTGGCGGCCCGCCTGCCGCAGCGCCTCCCACCAGGTCACGACGTGCAGGTGATTGGTGTCGACCAGGGTCCCGTCGACGTCGAACAGTGCGGCGCGCGGCATGGTGGAACCTCTTTCCTCGTCCGTTCTCGCCGGAGCCCGATACGGCTGTGACCGCTGAGCAGGCCTGAGCTGTGCTCCCCGTAGCGCGTACCCCCGCCGCCCCCTGTTCGCACGCCGGGGCGTTCGTTCGCGCGCCAGGGCGTTTGCGCGATCGTTCGGTGGGAAGTCGGAGCGCCACCCTGTTCATCCCCCCTTTCCCCTTTTTACTTCGCAGGAGGCCACGTGAGCGGCGACGCGGCGAGTTCGGCGAGCACCGCCCCCGAGCAGGACGACGACGTCGAGGCTGCCGGGTCCCCGCAGGCGGTACGGGCCGCCGTCGCGGACCGCTTCACCGCCCTGACGCGCGCCGTGGACGCGGCGGCCGCCCCCGGTCTCGGCGGCCGGCCGATCGCCGAGGTGCCGCTGCCGGGCTCCGGCCGTACGGCGGACCGTTTCCGCGTGCTGTACGAGCTGGGACGCGAGGACCTGTGCGTGGCCCGTCTCGTGGAGGGCCACCTGGACGCCGTGGCCATCCTGGACGAGATCGCGGGCGATCGGACCGCTCCGGGCGAGCGGTGGGGCGTGTGGGCCGCGCAGCCGCCTGGACCAGGCCTGACCGCGCGCGAGTCCGGCGGCGTGTGGCTGCTCGACGGGGTGAAGCCGTACTGCTCGGGTGCGCACAGCTGCACCCATGCGCTGGTGACGGCGGACACGGCCGACGGGCGCGTGCTGTTCGCCGTGCGGCTCGGCCAGGACGGCGTACGGCCGGTGCCCGGCACCTGGCAGGCCGTCGGCATGGCCGGCAGCGACACGCCGGGCGTGGCCTTCACCGGCGTGGAAGCCGTCCCCGTCGGCGGAGTGGACGCGTATCTGGACAGGCCCGGGTTCGAGCACGGCGGTCTCGGCGTGGCCGCCTGCTGGCTCGGTGGCGCGCGCGCAGCCGCCGCGCCCCTGTACGCCGCGGCCGGCAAGCGTCCGGGCGACACCGTCACGGCCGCGCACCTGGGCGCCGTGGACACGCTGCTCTCGTCCGCCGAGACGGTGCTCATCCGGGCGGCCGGCGACGTGGACGCCGACCCGCCCGACGCACTGGGCGGCGCGCGCACGCGCACCCTGCGCGTACGCGCCCTGGTCGAGCACGTCTGCACGGAGGTGCTCGCGCACACCGGGCGCGCCACGGGAGCCGGGCCGCTCTGCCACGACGCGCGGCACGCGCGGACCGTCGCCGACCTGACGGTGTACGTGCGCCAGCACCACGCCGAGCACGACCTCGCCGTGCTGGGAGGACTGGCCGCAGGCCGCCAGGACGGGGCCCTGGGGAGCGCGCGATGACGCAGCCCGCACCGCCCGGCGGCGGCGCGGTCGCCGCCCGCGCCGACGGCGGGCGGTGAGATCGGAAGAGGTCACGTCTCAACTTTCTGTCTTCGT
>NZ_JAGIQL010000230.1 GCF_017813245.1 Streptomyces montanisoli
CCCCCCCCCCCCCCCCCCCCCCCCCCCCCCCCCCCCCCCCCCCCCCCCCCCCCCCCCCCCCCCCCCCCCCCCCCCCCCCCCCCCCCCCCCCCCCCCCCCCCCCCCCCCCCCCCCCCCCCTCTCTCCGCGGGGAGCCGCCCCCCCGGCATCCCCGCCGCCCGGGCCCCCGCGCCCGCCCCCCCCGACCCCCGGGGGGCCCCCCCCGCGGGGGGGCCCCCCCGCGCCCCGGGCCCCCCCGGGCGGGTGCGGCCCGCCGCGTGGGCGCCACCCGGGGCCGCCGTCAGCACCGGTTGGAGTAGCCCGCCGCGCAGGCGGCCCACAAGGGGCGTGGCGAGGCGGCTGAGGATCCTGCTGGTCAGGTACGCGACCGGCACGGCGATCACGGCGGCGCCGACCACGTCGTGCGGGTAGTGGTCGCCGAGGTAGACGCGGGTGAAGCTCTCGAAGACGGCGAAGGCCGCGGTGACCACCGCGAGGCGCCGGTCGAGCAGCCACAGCGCGGCCACCGTGGCGAACGCCGTGGTGGTGTGGCCGCTGGGGAACGCGTAGTCGCTGCGTACGGGGCACGGGTCGACGAAGTACGCGTGCGGCACCGAGTAGCACGGCCGCACCTCGGCGACGGCCTTCTTGATGACCTCCGCGACCGCGAACGCGACCACCACCGCCACCGGGGCGGCCAGGGCGCGCGTCAGGGAGAGCGTGTCGCGCCGGCGCGCGTTCCAGAAGCCGATGACCATGAGCACCGCGAAGACGCCGAGTCCCGCGTTGGTCCACCAGTCGAGCGGGCCGTTCAGCCACCGGGTCGACTTCGCGATGCCGGTGACCGACGTGAACAGCGAGCCGTCGATGGACGAGCCGTCGAAGGCGAGCTGGACGGTGGAATGGAGGGTCATCGGGCCAGTCTCCCAAGGGCGGAAAGAGCGTACGGGTCCGGCCCGTCACTCGCCGGGCGTGAGGGCGCGGAAGTGCGCCGGACGCGGCACGGCGTGCGGATGTGGCAGACTCGGCGATCAATCAACTTCTACACGATGGTAGAAGTTCCCTGGGACTTTAGACGATGCCGGGAGGCGGGCCAACTCTTGAACGCCGGACCTGCCCCCGGGGAACGGGAACGCCGTCCTGGCGGGGCGCTGGAGGCCGAGGTGCTCGCCGTGCTGCAGTCGTCGCCGCGTGCGCTGACCCCCGGCGAGGTGGGCCGCCGCCTCGGCGAGGGGCTCGCCTACACCACCGTGGTGACGGTGCTCTCCCGGATGTTCGACAAGGGGCTGCTGACCCGCGGCAAGCGCAGCCGTGCGTACGCGTACGCACCGGTCGCGGACGGGCACGGGCTGACCGCCCGCAGGATGCGGCAGGAACTGGAGGCCGACTCGGACCACGAGGCAGTGCTCACCCGGTTCGTCGCGGACCTGTCGGACCGGGACGAGGGGCTGCTACGGCAGCTGCTCGGGGAGGTGCCCGAGGCCCCCGAGGGCGCGTGAGTCCCGGGGTGAGCCCCCGGGTGAGCCCCGGGGGCGCCTGAGCACCGGCCGGGAACGTCAGGCGAGGTCGGCGAGCAGCCGGGCGAACGGGACGACCTCGTCCGCCGCCTCGCCGTCCGCCGCCTCGCCGCCCTCCGCGCGCGCCGGCGGAACGGTCGCCGCCGGAACGGTCGCGGCGGGCGCCACGCCCACCGTGCCCGTCGTACCCCTCGTGCGGCCCAGCAGCTGCGCGAACTCGCGCGACGCCCGCGCCACGCGCCCCGGCAGGCCGCCCGCGTGGGTGTCCGCGCCGGCGCCCCAGTCGTCGGTCGCCGCGAAGACCGCCGTCGGCAGCGTCAGCGCGTGCAGGTACGAGAACAGCGGCCGCAGCGCGTGCTCGACGACCAGGGAGTGGCGCGCGGTGCCACCCGTCGCGGCGAGCAGCACGGGCGTGCCGGTCAGCGCGTCCGGCTCGACCAGGTCGAAGAAGGACTTGAACAGCCCGCTGTAGGACCCGGCGAACACGGGCGTGGCGACGATCAGCCCGTCCGCGTCCGACACCGCCTCCAGGGCCTCCCGCAGCGCCTGCGACGGCCACCCGGAGACGACGTTGCCCGCGATGTCCATGGCCAGGTCGCGCAGTTCGACGACGCGTACGTCCGCGTCCAGGTGTTCGCTCACGCCCGCCACCAGGCGGTCCGTGAGCAGCCTCGTCGACGAGGGCTTGCCGACGCCCGCCGTAACGGCGACCAGCCTCGTGCGGTTCACATCCCTCGTGTCCGTGTCCGTGTCCGCGTCCGTGTTCATGTCCTTGTCCTTTCGACGGCCGGGTGGGCGGGCGGCCCGTCCGGGACGTCCGCCGGGCGGCCGGAGGCGAACTCCTTGCGCAGCACCGGGACGACCTCCTCGCCCAGCAGGTCGAGCTGTTCCAGGACGGTCTTGAGCGGTAGCCCCGCGTGGTCCATCAGGAAGAGCTGGCGCTGGTAGTGGCCGAACGTCTCGCGGAAGGACAGCGTCTTCTCGATGACCTCCTGCGGGCTGCCGACGGTCAGCGGCGTCTGCTCGGTGAACTCCTCCAGCGACGGGCCGTGCCCGTAGACGGGCGCGTTGTCGAAGTACGGGCGGAACTCGCGCACCGCGTCCTGCGACCTCGCCCGCATGAACACCTGCCCGCCGAGCCCGACGATCGCCTGCTCGGGCGTGCCGTGCCCGTAGTGCGCGTACCGCCGCCTGTACAGCTCGATCAGCTTCTGGAAGTGGCCCTTGGGCCAGAAGATGTTGTTGGCGAAGAAGCCGTCGCCGTAGTAGGCGGCCTGCTCCGCGATCTCCGGGGACCTGATGGAGCCGTGCCAGACGAACGGGGGCACGCCGTCGAGCGGGCGCGGCGTCGAGGTGAAGCCCTGGAGCGGGGTGCGGAACTTGCCCGTCCAGTCGACCACGTCCTGTCTCCACAGCCTGTGGAGGAGCGCGTAGTTCTCCACGGCGAGGGGGATGCCCTCCCGGATGTCCTTGCCGAACCAGGGGTAGACGGGGCCCGTGTTGCCGCGGCCCATCATGAGGTCGACGCGGCCGCCCGCCAGGTGCTGGAGCATGGCGAAGTCCTCGGCGATCTTCACCGGGTCGTTCGTCGTGATCAGCGTCGTGGACGTGGACAGGACGAGCCGCTCGGTCCGCGCCGCGATGTAGCCCAGCATGGTCGTGGGCGACGAGGGGACGAACGGCGGGTTGTGGTGCTCGCCTGTGGCGAAGACGTCGAGGCCGACCTCCTCCGCCTTGCGCGCGATGGCGACCATCGCCTCGATCCGCTCGTGCTCGCTCGGCGTACGTCCGGTGGTCGGGTCGGCGGTCACGTCACCGACGGTGAAGATCCCGAACTCCATCGCGCACTCATCCCTTCCGCGCTCCGTGGCCGGCCGGACCGGCCGCCGCATTGGTTGAACGTTGAACTACCCGGGACAACGGAAGCACCCCGTCCCCTATTCCCGCCGCGCCCGCAAGCGCCGCCGCGCGGCGGCGCCCGCCGCCCGCTCACCCGCGGTGTCTACACTTGCGCACCTGCGATCGTCGCTCATCGATCGTTTCCCAGCCCGGTGCCCGGACCGAAGGGTGATTGGTGCCTTGATATCCATCGAAGCTGTCAGCAAGAGGTATCCCGACGGCACCGTCGCCGTCGACGGTCTCTCCCTGGAGGTCCCCGACCGGTCCATCACCGTTCTCGTCGGCCCGTCCGGCTGCGGCAAGACCACGACGCTCCGCATGATCAACCGCATGATCGAGCTCACCGGCGGCAGGATCCTCATCGACGGCGAGGACATCCAGCACAAGCCCGTCAACGCGCTCCGCAGGTCCATGGGTTACGTGATCCAGAACGCGGGCCTCTTCCAGCACCGCACGATCGCCGACAACATCGGCACCGTGCCGCGCATGCTCGGCTGGTCCAAGGCCAAGGCGCGGGAGCGCTCCATGGAGCTGATGGAGCGCGTCGGCCTCGACACGTCCATGGCCAAGCGCTACCCGTACCAGCTCTCCGGCGGCCAGCAGCAGCGCGTCGGCGTCGCACGCGCCCTCGCCGCCGACCCGCCGGTGCTGCTCATGGACGAGCCGTTCTCCGCCGTCGACCCCGTGGTGCGGCGCGGCCTCCAGGAGGAGTTGCTGCGCATCCAGGAGGAGCTCGGCAAGACCATCGTCTTCGTCACGCACGACATAGACGAGGCGATACGCGTCGGCGACATGATCGCTGTGCTGCGCACGGGCGGCAGGCTGGCCCAGTACGCGCCGCCGGACCAGCTGCTGTCCACGCCCGCCGACGCGGCCGTCGAGGACTTCCTCGGCGCCGACCGCGGCATACGCGGCCTGTCCTTCTTCGGCACGGACGCGCTCACCGTCGACCCGGGCGGCATCGTCGCCTCCGACGCCACCGCGCAGCAGGTCTCCTCCCGCGCCACCGAGGGGCTGGGGCACCTCCTCGTCGTCGGGGTCGACGGCCGGCCGCTCGGCTGGGCCGACGCGGCGCGGCTGCGCGAGTCCGGCGCCGCGGCCGCGGGGCCCAAGGGCGGCCCGGCACAGCTGCTGCCGCACGGGCAGGCGTTCCGGCACGGCGAGGACTCGCTGCGCGTCGCGCTCGACTGCGCGGTCCTCTCGCCGACCGGCTGGGCCGTCGCCGTGGACGGCGAGGGCCGCGCCGTCGGCGTCGTCTCGCAGGAGCAGATAGCCGCCGCGATACGCGCGGCCCACAGCCAGCGCGGCACGGCGCCCGTGGACGTGGGAGCCGCTCGATGAACAACGGCTTCTTCAACATGCCGAGCGACCTCCAGCACTCCTACCTGGGGCTCATCGGCCTCCACCTGCAGGAAGCGCTGCTGCCCGTCGCCATCGGCCTCCTGCTCTCGCTGCCCATCGCGCAGCTGTGCGTACGCTTCAAGTGGCTCTACCCGCCCGTCCTGTGGGCCACCACCGTGCTCTACGCGATTCCGTCGCTCGCGTTCTTCGTCGTCCTCATCGACTACACCGGGCAGACCAAGACCACGGTCGTCATCCCCCTCAGCCTCTACAGCCTCGTCGTGCTCGTGCCCGCGATCGTGGACGGGGTGCGGTCCGTGTCCCCCGAGACGCACGCGGCGGCCGTGGCGATGGGCATCGGGCCCGTGCGCCGCTACCTCCAGGTCGAGCTGCCGATCGCGGTGCCCGCCATCTTCGCCGGCCTGCGCGTCGCGACGGTCTCCAGCATCAGCCTGGTCAGCGTCGGCGCGCTCATCGGCAACCAGGGCGCGCTCGGCAACCTCCTGCAGGACGCGATGACCTTCCACCGGCCGATCTACGCGGTCAGCTCCGTGGTCACCACGGCCGTACTCGCGATCCTCGCCGACACCGCGCTCGTCCTGGTGCGCGTGGCGCTGACGCCGTGGCTGCCCAAGAGCGGCAGGCGCGCGCTGCGCGGCCGCGACCGCGCGAACGGCGACGCCGGCGCGGACCGCGGCGCGGGCAAAGGCCCCGCCACGGGTGAGCCGCTCGACGGCGGCACGACCGACGTCAGGCCCACCGCGGGGAGCACGCTGTGACCGTCATCCACTTCATCACCGCGTTCTTCTCCGACGGCGCGCACTGGCACGGCTACGACGGCATCCCCACCCGCCTCGTCGAGCACGTCGAGTTCTCGCTCATCGCGCTCGGCATCGCCGCGGCCGTCGGCCTGCCCATCGGCCTGCTCACCGGGCACTACGGGCGCGGCGGCAACGCGCTCGCCCTGCTGGCGACGGCCGCACGCGCGCTGCCCAGCTTCGGCCTGCTGGTGCTGCTGTTCGTGCTGATGGGGCTGAGCAAGCTGCCGGTGCTGATCCCGCTGGTGGTGCTGGCCATCCCGCCGATCCTCGTCACCACGTACGAGGCGGTGCGCACCGTCGACCCGCCGCCGGTGGACGCCGCGCGCGGCATGGGCATGCACTCGATGAAGATCCTCTTCCAGGTCGAACTGCCGGTCGCGCTCCCGCTGATCCTCAGCGGTCTGAGGTCGGCGGCGATCCAGGTGGTGTCGACCGCGACCATCGCCGCGTACGTGAGCTTCGGCGGCGTGGGCCGGTACATCATCGACGGGCTCTACCAGCGCAACTACGAGAAGGTGGTCGGCGGCGCAACGCTCGTGGCGGCGCTCGCCCTCGCCACGCTGGGGCTGTTCGGTCTCGCGTCGCGCTTCGCGGTGTCGCGGGGCGTGCGGCAGCGCTGAACACGGCGGCGCTGAACGCCGCCGCGCCGGGCGCTCGCGAGGTGGGAGACCTCGCGGGCGCCCGGCGCGTTTCGCTGTGTGCCGTTCCGGCGGCGGGCTCAGGCGTTCAGGCGCGGCCCTGTGCCCGTTCCACGCGTTCCAGGGCCAGTTCGAGGACGACGAGCAGCGTGTCGCGCACGGAGCCGCGCTCGCGCGCGTCGAACACCGTCACCGGCACGTGGTCGGAGACGTCGAGCGCCCAGCGGACCTCGTCCAGCTCGTACTCGACCTTGCCGTCGAACGCGTTGAGCGCGACGGCGAACGGGATGTCGCGGTTCTCGAAGTAGTCGACGGCCGCGTAGCAGTCGTCGAGGCGTCTCGCGTCGACGATCACCAGGCCGCCGAGCGCCCCCTCCACGACGTCGTCCCACATGAACCCGAACCGCTCCTGACCGGGCGTGCCGAACAGGTAGAGCTTCAGCGTCGGGTCGAGGGTGATGCAGCCGAAGTCCATGGCGACCGTCGTGGTCGTCTTCTCCGGGGTGTGGCTCAGGTCGTCGACGCCCGCGGCGACCGTCGTGATCGCGGCCTCCGTGGTCAGCGGCTCGATCTCGGAGATCGACGCGACGGTCGTCGTCTTGCCGACGCCGAAGCCCCCCGCGATCACCATCTTCACGGGCAGCGGCGGCTGCTGGACGGCCGCGTCGGCGGCGCCGGGAGAGCCGGCGGCACCGGCGGCGCCGGGGGACACCGTGCCTGACGGGTCAGCCTTCACGGAGGAACCCCCTGGAGTCGGGGACGGTGCGGAGACCATCGATCACCCTTCGAAGAACAGAGGCGTCCTGGGCGGCGTTCGCCCGGGGCACATAGACCCGCAGGCGCCCCTGGGCGCGCAGGTCGTCGGCGAGTACACGGACCACGTTGAGGTGCAGCCGCAGCCGTGCGGCGAGCTCCGCGAGCGACTGCGGGCGACGGCAGGCCGCGATGATCTCGCGGTGCTCGGACGCGAAGGAGTCGAGCGCGGCGAGCCCGCCCGACGTCGCGACGACCTGCGTCTCGATCGGGATGGGCGGGCCCTTGCTCGTACCCGCCGTGCCCGCGACCCGGCCCGCGGTCAGCAGGAAGGGACGCACGGCCGAGGCACGGCCCCCGCCGTCCTCGTCCAGCGCGCCGTCCCCCTCGACCGGTTCCTCACCAGCCACCTTCACGATCCCTCCCGGGGCGCCCGGTCCGCCCGGCCCGGCGGAGTGCGGCCGTTTCCGGTCACCTGGTCGGTGAAACGCCCACATTGTTCTTCAGTTCCAGCACCAGCTGCGGGCTGAGGGCCGCGCCGACGCGGTTGGCGAAGAGCGTCATCTCGTAGGCGATGTTGCCGAGCTTCGCCTCCTTGGAGGCGACGACCCCGAGCACGGCGCCGTTGCCGATCGCCGAGACCAGTACGTGCCCGCTCTCCAGATCGATGATCACCTTGTTGAGCCCGCCGAGTCCGTAGTTGCCGGACGCGCCCATGGCCAGGCTCGTGATGCCCGACACGATCGCGGCGAGCCGCTCCGAGTCGGCCGGCGCGTCCCGCCGTGACACGGCGATCAGCAGCCCGTCGGACGAGACGGCGATGGCGTCCACGACGCCCGCCGTCTCGGTGGCGAACCGGTTCAGCAGCCAGGTGAAGTCCGCGGCCGCGGCTTGTACGTCGGTGGGTTCCGGCGGATTCTGCCCCGCGTCACCTGTCCACATCGTCACTGGCCTCTCTGTGCATTCCCTGCGATTGCGGTTTCTGCTGTCTCTGCGGACGTTGTCTCTGCGGACGTTCCGGGGGCGCGTCGCGGTGGGCGCGCTGCACGGCCGCCTCGAACTCGTCGATGGCGTCGCGCGCGGCCTGCGCGTCGGCGGGCCGCCAGGCTCGCGGGACCGTGCGCGGCAGCTCGTCCGCGAACCGGCCGCGCCCTTGCAGCGTCGCGCCGCGC
>NZ_JAGIQL010000231.1 GCF_017813245.1 Streptomyces montanisoli
ACGCAATGTCGGGTGACTGGAGTTCACAGACGAGCTCTTCCGATCTCTGCAGCGCGACGGGAGCCGCGAGCGCCGCGCCCACAGGCACCAGCAGCCAGGGCAGTGGCGCGAGCAACTGCGTGACGGGCGTGACCGCGTCGGTCCCCAGCGCGCGGCACGCCACCACGACGGACACGACGAGCAGCGGAAGACCGGCGGCCCAGTGCGCCAGGCGTAGCGCCAACGGGCGTCGGGGGCGGGGTGGTTGAGCGCGGGGCGATTGAGCGCAGGTTGGTTGAGCGCGGGTCCGGTCGGGGCGAGGCGGTTCGGGGCGCGGCGGCGTGGGCGTGGACAACCGGCGGCCTCTCGGGCGTCTCGGGGGCGTGCGGGCGGCGGTGACGGACGCGGGCGGCGGGCCGGGCCTGCCTGCGCGCCGTCCGCATCCCTACCCACCGGGCCGCGGCATTCACCCCCACCGCGACCGGCCCCGGGCCGACGCCGGCCGATGGGGTCGCGCCGACCTGCGGGCTCTCGCAGGCCTGCGGGTCGGCGCAGAACAGCGGGCTCACGCGGAACTGCCGGCTCACGCCGACCTGCGTGCCCCTCGGTCCCAGGCCAGCGACCAGATGACGAAGACCGAGACGCCGAGCGCCAGGATCGCCCAGACCGGCGCGTACGGCAGGAACATGAACTGCGCGAACACGTTCAGCGCCGCCAGCGCGATGCCGGTCATCCTCGCCCAGGTGGCGCCGCGGAAGACGCCGAGCCCGACGAGGACCATCAGCACGCCGAGCGCCAGGTGGATCCAGCCCCAGCTCGTGATGTTGAACGAGTAGACGTAGTTGTTCACTTGCGCGTAGACGCTGTCCTTGGCGATCGCGACGATGCCCTGGAGTATGTCCATGACCCCGGAGACGACGAGCAGCGTGCCCGCGAAGAGCGTGCCGCCCGCCGCCCAGACGGCGGCCGTGTCGTGGTCGTGCCGTCCGCGTCCGCGTCCGGTGCCTGGGTCGCGGCCCATGCCCATGTCGGAGCCGGCGCTGCGGGGAGGTTGTGCGGTGTTGTGGCTCATGCCCTCATGGTGCGCCCATTCGGGCAAAAGGGATATTTACCTTATCTTCACCCCCGCTGACCTGCGTGTTTCCGCGCCGGTCGTGCGCGGAAGCCCGGGAGGGGTGCGGGAGGGGGTTATGACCGGCGACTGGAGGGTTACTCGTGCGCCGGAGATCCGCGAACTCGTGAACGGGGGCATGAGGCGCAGGCGAAGGAGGCACCGGCATGGCTCACGCAGAACCGTCTCCCCGGCGGGCAACCACCAGGCACCGCCCGGGCGTTCCGCAGCAGATGCACCCGGCGGCCGTCACCACGGCCCTGATCCTCGGCATCGCCGTCGGCGCGTACGCCGCCTACCTGGCACGCGACGGCGGACCCGCCACCTTCGGGCAGCTCTGGCTCGCCCTGGCGTCGGGCTTCGGCTTCGCCGCGATCTGCTTCACACTCGCGCGCACGGGCCATCTCATGCCCCGCGAGTTGCGGGCGCTGCTGTGGGGGGTCCTCATCGGCGGCACGGTCGGCTTCCTGCGCAGCCTGGGCGGGTTCAGCGACTACCGCTCGGTGTGGATCGGCATCGTCATCGGCCTCGCCACCATCCTCGTGACCTGGTACTGGTGGTACACGCACGAGCGCCCGTCGGACACGGGCAAGGTGTAGGAGCCGGTACGCGGGGGCGCTCAGCGCGATTCGCGATGACGGGCCCCTCACCGTGAGCCCAAGATCCGCCACGCAGCGCGCTGAGACCCGATGGTTGACCTTGCCCGCGGGGGAAGCCCCAGCATCGACCGGGCCGGGCGGAAACGGCCGCTCGGGACGGGAAGGGCAACGGGGTGGGCGTGACGGAACCGGGTGCGGAACCGGGTGCGGTGGCACGGCTGACGATCGGCGCGTTCGCGAGCGCCAGCGGGCTGTCCGCGAAGGCGCTGCGGCGCTACGACGAGCTCGGGCTGCTCAGGCCCGCGCACGTCGACGCGTTCAGCGGCTACCGCTACTACAGGCCCGAGCAGTTGGAGCGGGCCAGGCTGGTGGCGTGGCTGCGTCACATCGGCATGCCGCTGGCCCGCATCCGGCTCGTCTGCGACCTGTTCGCGACCGATCCGCCGGCCGCGGGCCGGGAGATCGAGGCGTACTGGGCGCGGGTCGAGGCCGAGACGGCCGCCCGCCGCGACCTCGCTGCCTTCCTCGTCGAGCATCTGACGGCCGGTCCCAAGGACCGGCCGGAGAAGGGGACGGCGGTCATGGATCGGTCGACGCTGGGGATCAGGTACGCATCGCGCACGGAGCGCGGCCTCGTCAGGGAGGTCAACCAGGACGCGGTGTACGCGGGCGACCGGCTGTTCGCGGTCGCGGACGGCTTCGGCAAGGACGGCGCGCCCGCGGGCGAGGCGGCGATCGGCGCGCTGCGCGCGGGCATCCCGCAGGGGGCGGCGGGCGCCGACCTGCTGAACGTGCTGGCCGGGTCGATGGCGGACGCCAACCGCGCCGTCGAGCGGTTCGAGGACTCGGGCACGACGCTGACGGCGATGGCGTGGACGGGCTCGCAGCTCGCGCTCGTGCACATCGGGGACACGCGCGCGTACCTGCTGCGCGACGGCGAGCTGTTCCTCGTCACGCACGACCACACGGTGGTGCAGGCGATGGTCGACGCGGGCGAGCTCGAGGCGGCGGAGGCCGCGTCCCACCCGCAGCGGGCCATGCTGGTGCGCGCCCTGACCGGCGGCGACGAGGGACTGCGCGCGGACGTGCGCCTCCAGGACGTGCTGGCGGGGGACCGCTACCTGCTGTGCTCCAAGGGCCTGTCCGCGGTGATGGCGCAGCCGGAGATCCAGCGCGCGCTCACGGTGCGGCCGGACGGCACGCGGCCCACCCCGCAGGAGGCGGTCCACGCCCTGACGGCCCTGGCCCACGAGGGAGGCGCGCCGGACAACGTCGCGTGCGTGGTCGCGGACGTGGTGGCGCTTTGACGCTCCACGGCGACGCGTGCGGCGGACGCGCAGGACGCTGCGGTCACCTGCGGCTGGAGGCGGACGAGTACCGCCGGGCCCGCGCCTGCGGCGAGGCGCGCCACGCGGCGCGGGGCCGCTGGGCATCAAGGTGGCGAGCGGCGCGTCGGCGAAGGCCCCGATTCGGGGGCGGGGACTGCCCGTTGACGATGTGAACCCGGCGATCGCGCAGGTGGTGCCCGCAGCGGTCGATACCCCGCTGCGGGCCGCCACCGGTCTCCCGGCCCGCTCTCCCGGTCCGCCGCGAAAAGCCGTTGCGAGTGCCCCGCGCCGAATGTCTGATGGGTCGGCCGCCACCGACCAGGGAGCAAACTTGAGCACGCCGCTGCCCGTCCCCTCGTTGCAGACCGCTCGCCTTCGACTGCGTGCTTTCGAAGACACGGATGCGAACGACCTCTTCACCCTGCACAGCAGCGCCCACATCCTGCGTTACTGGGACTCACCCCCGTGGACCGAACGCTCGCGCGCCGAGAAGTTCCTCGCCACGTGCCGGCAAATCGAACAGGAGGGCACCGGGCTGCGGCTGGCCGTGGACCGTGTCTCCGACGGGGCGTTCATCGGCTGGTGCACCCTGAACCGCTGGAATCCGGGCTTCCGCAGCGCGTTCCTCGGCTACTGCTACGACGACGCGGCCTGGGGCCAGGGTTACGCGACCGAGGCCGCGCGCGCCCTGCTGCGCTGGGCGTTCGACACGCTGGACCTGAACCGCGTCCAGGCCGAGGTCGATACGCGCAACGCGGGCTCCGCCCGCGTGCTGGAGAAGCTCGGCTTCGTGCACGAGGGCACGTTGCGGGAGGACTGCGTCGTGGCCGGCGACGTCTCCGACTCGTGGGTCTACGGGCTGCTCAGGCGAGACTGGCAGCCACTGCCCGAGCCGGCCGCCGGCTCCTGACCTCCGTGGCCGGAACTCCGAACCAGGAAGAGACACGCATGGCGACGTTCATCCTCGTGCCCGGCGGCTGGCACGGCTCCTGGTCGTTCGAGGCGGTGGTTCCGCTGCTGGAGCGCGCCGGCCATACCGTCCACGCCCTGACCCTGACCGGTCTGCGGCCCGACGACGACAGTGCGACGGTCGCGTCCGCCAACCTCGACACGCACGCCGACGACGTGTTGCGGCTCCTCGATCGCTCCCGAATCAGCGGCGTGACACTGGTCGGCCACAGCTACGGCGGGATGGTGATCGCCGCGGCCGCTGATCGTGCGGACGGCCGGGTCTCACGACTGGTGCATCTCGACGCGTACGTACCGCGCGACGGCGAGTCCTGCTGGTCGTCGACGACCGAGCGCTACCGCGAGGTGTTCGCTGCCGGAGCCGCGGCCACCGGCTACGCCGTCCGGCCGCCGGACGGCGGCGATCCGCGCCGCCGCCCCCATCCCCTAGCGTCGTTCCTGCAGACGGCCCGGCTGTCGGGCGCGGTTGACCGGGTCCCCCATCGGGAGTTCGTCTACTGCTCGGGCTGGGAGGATCGGACGCCGTTCGCCGAACTGCGCACCCGGCTGCTGGCCGATCCCGGTTGGCAGGTGACCGATCTGCCAACCGGTCACGACGCCATGCACGAAGCCCCGGAGGCGGTCGCCGCGCTTCTGCTCGGCGCGTGATCGCGGGCACGTCGGCGCGCGGTCACCGCGGCCTGTAGGCGGTGACCAGCACCGAGACGGTGACCTGCCCGGGCACGACGACGTCGGCGTCCAGGTCCGCGTGGCGCAGGTGGCGTGCGCTCGGTGTCATCGCCACCAGGTCCAGGGACTCCGGCCCCGTCAGGGGGGCCGCGTACTCGACGTGTTCGGTGAACGCGGCGTCGAAGTACGGGTCGAGCGCCCGGTGCAGGCGCTGCTCCTTGCACGGATCGACCGTGACGGCCGCGGGCAAGCGGCCGTGCAGTTCGGCCAGGTGCCGCCCGGTGGGGCGGACGACGACCAACCGGCCCGTCGGACGCAGCACACGGTGGAACTCGGCCGGGTTGCGCGGGGCGAACACGTCGAGCACGACGTCGACCGCCCCGTCGGCGAGGGGGAACGGACGGAAGACGTCCCAGGACGCCGCGGCGGCTCGTTCGTGGGCGCGGGCCGCCGAGCGCAGCGCCCGTACCGATGTGTCCAGGCCCAGGCCGTGGGCGCCGGGCAACCGGTCGAGCACACCGGCCAGGTAGTAGCCCGTGCCGCATCCCACGTCGACGACCGTGGCCTGCCCGGGCGCGGCGCCGGCCGCCAGGCGGGCCGCGGCTTCGCGAAGGGGCGCGTAGGCACCGGTGGACAGGAAACGGCTACGGGCACGGACCATGGCCGCGTCGTCGCCGCTGGTGGCGCGGGCGCCCGTCAGCAGCCCGGCGTAGCCGTGGCGAGCGACGTCGAAGGAGTGGCCGACCGGACAGCGCAGCGCACCGCGGCCGAAAGTGAGATCACGTGCGCGGCACGTCGGGCAGCGCAGCAGGCGGAGGGACCGTTCGAGGGCAGGGGGAAGCGACACGGGCACGGGGCACTCCTGGCACAGCTGAGGGGAAGGGACCGTGCCTGCACGCGCGCTCAGGACGTCACACCGGGAGCCTGGTGCACGCGGCAGGCACACCAAGGAGGGCGATGCCGTCAGGCGTCGCCCTCAGTGCCTCCCGGTCAGAGGAAGCAGCAGTGCGGGATGCTCATGAATGCCACGCCACGAGTCTACGAGCGGCGGGCGCCGGGGTGCGTTTCACGACTCGGCTGACGATCGCCGTCTCGACGTGGCTGATGCCCAGGCCGGCCAGGTCGTGGGAGAGGAAGCCGTAGAGGGCCGCCAGGTCGGGGAAGTACGCGGCCGCGTGCAGGTTCGACGGGCCCGACGTCGCGTACGCGCCGTGTACCGACGGGTGGTCGGCCAGTGCCTGTCCGGCGGCGGCCAGGTGGTCGGGGGTCACGTGCAGCAGGAGCTTGGCCTCGATGGGCAGCCCGAGGCGGTGGGGGTCCACCAGGACCTGGGTGATCAGGCGGCCCTGGGCGGTCAGTCGGGCCAGGCGGCGGCGCACAGTGGACTCCGGGTGGCCGGTGCGGGCCGCCAGGGCCGCCGCGCTCAGGCGCGCGTCGGGGGCCAGGGCCTCGATGAGGGCCTGTTCCAGGGCGTCGGTGTCGACGCCGTACAGGTCAGGGGAAGCAGCGGCGGAGGCCGTCTCGGCGGGCGGGTCCCCGGGGGTCAGCGCCGCGCGTTCCGGTGCGGTCAGCGCCTGGTGGCGCCACTCGGAGGTGAAGCGGAAGGCGTGCAGGATGGACGCGCTCTCCAGGGACGTCACCGCCTGCGTGGAGGGCAGTTGGCGGAAGACGAGGGGGTCGCGCGAGCCCGGTTCTGTGCGGGCGACCGCGAAGATCTCGTCGCCCGACGTGGTGACGTCGATGAACGGGATGTCGTCGCGCGCCGCGAGCGCGGCCACGATCGTGTCGAGCTTCCCCCGGAGCACCCGGATCCGCAGGAACAGGGCGCCGGTCGAGCCGCCGCCTCGCGGCAGCGCGACCGGTGAGACCACCACACGCACCGTGCCGTCGGCGCCGAGCGCGTGCAGGCGGCGGCGCACGACGGCGGGGCTGAGGCCCAGCACCTGGGCCGCGCGTTCCGCGGTGAGCCGGCCGTCGCACTGCAGCGCGGCCACCAGCCGCTGGTCCGTGGGGCTCAGTACGGAATCCGCCGATGAGCGTGCCATGGAGACGAGTTTCGCCCATCGCGCGGCCGTGCGCCGCCCGTTTCGCGGGCCGCGCCCAAGGATGGAAGGCGACCACTCCGCGCCAGCAGGAAGGAGGCACCCGATGGTTCTCGACCCGCTCGTGTGGTTCCCCCGCTGACCACCCGGCCGCCTGATCAGTTCGGAACGACCTGTCCACCAGGGAGGTTCACGTGCCCGCGTTCGAAGAACGGCAGAGCGAACGACAGAGGGAACGGCAGAGAGAACGGCAGAGAGAACGGCAGACGGAACGGCAGACGGAACGGCAGAAAGTGCGCTTCGCCAGCGGTGACACCTCGTGTGCCGCCTGGCACTATCCGGGCACCAACGGTGGCTGCGTGATCATGGCCGGTGGGACCTCGGTGACGAAGGAGCCCGCCTCGGACCTGTTCGCCGCGCGGTTCAACGCCGCCGGTTTCGCGGTCCTGGCCTTCGACCACCGGCGGTTCGGGGAGAGCGGGGGCTCACCGCGCCAGATCGTCAGCATCCGCGAGCAGATCGACGACTGGCACGCCGCGATCGAGTGCGCGGCCGGACTGCCGGACGTCGACCCGGACCGGATCGCGGTCTGGGGCTTCTCGCTCGCCGGCGGCCATGTCTTCCGGGTCGCGGCCGGCCACCCGCGGCTGGCCTGCGCGATCGCGCAGACGCCGCTGGTCGACGGGCGCGCCGTCGCCCCGCACGCGTTGCGCTGCATGACCCCGTCCGCGGCGCTGCGGCTGTTCGGCCTGGGCATCGGGGACACGCTCGGGAGCCTCGTCGGGCGCCCGCCGCTGCTCGTCCCGACGGCGGGGCCGCGGGGCGCGGTCGCCTCGCTCACCACACCCGACGCCATGGACGGCGACCGGGCCCTCGATCCCAGCGGCCGCCACACCGGCTGGGAGCAGACGGTCGCGGCACGGATCGCCCTGGGGCTCGGCGGCTACCGGCCGGGCCGCCACGCCTCCCGGATCCGGTGCCCCCTGCTGGTCGTGGTCTGCGACCAGGACCAGAGCGTGCTCCCGGGGCCCGCCGTCCTGGCCGCGCGGAAGGCGCCGCGGTCGGAGGTGGTGCGTCTGCCAGGACGTCACTACGCGCCGTTCCTGGAGTCGCACGAGCGGGCCGTCGCGGCGGAGATCTCGTTCCTGGAGAGGCATGCGGGGAGCCGCGTCCCCGGGTGAGGTCGCGGCCACCGGTGTGGCGTGATGGTGCGGCGCTCGGCGTCGCCCGTCCCGCGTCAGAGTGCCGGGTCGGTGGGGCGGGGCTCGGCGCGCGTCGGGTCGGCGGGCGGGGCGTCGAAGCGGCCGGCGTCGAAGCGGGGGGCCTCGAAGCGGCCGGCGTCGGTGCGGGGGGCGTCGGCGCGGGGGGCGTCCCCGCGCGTCGGGTCCGCCGGGC
>NZ_JAGIQL010000232.1 GCF_017813245.1 Streptomyces montanisoli
AGTGCGTTCTACCGATCTGCCCGGTAGTCCGGCGATCTCAGCCGGCCGGCGAGGCCGCAGCCAGCCGAGCGCGGTGATGACGGCGGCGCGGGGCGGCCGCGCCGAGGCCCGCCCTTCGCTCAGCGGGGTGGTCTCGTCGGCCGGCATCGTCGGTGTCCCCTCCAGTCGCGCGCCCGGCCGGGCACCTGGGCCCCGCCGGTCAGGCATGCTCCGCGCTGAGCGAGCGTACGGCTTCCGCGAACGCCTCGCCGCGCTTGTTGTAGTTGGCGAACATGTCCATCGACGCGCAGGCCGGGGCCATCAGGACCGTGTCCCCCGGCTGTGCCAGGCGCGTCGCCTCGTGGACCGCCGCCGACATCGCCCCAGTGTCTGTCCGGTCGAGGTCCACGACAGGGACCTGCGGGGCGTGTCGCGCGAGGGCTTCCCCGATGAGCGCACGGTCCGCGCCGATCAGCACGACGCCGCGCAGCCGAGCGGCCGCGCCGGCGACGAGTTCGCCGAACGTGGCGCCCTTGGCGAGCCCGCCGGCGATCCAGACGATCGGGTCGTAGGAGGCGAGGGACGCCTCCGTCGCGTGCGTGTTCGTGGCCTTCGAGTCGTCGATGTACGTGACGCCCCCGACCTCGGCGACGTGCTCCATGCGGTGCGGGTCGGGGCGGAAGGCGCGCAGCCCGTCGCGGACCGCGGACGGCTCGACGCCGTAGGCGCGGGCGAGCGCCGCCGCGGCCAGCGCGTTCGCGATGTTGTGCGGCACGGCGGGGGTGACGTCGGTGACCTCGGCCAGCTCCTGCGCCTTCTCGCGCCGGTCGTCGACGAACGCTCTGTCGACCAGCAGGCCGTCCACGACGCCGAGTTCCGAGGGGCCCGGCGTGGAGAGCGTGAAGCCGATCGCGCGGCAGCCCTCCTCGACATCGGCGGCGCGCACCAGGTCCTCGGTCGCCTTGTCGGCGGTGTTGTACACGCACGCGACCTGGTTGCCCTCGTACACGCGGCCCTTGTCGGCCGCGTAGGCCTCCATGGAGCCGTGCCAGTCGAGGTGGTCGGGTGCGAGGTTGAGCACGGCCGCGGAGTGGGCGCGCAGGCTCGGCGCCCAGTGCAGCTGGTAGCTGGAGAGCTCGACGGCGAGTACGTCGTAGGTCTCGTCGCCGGTGACGGCGTCGAGCAGCGAGACGCCGATGTTGCCGACGGCGGCCGTGCGAAGACCTGCGGCGGCCAGGATCGCGGCGAGCATCCGCACGGTGGTCGTCTTGCCGTTCGTGCCGGTCACGGCGAGCCACGGCGCCGCGTCCGGGCCGCGCAGCCGCCAGGCGAGTTCGACGTCGCCCCAGACCTCGGCGCCCGCCTTCGCGGCGGCCGCGAACAGGGGCTTGTCCGGCCGCCAGCCGGGGGCGGTGACGACGAGCTGAGTGCCGTCGGGCAGCGTGTCGCCGTCGCCGAGCCGCACGGTGACGCCGAGTGCGGTGAGCTCCTCGGCCTGGGCGCGCGAGCGCTCGTCGTCACCGTCGTTGACGACGGTGACCTCGGCGCCGAGGCCGGCCAGGACGCGCGCCGCGGGGACGCCGGAGACGCCGAGCCCCGCGACGGTGACGCGCCTGCCGCGCCAGTCGCCCGTGCTCACTTCTGGGCCGCCCATCCGGCGTAGAACAACCCGAGGCCGACGATCACGCACATGCCCTGCATGATCCAGAATCTGACCACCACAAGGACTTCGGACCACCCCTTGAGTTCGAAGTGGTGTTGCAGCGGTGCCATCCGGAATACGCGCTTGCCCGTCATCCTGAACGAACCGACCTGGATGACCACGGACATGGTGATCAGGACGAACAGGCCGCCGAGCACGGCCATCAGGAACTCGGTGCGCGAGGTGATCGCGAGGCCGGCGAACGCGCCGCCGAGCGCGAGCGAACCGGTGTCGCCCATGAAGATCTTCGCGGGGGACGTGTTCCACCACAGGAAGCCGAAGCAGGCGCCCATCAGGGCGGACGCCACGACCGCGAGGTCGAGTGGATCTCGCACGTCGAAGCAGGCGTTGGGGTTCGTCAGCGTCACCGCGTTGGCGCAGGACTCCTGGAACTGCCACAGGCCGATGAAGGTGTACGCGCCGAACACCATCACCGAGGCGCCGGTGGCGAGGCCGTCGAGGCCGTCCGTCAGGTTCACGCCGTTCGACATGGCGAGGATCATGAACAGCGCCCAGACCACGAACACGACGGGCCCGATCGACCAGCCGAAGTCCGTGACGAACGACAGCTTCGTGGACGCGGGCGAGATGCCGCGTCCGTTGGGGTCCTGCAGCGCGAGCACCGCGAACGCGATGCCGACGATCAGCTGCCCGGCCATCTTCGCCCTGGCCCGCAGGCCGAGCGACCGCTGCTTGACGATCTTGATGTAGTCGTCGAGGAACCCGACGAGCCCCATGCCCGTCATCAGGAACAGCACGAGCAGGCCGGAGAAGTGGAACGCCTCGCCCGTGATCACCTTCGCCAGGACGTACGCGATGAGCGTCGCCAGGATGAAGGCGATGCCGCCCATGGTGGGCGTGCCCTTCTTGCTGCCGTGAGTACGGGGCCCGTCGTCCCTGATGAACTGTCCGTACCCCTTGCGGGCCAGCAGCTTGATGAGCAGCGGGGTGCCGATCAGGGTCAGGAAGAGCCCGATGGCCCCCGCGAAGAGGATCTGCCTCATCGGCCGGCGACCTCGCCCTCGGCCGCGCCGTCGAGCAGGGCGAGGGCCACCCTCTCGAGCGCTGCCGACCTGGAAGCCTTCACCAGCACGACGTCTCCCGGCCGCAGTTCACTGCGCAGCAGGTCGACCGCCGCCTGTGCGTCGGACACATGCACCGACTCCTCACCCCACGAACCCTCGTTGTATGCGCCCAGCCGCAGCCAGGACGCTTCCCTGCCCCCGACCGCCACGAGCTTGCTGACGTTGAGCCGGACGGCGAGCCGCCCGATCGCGTCGTGCTCGGTGAGCGCGTCGTCCCCGAGCTCGGCCATCGGGCCGAGCACCGCCCAGGTGCGTCCCCCCTCGGCCCGTGCGGCACCACCCATGGCGACCAGCGCACGGAGCGCCGCTCGCACGGATTCGGGGTTCGCGTTGTAGGCGTCGTTGACGATCGTCACACCGTCCGAGCGCTCGGTGACCTCCATACGCCAGCGGGAGAGGGTCCCCGCCGTCGAGAGCGCACCGGCGATCTCGTCGACTGACAGGCCCAACTCGTGGGCTACGGCGGCCGCGGCGAGCGCGTTCGACACGTGGTGCTCACCGTACAGCCGAAGCGTCACGTCGCTGCACCCGGAGGGTGTCCGCAGCAGGAACGAGGCCTGTCCCGCGGCCGTCAGGCGTACGTTCTCCGCCCGTACGTCTGCTTCGTCCGACTCGCCGAACAGCACGACGCGTGCGGTGGTGCGGGAGGCCATGGCGCGTACGAGCGGATCGTCGGCGTTGAGCACCGCGATGCCGCCCTCGTCGGCCGGCGGCAGCGACTCGACCATCTCGCCCTTGGCGATCGCGATGTTCTCCTTGCTGCCGAACTCGCCGATGTGCGCCGAGCCCACGTTCAGCACGAGGCCGACGCGCGGCGGGACGAGGCCCGTCAGGTACCGGATGTCGCCGATGTAGCGCGCGCCCATCTCCAGCACGAGGTAGCGGGTGTCCGCCTGGGCCCTCAGCGCGGTGATCGGCGCGCCGATCTCGTTGTTGAGGTTGCCCTCGGGCCAGATCGTGGGCGCCTTGGTGCGCAGCAGCTGGGCGATCAGGTCCTTGGTGCTGGTCTTGCCCGCGGAGCCGGTGAGGGCGACCACGGTGGCGCCGAGGCGCTCCACGACGGCCTTGGCGAGGGCGCCGAGCGCCTCGACCACGTCCTTGACGACGATCGACGGGACGCCGACGGGGCGCGTCGCGAGCACGGCGACGGCGCCCTTCTCGACCGCCTGGCGGGCGAAGTCGTGGCCGTCGGCGCGCTCGCCCGCGAAGGCCGCGAAGAGGCTGCCTTCCCGCACATCGCGGGAGTCGTGGACGACGGGTCCTGTGACCATGACGTCCCCGGACTCCGGGCCCGGTATGTCGTGCGCCTGCCCGCCGACGATTGCGGCGACCTCGGCTAGGGAGAGGGCGATCACTTGGTCATCCCTGACTGTTGTTCCTGTGACGACTGTTCTCGTGGCAGGGCTCGTCGTGGAGCGCGTGTGCGATGGCTTCGCGCAGGACCTCCCGGTCGTCGAAGGGGCGCACGACGCCCGCGATGTCCTGCCCCTGCTCGTGGCCCTTGCCGGCGATGAGCACGGTGTCGCCGGGCTGGGCCCTGGCGACGGCGGTGGCGATGGCGCAGGCGCGGTCGGCGTCGACGAGGACGGCGCCCCGCTCGTGCGCGGGCACCTCGGCCGCGCCGGCGAGCATCGCGGCGAGGATCGCGAGCGGGTCCTCGGAGCGCGGGTTGTCCGAGGTCAGCACGGCGGTGTCGGCGAGGCGTGCGGCCGCCTGGCCCATCGGGCCGCGCTTGGTGGTGTCGCGGTCGCCGCCGCAGCCGAGCACGATGTGCACCTGGCCCTTGGTGACCTTGCGCAGGGACCGCAGCACCGACTCGACGGCGTCGGTCTTGTGCGCGTAGTCGACGACGGCGAGGTACGGCTGGCCCGCGTCGATGCGCTCCAGGCGGCCGGGCACGCCGGGCACGGCGGCGACGCCGTCGGCCGCGGTCTGCGGGTCGACGCCCGCGACGGCCAGCGCGACGATCGCGGCGAGGCTGTTGGCCACGTTGAACGGTCCGGGCAGCGGGGACTCCGCGTGGACGCGGACGCCGTCAGGGCCGACGACGGTGAAGGTGGAGCGGTGCGAGCCGACCCTGACGTCCTCGGCGCGCCAGTCGGCGTAGGGGTGGCCCTCGGCGGAGAAGGTCGTGATCGGCACGGTGGCCTCGGTGACGAGCCTGCGGCCGTACTCGTCGTCGTAGTTCACCACGCCCTTGCGGCTGCGCCGCGGGGTGAAGAGGCTCGCCTTGGCCTGGAAGTAGTCCTCCATGCCGTGGTGGAACTCCATGTGCTCCGGGCTGAGGTTGTTGAAGACGGCGACGTCGAAGACGCAGCCGTCGACCCGGCCGAGCACCAGCGCGTGGCTGGAGACCTCCATGGCGACGGACGTCACACCGCGTTCGCGCATCACGGCGAAGAGCGCCTGGAGGTCGGTGGCCTCCGGGGTGGTGCGCTCCGACTTGATGCGCTCGTCGCCCACGCGCATCTCGACGGTGCCGATCAGGCCCGTGCTGTGGCCCGCGCCGCGCAGGCCGCCCTCGACGAGGTAGGCCGTGGTGGTCTTGCCCGAGGTGCCGGTGATGCCGATCTGCAGCAGGTCCTCGCCGGGGCGCCCGTAGATCGCGGCGGCCAGTTCGCCCATCCGGGCGCGCGGGTCGTCCACGACGAGCACGGGCAGCCCGGTGGTCTCCGCGCGCTCGCGGCCCGCGGGGTCGGTCAGGACGGCCGCGGCGCCCAGCTCGGCGGCCTGCGCGGCGAAGTCGGCGCCGTGCAGGCGGGCGCCCGGCAGGGCCGCGTACACGTCGCCCGGGCGCACCGCGCGCGAGTCGTGGGTGATACCGGTCACCGAGCCGGGGCCGACGGCCCGCGTCCCGTCGAGCAGTCCCGCCAGGGCGTCGAGCGGGCTGGGGTCCACCCGGGCGGGGCGCGGGGGTCCCGGCCTGGTCTCGGGGGCGGGCGCGGAGTCGGTCGGGTTCTGATCAGCTTGTGGCACGGCGGTGAGCGTACCCGCCTGCGCGGGGCTCGGGCCAAGCGAGGCCGACGCGCGGCCTCGGTGGGCCGGGCGGTCGGCGGGTGGTGTGGTGTCGATCGTCACGTGCGGTTCCTGGTGCTCTGGGGGTCAGTCGCGGGATCCCGGTTCGAAGGTGACGGGCAGCTTCGCGGGCTTGCTGCCGCTGGGCGGGACCTGGAGCGATTTGAGGGAGAACTCCATGACCTTCTTGAAGATGGGCCCGCAGATGGAGCCGCCGAAGTACGACCCCTTGGTCGGGTTCTGGATGGCGCAGTACACGGTGACCCGGGGCTTGTCCACGGGTGCGAATCCCGCGAAGGACGCGGTGTACCCACGGTAGCCGCCGGTCTTGGGGTCCACCCGGTTGGCGGTGCCGGTCTTGCCGGCCACACGGTAGCCGGGGATCTGCGCCGAGTTTCCCGTGCCCTCGATGTTGCCGACCACCGACTCCAGCATGTTGCCGACGGTGTGCGCGGTCTTGGCGCTGACGACGCGGCTCTTCCTGGGCGCGGGGCCCGGGGTGAAGCGGCCGTCGGGGCCGCGGGTGCCCTTGATGAGCGTCGGCTGCACGCGCACGCCGCCGTTGGCGATGGTCGAGTACACGGACGCGGCCTGGAGTGCGTTGATCGAGAATCCCTGGCCGAAGGGGATCGTGAACTGCTGCGACGTCGACCAGTCCTGCGGCTTGGCGAGCAGGCCCCGCGTCTCGCCGGGGAAGGCCAGTCCCGTGGGCTGCCCGATGCCGAACTTGGTGAGGTACGAGTAGAGCACCTCGTCGGCCTGGGCCTGCGTCTTGCCGAGGTGGCCGGCCGCCTCGATGGTGCCGATGTTGCTGGACTTGGCGAGGACGCCGTTGAGCGTGAGGTACTCGGTCGCGTGGTCGATGTCGTCGTGGAAGAGGCGGTCGCCGCGGTGCAGCCGGTTCGGCACGACGACGTGGGTGAGGGCGGTGGCCGCCTTCTCCTGGAGCACCGCCGACATGGTCATGACCTTGGCGACGGAGCCGGGCTCGTACGCGTCCTGGAGTGCCGCGTTGCCGAGGTCCGCCGGGTTCGCGGACGACAGGTCGTTCGGGTCGAAGCTGGGCGCGTCGGCCATGGCGAGCACCTGGCCGTTGCGCGCGTCCTGCACGACGACGTACCCGCGGTCGGCCTTGGACTTCTTGACCTGGGCCGCGATGGCCTTCTGCGCGGCCCACTGGATGTCGCGGTCCAGGGTGAGCTCGATGTCGGTGCCGGGCACGGCCGGCTTCTCGCTGGAGCTGCCGGTGGGCACGCGCCGGCCGCCCGACTGCGTGTACGAGATCTCGCCGTCCTTGCCCGCGAGCTCCTTGTTCAGCATCGATTCGAGGCCGCCGGCGCCCTTCCCCGCGCCGTTGACGAAGCCGAGCACGCCGGCGGCGAGCTCGCCGTTGGGGTACACGCGCTTGCTGGACTCCTCCTCGAAGACGCCGGCGAGCGGGTTGGTGCCGGGCCCGCCGGCGGCCGAGTCCTTGCTCGCCTTGGCGGCGAGCACGTTCTTGAGGTCCTTGATCTGGTTCCAGACCTGGGGGGTGCGCCGGGGCGCGAGCATGGCGTAGCGGGACTTCGGCGTCTTGAGCTTCTTCACCAGGGCCGCCTGGTCGACGCCGAGGATCGGGGCGAGGAGCGCCGCCGCGCGCTCCGGCGTGTCGGGCGCCTTGCTGAACTTCGGGGTGAACATCGACGGGTCGGCGGTGATGTCGTACGCGTCGTCGCTGGCCGCGAGGGAGACGCCCGAGCGGTCGGTGATCTCGCCGCGCTCCGCCGCGATGGTCGACTTGAGCACGCGGTTCTCGTCGGCCTTCGCGGTGTAGGCGGTCGCGTCCACGGCCTGTACCTGCAGGAGCCGCACGACGAAGACGAGCATGACGAGCGACATGGCGAACGCGACGAACCGCAGGCGCGGCTTGGGGCTGCCGAGCGTCAGCCGGCGCGCCGTGCGCGGGGGCCCGGGCCGGTACGTGCGGCGCTTGGCGGGCCGCGGCCTCGCCCCGGGCCCGGGGCGGGCGCCGCCCGAGGGCCGTGCCGGTCCTGGCACCCTGCGGCGGGGAGGTTCCTGGGAGGGCACGCGCGTCACCTGCCGTCGATGGTCGTGGGGGTGGGCGCCGCGCCCTGCGGCGCCGCGAGCGGCACGGCGGCAGAACCGAGGAGGG
>NZ_JAGIQL010000233.1 GCF_017813245.1 Streptomyces montanisoli
AGTCGGCGCCGCCGGTGCCGATGCCGGCGCGCACGCCGGGCAGCCCGCCGGGGCGCTCGCCGACTACGCCTCCCGCCTCAAGGCCACGGCCGCCGCCCGCCTCGCGACCGCCAAGAAGTGGGGGCTGTCCGCCGCACCGCTGGCCGCGCCGCCGCCGCCCGCCGTGAAGCCGAGGATCACGACCCGCAAGGGGTTCGAGGTCGAGGGCGGCGACGCGGGCCTGCCGCCCGTCTTCACCCGCGTCCCCACCAAGGACAAGGTCGTCTTCATCACCATCGACGACGGGTCGGAGAAGGAGCCGCAGTTCATCGAGATGATGTCCGAGCTGCACGTCCCGTACAGCGCGTTCCTCAGCGACTACCTGATCAGCGACGACTACGGCTACTTCACCAAGATGCAGGCCAGCGGCGTCACCCTCAACAACCACACCCTCACCCACCCCTACCTCCCCGGCCTCAGCGACGCCCAGCAGAAGCGCGAGATCTGCGGCCAGCAGGACAAGCTCGCCAAGGAGTACGGCAAGCGCCCCACGCTGTTCCGCCCGCCGTACGGCAACTACAACGGCGACACCCTGCGCATCGCCAAGTCGTGCGGCATCAAGGCCGTACCTCTGTGGGAGACGGAGGCGTTCCCCACCCACATGGACTGGCGCGACGATGCCCAGCACTTCGAGCCCGGCGACATCATCCTCACGCACTTCCAGGGCCGCTCCGAGTGGAACGCCACCATGGTCGAGAACGTCAAGAACCTGCTGCGGCGCATCACCGACCAGGGCTACGCCGTCGCCAGGCTGGAGGACTACGTCTGAGAGACGCGACCCCGATCCCGACCACGGGCGCGGGCGCGGTACGCGGCGGCGGCGCGCGGCGCGGCGCCCCGCCCGCCGGCGGCGCGGACGTACGGTGGGGACGGCGAGCCCGCGAGGGGGACGGAGACGCGGCGCGTCCACGCCCGATTGGCACTCCGCTTGACCGAGTGCTAATCGCGGTCATAGTCTCAGGTCTGGCACTCAGCAAGTGAGAGTGCCAATGCGCGACGGGCAGGCCCGGCACCCGCGACGACGGTCCGGCTGGTCGCCACCTCAGACAGTCAACCCCGTGAGATCTCCGAAGGGGGAGGTCGGATCGTGACGACCGCCAGCACCAAGGTTGCCATCAAGCCGCTTGAGGACCGCATCGTGGTCCAGCCGCTCGACGCCGAGCAGACCACGGCCTCTGGCCTGGTTATTCCGGACACCGCCAAGGAGAAGCCCCAGGAGGGCGCCGTCCTCGCCGTCGGTCCGGGCCGCTTCGAGAACGGCGAGCGCCTGCCGCTCGACGTCTCCGTCGGCGATGTCGTTCTGTACAGCAAGTACGGCGGCACCGAGGTGAAGTACAGCGGCGAGGAGTACCTCGTCCTCTCGGCTCGCGACGTGCTCGCGATCATCGAGAAGTAACTCACCCCAGTATTGCTTTTCCGACCTGCGCCCCTGGCCTCCCCGCGTACGCCGGGCGGACAGGGGCGCAGGTCGTCTGAGAGGACACGGAAGCTCCCATGGCGAAGATCCTGAAATTCGACGAGGACGCCCGTCGCGCCCTCGAGCGCGGCGTCAACAAGCTTGCCGACACGGTCAAGGTGACGATCGGCCCCAAGGGCCGCAACGTCGTCATCGACAAGAAGTTCGGCGCCCCCACCATCACCAACGACGGCGTCACCATCGCGCGTGAGGTCGAGGTCGAGGACCCGTACGAGAACCTCGGCGCGCAGCTCGTGAAGGAGGTGGCGACCAAGACCAACGACATCGCGGGTGACGGCACCACCACCGCCACGGTGCTCGCCCAGGCGCTGGTACGCGAGGGCCTGCGCAACGTGGCCGCGGGCGCGTCCCCGGCCGCCCTCAAGCGCGGCATCGACGCCGCCGTCGCCGCGATCTCCAAGGACCTCCTGGAGACCGCGCGCCCGATCGACGACAAGTCCGACATCGCCGCCGTGGCCGCGCTCTCCGCGCAGGACCAGCAGGTCGGCGAGCTCATCGCCGAGGCGATGGACAAGGTCGGCAAGGACGGTGTCATCACCGTCGAGGAGTCCAACACCTTCGGTCTCGAGCTGGACTTCACCGAGGGCATGGCCTTCGACAAGGGTTACCTGTCCCCGTACATGGTGACCGACCAGGAGCGTATGGAGGCCGTCCTCGAGGACCCGTACATCCTGATCAACCAGGGCAAGATCTCCTCGATCCAGGACCTGCTCCCGCTGCTGGAGAAGGTCATCCAGGCGGGCGGCTCCAAGCCGCTGCTGATCATCGCCGAGGACGTCGAGGGCGAGGCCCTGTCGACGCTGGTCGTCAACAAGATCCGCGGCACGTTCAACGCCGTCGCGGTCAAGGCGCCCGGCTTCGGCGACCGCCGCAAGGCCATGCTCGGCGACATCGCCACCCTCACGGGCGCGACCGTCATCGCCGAGGAGGTCGGCCTCAAGCTCGACCAGGCCGGTCTCGACGTGCTGGGCTCCGCCCGCCGCGTCACCGTCACGAAGGACGACACGACCATCGTCGACGGCGGCGGCAACTCCGCCGACGTGGCGGGCCGCGTCAACCAGATCAAGGCCGAGATCGAGACCACGGACTCCGACTGGGACCGCGAGAAGCTCCAGGAGCGCCTCGCGAAGCTGGCCGGCGGCGTGTGCGTGATCCGGGTCGGCGCCGCCACCGAGGTGGAGCTCAAGGAGAAGAAGCACCGCCTTGAGGACGCCATCTCCGCGACCCGCGCCGCGGTCGAGGAGGGCATCGTCTCCGGCGGTGGCTCCGCGCTCGTCCACGCGGGCAAGGTCCTCTCCGACAGCCTCGGCAAGGAGGGCGACGAGGCCACCGGCGTCGCCGTCGTCCGCCGCGCCGTCGTCGAGCCGCTGCGCTGGATCGCCGAGAACGCGGGCCTCGAGGGCTACGTCATCACCTCGAAGGTGGCGGAGCTCGACAAGGGCAGCGGCTTCAACGCCGCGACCGGCGAGTACGTCGACCTCGTCAAGGCCGGCGTCATCGACCCGGTCAAGGTGACGCGCTCCGCGCTGGAGAACGCCGCGTCGATCGCCTCCCTGCTGCTCACGACCGAGACCCTGGTCGTCGAGAAGCCGGCGGAGGAAGAGGAGCCGGCGGCCGCGGGCCACGGCCACGCGCACTGACGCAGTCCTGTAGCGCTGTACCGCTGTACGGGCGAGGCCCGGCACCCCGAGACGGGTGCCGGGCCTCGCCCGTTTCCGCGTACGCACGTGCCCGCGTCACGAAGGGCCCGCGTCACGCCGAGCGGTGCAGTGACGCCGGTTGCACGGGCTCCGCGAACGGCTCGCCCTTCGTGAAGCGTTCGATCTCGTCCAGCGCGTGGTCCGCCATCCGGTGCAGCTCGTTGCCGAGCGAACCCGCCACGTGCGGCGTCAGCAGGACGTTGTCCAGGTCGTACAGCGGCGAGTCCGGCGCGGGCAGTTCGGGTTCCGTGACGTCGAGCACGGCGTTCAGGCGTCCCGATACGAGCTCGGGCAGCAGCGCGTCCTCGTCGATCAGCGACCCGCGTGACGTGTTGACCAGCGTCGCCCCGTCCGGCATCGCGGCCAGCTGAGCCGCCCCGATCATGTGGCGCGTGGCGGGCACTTGCGGCGCGTGGACGGAGACCACCGAGCTGCGCGCGCACAGCTCGTCGAGCGGTACGCGGACCACGCCGAGGGCCGCCGCGCCCGCCGCGTCGACGTACGGGTCGTACAGCAGGACGCGCAGGTCGAACGGGCGCAGCAGCTCGATCACGCGGCGCCCGACCCGGGAGGCGCCGACGATCCCCACCGTGCGGCGGTAGTTGCCCGCTTCCGCCAGCTCGCCGTGCCAGTCGTGACCGGCGCGCACCGCGCGGTAGCGCAGGGCGGACGCCAGGACGCCCTTGCCGGCGAACAGGATCGCGGCGAGCGTGTACTCCGCGACCGGCAGCGCGTTCGCCCCGGCGGCCGAGCTGACCGCGATGCCGCGCTCCCAGCACGCGTCGGTGACGATCTGCTTGACGGTGCCGGCCGCGTGGACGACAGCACGCAGCCGGGGCGCCGCGCGCAGCACGGACGCGGTGAGCGGCGGCGCGCCCCAGCAGGTGAGCAGCACCTCGGCCTCGGCGAGCGCGGCCTCGACGGCCGGGTCACAGCCCGTCAGGTCGCCTGCCACCAGGCCGGGATCGACGCGTACGAGCCCGGCGAGCCGGTCCCGGTGGGCGGCGGTGAGCAGCCGGTCCGCGATGCCGGGACCCATCGCGAGCAGCGCGGCGGGGCGATTGTCAGTGGGGTGGTGCATGGTGGAACTCGTACTCCTCGTGCGGGTCGCGGAGGTCACTTGACGCCGCCTGCCGTCAGGCCGGCCTTCCAGTGCCGCTGGAGGGTCACGAAGGCGACGATCAGGGGGAGGACGGCGAGGAGCGAGCCCGAGACGACCATCGGGTAGAAGTCGGGGGAGGCGTTGGCGACGCTGTGCCAGTTGTAGAGGCCGAGGCTCAGCGGGTACAGGTTCTTGTCCGAGAGCATCACCAGGGGGAGGAAGAAATTGTTCCAGATCGCGGTGAATTGGAAGAGGAAGACGGTCACGAAGCCGGGCATGACCATGCGCAGCCCGATCGACCAGAAGACGCGCATCTCGCCCGCCCCGTCGATACGCGCGGCCTCCAGCGCCTCGTTCGGTATGTAGCCGGCGCTGAAGATGCGGGAGAGGTACACGCCGAACGGGTTGACGAGGACGGGGATCAGCACCGACCAGTAGGTGTTGACGGTGTGTGTCGAGACCGCGAGCAGGTAGAGCGGCAGGGACAGCGCCGTGGACGGCAGGAGCACGCCGAGCAGGACGACGGCGAACAGCTTCTCCTTGCCCCGGAAGTCGTACTTGTCGAAGGCGTAGCCCGCGGCGACGCTCACCAGCGAGCAGCCGAGGGCGCCGAGTCCCGCGTAGAGGAGCGAATTGCCGTACCAGCGGAAGTAGATGCCTCCCTGGTAGGTGGCGAGGGTCGACAGGTTGTGCCCGAAGTCGAAGCCCGCGAAGGAGAAGACGTTGCCGCCGAGGATGTTGCCGGCGTTCTTGGTGGCCGCCGTGACGAGCCAGACGAGGGGAAAGAGGGTGTAGGCGGCGGCGATGGCGAGCAGGCCGTTGACGGCGGTACGTGACAGCCAGCGGCTGCGGGGCCTGCGGCCCGCGGTGACGGGCGGGCGGCCGTCCGCGCGGCCCGCGGCGGGGCCCGGCCGTCCGGCCGGGTCGACGATGAGCGGAGTGGTCATGACCGCGCTCCCTTCCTGTTGGCGAGCCGGGTGACGCCGAAGGACAGCACGGCGGCGACGAGTGCGATGAGGACGGACGCGGCGGCGGCCCGCCCGTAGTCGCCCAGCTGGAACGCCTCGGCGTAGGCGTAGAGGTTGGGGGTCCAGGCGCTGGTGATGGCCGAGCCCGAGCCGGAGAGCAGCAGCGGCTCGGTGAACAGCTGGAGCGAGCCGATGATCGTGAAGAGCAGCACGAGGAAGACGGAGGAGCGGATGAGGGGGAGCTTGATGCTCCACGCCTGGCGCCAGTTGCCCGCGCCGTCCACGGCGGCGGCTTCGAGGAGGGAGCGGTCGACGGCCTGGAGCGACGCGTAGAAGATGACGACGTTGTAGCCGAGCCATTCCCACAGCGCGATGTTCACCACGGAGGGCAGCGCGCCGTTGGAGGAGAAGAAGTCGAGGCCGATGCCGCCCGCGCGCATCGCGTCCACGACGGGGCTGAGGCCTGGCGTGTAGAGGTAGACCCAGATCAGTGCCGCGATCAGGCCGGGGATGGCGTGCGGGAGGAAGAGCGCGAGCTGGAAGAAGCGCCGGGCGCGCGCGAGCGCGGTGTCCAGCAGCAGCGCGATGACGAGCGCGCCGCCGACCATGATCGGGATGTAGCAGACCACGTACCCGGCGAGCACCCGGAAGCCGTCGCGGAACGCGGCGTCGCCCAGGGTGGCGAGGTAGTTGCCGAGGCCGTCGAAGACGCTGTGCGGGCCGCTGAATCCGAGCCCCGACAGCTTCTGCGTGAACAGGCTGAGCCAGATCGCGTAGCCGACGGGGATCAGCATCGCGACCGTGAACAGGACGAAGAAGGGGGTGAGCAGGATCCCGGCGGCCATGCCGGTGCGGCCGCCACCGCGGCGGCGGCCCGCGCCGCGCGCCCGGGTGCGGGGTGCCCCGGCGCCGGAGGTGGCGGTGGTGGCGGTGGTGGCGGAGTGCGTGGCCGACGGTGTCCGCGGCCGCGCGGGGCCGGTGCCTCCCGTGCTCGTTTCCGTGCTCATGAGGCGTCCTCCACGGTGAGACCGCTGCCGCGCAGGGCGGAGACGGTGGCGCGCTGGGTGGCTGCGATCGCGCGCGGCAGCGTGGTGCTGCCGCCGACGACGCCGTGCAGTTGGTCCTTGAGGGCGTTGTTGGCCGCGGCGGTCGGCCCCCACAGCCAGTGCGGGTCGATGGTGGCGCCGGCCTTCTCGTACAGGCTGTAGAGGTCCTGGCCGCCGTAGAAGCTGGTGTCGATGGCCTTGCGTGCGACGGGGACGAGCGACGGGTCGGCCGGCAGGGCGGTCGACGTGCTCGCGCTGACGCGCGCCCGCACGGAGTCCTTGGAGGTGGCCATCCAGAGGATGAACTTCATGGCGGCGGCGGTCTTGGTGCTGTTCTTGGAGATCGCGAAGGTGGAGCCCTGGCTCATGCCCACGGACGGGTGCGCCGCGTCCCAGCTCGGCATGGGCATCGCGGCCCATTCGCCCTTCTCCTCGGGCACGATGCCGGCGAGCGTGCCCGCGCCCCAGGAGGCGCCGAGGTAGCCGACGGTGGTGCCCGCCTTGAGTGACGCCGTCCACTCGGGGCTGTAGGAGGGCGCGGTGGAGACGAGCCCGTCGTCGATCATGTGCTGCCAGTACGCCGCGACCTTGCGTGTTGCCGGGTCCACGGTGTCGACGCGCCACGCCCCGTTCCTCGTGGTGAACCACCGTGCGCCGGCCTGCCAGGCCATCGTCTGGAAGAACGTCGGGTCGTCGGGGAAGAAGGTGGCGATCCGGGTGCCGGGCGCGGCCTTCTTCACCTGCCGCGCGGCCGTGCGGAACTCGGCCCAGGTCCTGGGCAGCGCGATGTGGTGCCGGGCGAAGAAGTCCTTGCGGTAGTAGAAGATCTGCGGCGACGCGTCGGAGGGCACCGCCCAGTTCTTCCCGCCCATCGTCGTCAGCTGGATGGTCTGCGGCAGGAACCGCTTCTTCACCGCGGGCGTCAGGTAGCCGCTGAGGTCCTTCAACGAGCCCTGGCTGACGAACTGCGCGAGCTCCGGGTATTCGATGGACAGTACGTCGGGCGCGATCCCGGCCTTGATCGCGTTGGAGATCTTCGGGTAGCCGCCGAGGCCGCCCGAGGGGATCTCCTCGAACTTGACCTTGATGGTGTCGTGCGTGGCGTTGAACTCGTCCGCCACCTCCTGGGATCCCTTGGTCCAGGCCCAGAAGGTGACGGTGACGGGGTGCGCCGCGGTCCCTTCCGCGGGCGCCACCGGCGCGCCGCCGCACCCCGCGAGCACGGTGAGGGAGAGGAAGACGGCGGCGGCTCCCACGGCTGTTCGTAGGGGCCGGGACCAGGTAGGGCTCACGGCGCTGCTCCTCTGCGTCGGGGACAGGCGGTCGCGGCGATGATTCGAGCCGTCGTGAGCGAAGTCAAGAGCGAAAGATTGATTGATCGAAAAATGATCGAAACGATGGGGCGGTGATCAGGCTGTGGTGATCAGGCCGGACGCACCGGCGCGGGGGCGTGGCCCGCACGCGCGGCCGCGGCG
>NZ_JAGIQL010000234.1 GCF_017813245.1 Streptomyces montanisoli
CCGGAGCGGGGCTCCGAGGGGGCGCGTCGGGGTGCCGGCGCGGGCCGGCGCGAAGGCCGGTGGCCCCGCGGGCCACCGCTACTTCGTCGCCGCGGGCTTCGGCTTCGGCTTGGCTGCCGTGAAGCGCTCGTAGGCGTCGACCACCTCGTCCGCCGGTCCGTCCATCCGCAGCGTGCCCGCTTCCAGCCACAGCGCGCGGCCGCAGGTCTCCCTGATGGCCCTGTTGCTGTGGCTGACGAGGAAGACCGTGCCCGCCTCCTTGCGCAGCTCGTTGATGCGTTCCTTGCTGCGTGCCTGGAACCTCGCGTCGCCCGTGGAGAGCGCCTCGTCGATCAGCAGCACGTCGTGGTTCTTCGCCGCCGCGATGGAGAACCGCAGCCGCGCGCCCATGCCGGAGGAGTACGTGCGCATCGGCAGCGAGATGAAGTCGCCCTTCTCGTTGATGCCGGAGAAGTCGACGATGTCGTCGTAGACGTCCTTCACCTCGCGGCGCGACATGCCCATCGCGAGCCCGCCGAGCACGACGTTGCGCTCGCCCGTCAGGTCGTTCATCAGCGCCGCGTTGACGCCGAGCAGCGAGGGCTGTCCCGCGGTGTGGATGTGCCCGGCGGACGGCACCTGGAGGCCGGCGACCGCGCGCAGCAGCGTCGACTTGCCCGAGCCGTTGGACCCGATCAGGCCGATCGCCTCGCCGCGGTAGGCGACGAAGCTGACGCCCTTCACGGCGTGCACCTCGCGCACGCCCACCGCGGGCCGCCGCGAGACGATGCGGCTGAGCGCCGAGGTGGCGCTGCCCTTGCCGCCCTTGGCGCCGTGCACCTTGTACGTCACGTGTACGCCGTCGGCCACGACGGTCGGGATGCGTTCGTCAGCCACGTCCGTAACTCTCCTCGGCCCGCCAGAAGTAGATGAAGCCGCCGACGAAGAACAGCACGCCCCAGCCCAGCGTGAGCGCCCACGCGTGCGGCGGGATCTGGCTCGCGTGGAAGCTGTCGATCAGCGCGTACCGCATCATGTCGATGTAGACGGCGCCGGGCTGGCAGCGCAGGGCCATGACCACCCAGTCGGGAATGCCCTCGTGGCCGCTGGCGAGCTTCTCGACGCTCCACATCACGCCCGACGTGTACATCCACACGCGGATGATGAACGGCATCAGCTGGGCGATGTCCGGCGTCTTCGCGCCCAGCCGCGCCATGATCAGCGAGATGCCCGCGCAGAACATCGACTGGCACGCCAGCGCCGGGATCGCCAGCACCCAGTGGAACCGCGGGTACTGCCCGAAGGCGACCAGGATGATGACCAGAGCGCAGATCGAGAAGAACAGCTGCTGGAGCTGCTGGAGCACCAGCGAGAGCGGCAGCGAGGCCCGCGGGAAGTGCAGCGCGCGCACCAGGCCCTGGTTGGACGAGATGGCACGGGTGCCTGCGGTGACCGAGCTGGAGGTGTACGTCCAGATAAAGACGCCCGTCACCAGGAACGGCACGTAGTCGGGGATGTTCTTCTTCGTACCGAGCAGCACGCCGAAGATGAAGAAGTAGACGATCGCGTTGAGCAGCGGCGTCATGATCTGCCAGATCTGCCCCAGCTTCGCCTGGCTGTACTGGGCGGTCAGCTTGGCGGTGGCGAACGTCGTGATGAAGTGCCGCCGCGACCACAGCCGGCCCACGTACTGGGGCAGCGTGGGCCGCGCGCCGCTCACCGAGAGGCCGTACCGGGCGGCGAGTGCGGCGAGATCCGTCTCGTTGCCGGGGGTGGGGGGAGTGGCATGAGTCGGTGCGATCGTCTGGCTCACAGGAGTCGCTTTCGACGTGAAGGGGGGTTTCACCGACGACGGAACGCTTCCGTATCGTCGCACCGCTGAGAGTACGGTCCCGTTACGTCGCAACGCAACCGTAGCGTCGTGACGGTATGCTCAAGAGATGACCAACGGACCGCGTACCGCACGCCGTGTCCCCGCGGGTGCCGCAGTGCTCAGGGAGGACGTGACCGACGCCATCCGCGCCGCCGTGTTCGAGGAGCTCGCGGCGGTCGGCTTCGCCAGGATGTCCATAGAGGGCATCGCGCGCCGGGCGGGCGTGGGCAAGACCGCGGTCTACCGGCGCTGGAAGTCCAAGCTCGCGCTCGTCCTCGACCTTGTCTCCGTCTTCGCCGCGCAGGGGCTGCCCGCCCCAGCCACCGGCTCCCTCTACGGGGACGTGCGCGCCCTGCTTCAGGTGGCGTCGGCGGCGCTGCGCCACCCCGTGGCGTCCCAGGTCATCCCCGACCTCCTCGTGGAGTCCGCGCGCAACCCCGAGATCGCGGACACCATCAGGGCGACGCTGCTCGACGGCCAGCAGGGCATCGCGGCGGTGATCGTCAGGGACGCCGTGGCGCGGGGGGAGCTGCGCGAGGGCACCGACCCCGACACGGCCCTCGACGTGATCGTCGGCCCGCTGTACTGGCGTCTCGCCGTCGTGCGCGGGCCGCTGCCCAAGGGGTACCTGGACCAGCTGGCGGCCTCGGCCGTCGCGGCGCTGCGGCACGGCTGACGGCGAACGCGCGGGCAGTCACGCGCAGGCCTGAGTGCCCGCATGCCTGGATACCCGCACGCCCGCACGCCCGCCGTCCCGGGCCTACTTGACGGCTCCCGCCATCACCCCGGACACGAACTGCCGCTGGAACGCGAAGAACACCGCCAGCGGAATGATCATCGACAGGAACGCGCCGGGCGCCAGTACGTCGACGTTGTTGCCGAACTGCCGTACCTGCTGCTGGAGCGCCACAGTGATCGGCGGGTTCTTGGAGTCGGCGAACACCAGCGCCACCAGCATGTCGTTCCACACCCACAGGAACTGGAAGATGCCGAGCGACGCGATCGCCGGGCCGCCGAGCGGCATCACCACGCGCGTGAACAGCCGTATCTCACCGGCCCCGTCGAGGCGCGCGGCCTCCAGCAGCTCCCGCGGGATCTCCGCGAAGAAGTTCCGCAGCAGGAAGATCGCGAACGGCAGCCCGAACGCGACGTGGAAGAGGACCACGCCGAGCGTGGTCTCGAAGATGCCGATCGCGCCGAACAGCCTCGACACCGGGATCAGCGCCACCTGCACCGGCACCACGAGCAGCGCCACCACGCCGATGAACCACCAGTCGCGGCCGGGGAACTCCATCCAGGCGAAGGCGTACCCGGCGAACGAGCCGATCACGACCACGAGCAGTGTCGCGGGCACGGTGATCATGACCGTGGACAGCAGCGAGTTGGTGATGACGTGGTTGTCGAGCAGATGAGCGTAGTTCTCGAACGTCAGCTGGGACGGCTTCGTGAAGACCTGCCACCAGCCGCTCGCCGCGATGTCGTCCGCGCCGCGCAGCGAGGACAGCAGCAGGCCGATCGTCGGCATCAGCCAGAACAGGCCCACCAGCACGAGCACGGCCCGCACCACCCCGCCGCCGAGACGTGCCGAGACCCTGGCCGGCAGCGAGCGCTCCTCGCCTCCTGGGCGGTGCGCCCGCCCGCGGCGGTTCGCGCGAGCGGGGCGCGTCGGCCCGGCGGTGAGCGGGGAGCGGCCCGGGGGCGCGGCGCCGATCACCGGTTCGTCCGTGGTCATCGGCGGTTCTCCCTTCGCATGCGGCGGATGTTGACCAGCATCACCGGGATCACCAGCAGCAGCAGGAGTACGGCGATCGCGCTGCCCACGCCCAGGTCGGCGTCCGTGCCGAACGACGACTGGTAGAGCTGGAGCGCCAGGACGTTCGCGTCGTCCTGCGAGGAGCCCGGCGCGATGATGTACACGAGGTCGAAGATCTTCAGCACGTTGATCATCAGCGTCACGAGCACGACGCCGAGCACCGGCGCCAGCAGCGGCACGGTGACCCGCCGGAAGACCTGCCACTCGTTCGCGCCGTCGACCCGCGCGGCCTCGAGCAGCTCACGCGGCATGCCCGCGAGTCCCGCCGCGATCAGCACCATCGCGAACCCCGCCCACATCCACAGGTAGCTGCCGATGATGGCCGGCGTCACGAGGTGCGGCCCGAGCCACTCCACGCCGTCGTAGGGCTTCCTGAAGTTGGCCGCGGGCAGCTTGAGCACCGCTCCGTCCGCCGCCTTCGGCAGCGTGAACGTGCCGTCGCCCGCGGCCTTCGTGGACGCGACGACCTTGCCGCCCTTGACCGCCTCGATCCGCACGCCCGCGAGGCCGCGCTCCTTCGGGTCGATGACGTTGGGTCTGCCCCCGCCGCCGAGCGTGAAGTCCAACCACGTCGTACCGGTGATCTCCCCGGGCTTCGGCGCGGCGGCCCTGGCCGTCTTGGCGTCCGACGGCATCTTGCCCGGCGCCACCCCGACCAGCGGCAGCCGCACCTGGGTGCCGGCGTGCACCGGCTGCCTGGTGACGAACGAACCGCCGCCGCCCGCCTTGAGCGGATGCACGGGCAGCGGATGCGCGCCCGGGTAGCCGGCGGACTTGGCGAACGTGTCGTGCACGCCCACCCACACGGCGTTCGCCACGCCACGCCCCGGGTCCTGCTCGTACACCAGCCGGAAGATGATCCCGGCCGCGAGCATGGAGATGGCCATCGGCATGAAGACGACGAGCTTGAAGGCCGTCCCCCAGCGGACCCGTTCGGTCAGGACGGCGAAGATCAGGCCGAGCGCCGTCGCGACGACGGGCGCCACGACGACCCAGATCACGTTGTTCTCGACGGCCTTGCGGATCGAGTCGTCGGTGAAGAGGGTGACGTAGTTGCCGAACCCGGCGAAGCCGTGGCCCGACTTGTCGAAGAACGACCGGTAGACCGAGTACCCGATCGGGTACACCACGAGCGCGCCGAGCAGCACGAGCGCGGGCAGCAGGAACCCCACCGCCACGGCCTTCCGGGTGCCCGTCACGCTCTTGCGCGCCTTCCCGCCGGGGGACGCCGGCGTGTTCCCGCCGGGGGACGCCGGCGTGCCGGCGCCCCCCGTGACCGCTGACGTCACGGCGTCAGCTCGTGAAGGCCTTGGCCGCGTCGGCTTCCAGCTTGCGCTGGGTGCCCGCGACGTCCTTCGGGTTCTTCAGGAAGTCCTGAAGGTCCTTCCACTCGCCCTTGCCGGGCGTGCCGCCGAACGACTGCGGCATCGAGTCCGACATGTCGAAGCGGAAGTCGTCGCCCGCCGCGATCAGCGCCTTGGCGATGGACCGCTCCACGTCGTCCGGGTACGCCGACATGGGGAGCGACTTGTCGGGGGAGATGAAGCCGCCCTGCGCCGCCCAGATCTTCGCCGCGTCGGGGGAGGCGAGGAACGTCAGCAGCGCCTGCGCCCCCTTGGTGTCCTTCAGCGCCACGGCCGCGTCTCCGCCCGTCACCACGGGGGAGTTCGCGCCGACCGCGGGGAACGGGAAGATCTTGGCGTCCGTGCCGATCTTGGCCTTCGTCTGCTGGACGTTGACCCCGGCGAAGTCCGCCGCCGCGACCATGGCCGCCTTGGGGGTGTCACCGCCGGTGAAGGTCTGGGTGACGGAGGCGGGGAACCCCGTCTGGAGCGCGCCGTCCGGCCCTCCTGCCAGGGTGTTGGGCCTGCCGAAGATCTGGCCGAGCGTCGTGAGCGCCTTCTTGACGGACGGGTCGGTCCACTTGATCTTGTGCTTGCCCAGCTGGTCGTACTTCTCGGGGCCCGCCTGCGACAGGTACACGTTCTCGAACCAGTCGGTGAGCGTCCAGCCGTCCGCGCCGCCGACCGACAGCGGGGTGACACCGGAGGCCGACAGGGTGTCCACCGTCTTCAGGAACTGCGGCCACGTCTTCGGGACGGTCGCCCCGGCGTTCTGGAACGCCTTGTGGTTGTACCAGACGAGGGACTTGTTGGCGGCCTTGAAGTAGACGCCGTACTGCGTGCCGTCCACCGCGCCGAGGTCCTGCCAGCCCTTGCTGTAGTTCTTCGCCAGTTCGGCCTTGGCCGCGGGACCCACCGGCTTGGCCCACTTCTTCGCCACCGCCTGGTCGATGGCGCCGACCTGGGGGAGCATGGCCACGTCGGGCGGGCTGCCGCCGGCGATCTTTGTGCCGAGGAAGTTGATGATGGGGTCCTGCGCAGGCACGAACGTCACCGTGGCGCCGGTGCGCTTCTCGAACGCGTCGAGGACCTTGGTGAAGTTGGCCTGCTCGGGGCCCGTCCACACCGCGGCCACCTCGATCTTCTGACCGGTCAGCTTCGGCAGTCGCAGTCCGCTGCCGCCCTGCCCGGACGACGCGCTCGCCCCGCCACCCGACGCGCCGCCGTCCGACGCACTGCCGCCCGAGCCGGAGCCGCCGCATCCCGCGAGGGCCGCCGCGCCGACGGCGACGAGCGCCACGGCCGCCCTGACGCCCAGCGGTCTCCTGGCGAGATCCTTACCTGCCGTACGAGTTGTGCGCATCGCTGCATCCCCGTCTCTCCCGTGCGCGTGCGGATCCACGCTCGAAACGGGCACCCCGCCGCACGACGTGCCGGCGCCGCCCCGTCCCGTGCGGACCAGTCCTACGCCGGGTGTTCATGACAGGCAAGAGCGTCGCCGAGCCGTACGCGGTGATCGTGATGCGCTCGTAACGCTCCTGGAGCGGCGATCAACGCACCCTCGAAACTTGAGGGTTGAACGGGTCCCGGCGGCCGGTCCCGCCGGTCAGGGGTGCACGGGCGACAGCGGGGCGACCGGGGCCGCCGCGACGGATCGCGCCGCCCGGTCCATGGCACTGGCCAGCAGCGCCAGATCCGTCGGCCCGTTGCCCAGCTCGCGCAACGGGCGGCGTGCCGGCGGATCGCCCATCCGCTCCCACTCGAGCGGCGCCACCGTCGGCCGCCTGGTCGCCGTGCGGGGGATGCGGCCCGTCACCCGGCCCGCCTGGAAGGGCGTGGCGCCGTCAGGACCGACGAGGCGGCCGCGGCCCGGCGTCGGATCCTCGGGCGCGGGCGCCGTCGGCGGCGCGTCGAGCACGGCGCGCAGGCGCACCGTACGCGCCAGTTCCGTGGACGCGGTGCGGTCATGGGCGCCGGAAGCGGCCAGCAGGTGCACCCCGAGCCGCTCGCCGTCGCGCGCGATCGCCTCGAGCGCCCGCATGACGGATCCGGCCGCGGGGCGCCCGGGGCTGCCGAGCGCGGGGGCCACCAGCGCGTCGAGGTCGTCGACGAGCACCGCAAGCCGCGGCAGCGGGCTCGGCGCGCGCCGCACGTCCTGCGCAGGACGCTGCCCGCCCGGTCGCAGCCGCAGCGTGCGCGTCGCCGACAGGGGGGCGCCCCCCTGCTGCTGCTCCCCGTGCTCGCCGCCTTCCTCGCGGTCCCGGTGCGCCTCGTGCCACTGGGCGAACGAGAGCGGGCCGAGCAGCTCGGCCCTGCGTTTCAGCTCCGCGCCGAGCGCCTGTGCGAACGCGCGCATCCTGACGGGGTCCGAGGCCACCAGGTGTTCCGTCACGTGGGGCAGCTCGGTGAGCGCGGCGAGGCCCTCGCCCCTCATGCCGCCCGCCCCGTCGACCAGCAGCAGCCCCAGATCGTCGGGGCGCGCGCCCACCGCGAGCGAGGCGGCGAGCGCCCGCAGCAGCTCCGTGCGCCCGCTGCCGGGCGGGCCCTCGACCAGCAGGTGCGAGATCTGGAAAGCTCACATGTCAACTGCTGAGACCTATAAGTCGCGGATATCTCCTTCTGCTCAATATAGGGGGGGGGCGGGTCT
>NZ_JAGIQL010000235.1 GCF_017813245.1 Streptomyces montanisoli
GCGCCGCCGGCCCCCGCGATCCCTCGGTGACTGGAGCTCGGCCCTGTGCTCTTCCGATCCCCCGGTCCGGCGGCCGGGGCATACGCGTGGCCCGGGCGCCGTCGCGGCCCGCGGCCGCGGTGGGTCACGTGCGCGGGACGCGCATCACGCCCTCCTGGATCACCGAGATCGCCAGCCTGCCGTCCCGCGTGTAGATGCGTGCCTGGCCGAGGCCGCGGCCGCCCGAGGACGACGGCGACTCCTGGTCGTAGAGCAGCCACTCGTCCGCCCTGAACGGCCGGTGGAACCACATCGCGTGGTCCAGGCTCGCGCCGACGATGTCGCCGACCGCCCAGCCGCCGCGCCCGTGGGCGAGCAGCACCGAGTCGAGCAGCGTCATGTCGGAGACGTACGTCGCGAGGCACACGTGCAGCAGCGGATCGTCCGCCAGCTTGCCGTTCGTGCGGAACCACACCTGCGAGCGCGCCTCGCGCGGCCGTCCCACCGTCGCCCACGGCGGCTCTTGCACGTAGCGCAGGTCGACCGCCGCGCGCACCTCGAGCAGCCGGTCGACCACGGACTGGTCGAGGACCGAGTCGGCGTACCTCGGCAGCAGCTCCGTGCCCGACGGCAGGCTCTCCGGGTCCGGCGCGGCCGGCATCTCCGCCTGGTGGTCGAGCCCCTCCTCGTGCTGCTGGAACGACGTCGACAGGTGGAAGATCGGCTGCCCGTGCTGGACGGCCACGACGCGGCGCGTCGTGAAGGAGCGGCCGTCCCTGATGCGGTCCACCGTGTAGACGATGGGCGCACCCGGGTCACCCGGGCGCAGGAAGTACGAGTGGAGCGAGTGCGCCGCGCGGTCCCCGGGCACCGTCCGGCCGGCGGCGACCAGCGCCTGGGCGGCCACCTGGCCGCCGAAGACGCGCGGCACGACGGACGAGTGGCTCGCCCCGCGGAAGATGTCCTGCTCGATCCGCTCCAGATCGAGCAGACCGAGCAGGGTGTCGAGTTCGCTGTTCATGGGACGAGTCTGACCCAGGCGCTCGCGCGGCCCCGTCACAGGCCCATGGACTTGGCGATGATCATCTTCATGACCTCGCTGGTCCCGCCGTAGATGCGGTTGACGCGGTTGTCCGCGTACAGGCGGGCGATCGGGTACTCGTTCATGTAGCCGTAGCCGCCGTGCAGCTGGAGGCACCGGTCGATCACGCGGCTCGCGACCTCCGTGCAGAACAGCTTCGCGGACGCGGCCTCGGCCGCCGTCAGCTCGCCCGCGTCGTGCGCCTCCAGCGCGCGGTCGGCGACGGCCTGCGCCGCGTCGACCTCGGCCTGGCACGCGGCGAGCTCGAACTTCGTGTTCTGGAAAGACGACACCGACTTGCCGAAGACCGTGCGGTCCGCCACGTACTCCTTGGTGAACCTGACGGCCGCCGCGGCCTGCGCGTACGCGCCGAACGCGATGCCGAGCCGCTCCTGCGGCAGGTTCTGGCCGAGGTAGGAGAAGCCCTTGTTCTCCTCGCCGAGCAGGTCGGCCACCGGGACCTCGACGTCGGTGAACGACAGCTCGGCGGTGTCGGACGTCTTGAGGCCGATCTTGTCGAGCTTGCGCCCGACCGCGTACCCCGGCGACTTCGTGTCCACGACCAGCAGCGAGATGCCGAAGCGGCGGTCGTCGGCCGACGGCGGCGCGGTGCGCGCGCAGACGATGACGCGGTCCGCGTGCACGCCGCCCGTGATGAACGTCTTCGAGCCGTTCAGCACGTAGTGGGTGCCGTCGTCGGACAGCTTGGCCGTGGTCTTCATGCCCGCCAGGTCGGAGCCGGTGCCGGGCTCCGTCATGGCGATGGCGAACATGTTCTCGCCGCTGATGAAGCCGGGCAGCCAGCGCTTCTTCTGCTCGTCGGTCGCGTACGCCTTGAGGTAGGGCAGGCAGAGGGCCACGTGTACGCCGGAGCCGCCGAAGGAGACGCCCGCGCGTGCGGTCTCCTCCGAGACGAGCGCCTGGAACTTGAACGACTCGACGCCGGCGCCGCCGTACTCCTCGGGCACCTCGATGCCGAAGACGCCCAGCTCACCCAGCTTGTGGTAGAAGTCGCGCGGCACCTGGCCCGCCGCGAGCCACTCGTCGTAGTGCGGGACGACCTCGCCCTCGATGAAGGCCCTGAGGGTGGCCCTGAAGGACTCGTGGTCCTCGTTGTAGACGGTGCGACGCATGACGGGGCCCTCCTTCGCGGCGATCCGCCGCCTTCGGTGACGCGCGCGAGCCGGCGAGCGACAGCTCTAAGCGCTTGCTCAGTACAAGTTACCGGGCGGTCAGTTCGTGTGTCCAGGGTGGCCCCCGCTTGACGAAATGTGTACCGCGTCGTGGCAGACCGCGCGCCGTGCGCCTCGTATGCTGCCCGCCATGAGCAGGTACCCCTCCAGCGCCCGCACGGCCAAGGGCCGCTTCCTGACCGTCGTGACCGCGCTCATGGTCGTCGTCCTGGTGGCGTTCGTCGTGGCCTACGTCCAGTAGCGGAGCCTCCGTCCCGGCACCTCGTCTCCGTCCCGGGACCTCGTCCGCAGGTCTCGTCCCGCTCCGACCAAAGCCCTTAACTGCGTCTCCGCCCCCCGTTCACGCGTCCGGCGGGATGAATTCCGCAGGGCGCGACGTTGGTGGATGCGGCGGGATCGGCGGGTAGTCATGGCCGGGCCCGGATATGCGGGGCACGGCGACAACGGGAGGCGCATCACCAGTGGCGGCGGGGAAAGACAGCTGGGCACGGCGGCTGGCGGGGTACGCGTGGCGCTATCGCGGCCGGGTGATGCTCTCGCTCGGCGCGTCCCTCGCCGGCATGGGCGTCATGGCGCTCGTCCCGCTGATCACCAAGCTCGTGATCGACGACGCCATCGGCGCGCAGGACGGCTCGCTCTACACCTGGACTGGCCTGCTGGTCGCGTCCGCCGTGGTCGTGTACCTGGCGACGTACGTCCGCCGCTACTACGGCGGCAGGCTCGCCCTGGACGTCCAGCACGACCTGCGCACCGACATGTACACCTCGCTCACCCGTCTCGACGGCAGGCGTCAGGACACGCTGAGCACCGGCCAGGTCGTCGGCCGGGCCACCAGCGACCTTCAGCTCATCCAGGGGCTGCTGTTCATGCTGCCCATGACGATCGGCAACGTCCTGCTGTTCGTCGTCTCTCTCGTGATCATGGCGGTGCTCTCGCCGCCGCTCACGCTCGTCGCGCTCGCCGTCGCCCCCGCCGTCTACTGGATCGCCCGCCGGAGCCGCTCCCGCCTCCACCCGGCCACCTGGTACGCGCAGACGAGGGCCGCCGACGTGGCGGGCGTCGTGGACGGGGCCGTCACGGGCGTGCGCGTCGTCAAGGGCTTCGGCCAGGAGGAGCAGGAGACCGACAAGCTGCGCAGGGCCGGCAGGAAGCTGTTCGCGGGCCGCCTGCGCACGGTGAAGCTCAACGCGCGCTATACGCCGGCGCTGCAGGCCGTGCCGTCGCTCGGCCAGGTCGCCATGCTGGCGCTCGGCGGCTGGCTCGCGACCAAGGGCGACATCACGCTCGGCACGTTCGTCGCGTTCTCCACGTACCTCGCGCAGCTCGTCGGCCCGGTCCGCAGCCTCGCCGTCGTCCTCACCGTGGGCCAGCAGGCGCGCGCCGGGGTCGAGCGCGTGCTCGACCTCATCGACACCGAGCCCACGATGAGCGAGGGCACCAAGGAGCTGCCCGCCGGCGCGGAGGCGTCCGTCGAGTTCGACGACGTCGCGTTCGCCTACCAGGAGGGCAGGCCCGTACTCGACGGGTTCTCGCTGCGCGTCGAGCCGGGCGAGACCGTCGCGCTCGTCGGCTCGTCCGGCAGCGGCAAGTCCACCGTCTCGCTGCTCCTGCCGCGCTTCTACGACGTGTCGCACGGCGCCGTGCTCGTCGGCGGCCACGACGTGCGCGAGCTGACGTACGGCTCGCTGCGCGACGCCATCGGGCTCGTGCCCGAGGACAGCTTCCTGTTCTCCGACTCCGTGCGCGCCAACATCGCCTACGGCCGCCCGGACGCGACGGAGGAGGAGATCCTGCGCGCCGCGCGCGCGGCCCAGGCCGACCGGTTCATCAGCGCGCTCCCCGACGGCTACGACACCGAGGTCGGCGAGCAGGGCCTCACGCTCTCCGGCGGCCAGCGCCAGCGCATCGCACTCGCGAGGGCGATCCTCACCGACCCGCGCCTGCTCGTGCTGGACGACGCGACGTCCGCCGTGGACGCGCGCGTCGAGCACGAGATCCACGAGGCGCTGCGCGGCGTGATGGCCGGCCGCACGACACTGCTGATCGCGCACCGCCGCTCCACGCTCGGCCTCGCCGACCGCATCGCGGTGCTCGACGGCGGCCGCCTGGCCGACATCGGCACCCACGAGGAGCTCCAGCTCCGCTCGGCGCTCTACCGGCGGCTGCTCACCGACCCGGACGAACTGGGCGAGGCCGCGACCGAGCCCCGCATCGAGTCCCGGATCGGGGACGCGCGCGCGTGCGACGACGGAGAGGAGTCCGCACAGGACCGCACCGCCGGGGCGCGCCGCGCGGTCCGCGAGGAGGTGGCCCGCGAGTCCATCGACGCGGAGTTCGACGCCGACTTCGACGCCGAGCGCGGCATCACGCCCACGCTGTGGGCGCGTGACGAGGTCGTCGAGGAGGAGGGCGCGTCGGGCGCCACGCCCGAGCTGCTCGCCAAGGTGGCCGCGCTGCCGCCCGCCACGGACGCCCCCGAGGTGGACGAGGCGCGCGCGGTGACGCCCGAGAGCTCCTACGGGCTGCGCAGGCTGCTGCGCGGCTTCGGCGGCGCGCTGGCCGTCAGCCTGCTGTTCGTCGCCGTGGACGCGGGCATGGGCCTGCTGCTGCCGATCCTGGTCAGGCACGGCATCGACCAGGGCGTGGACAAGGTCGTGCTCGGCGCCGTGTGGACGGCGGCCGGGCTCGGACTCGCCGTCGCGCTCGTGCAGTGGATCGCGCAGATCGGCGAGGCCCGGATGACCGGGCGCACCGGCGAGCGCGTGCTGTACGCGCTGCGGCTGAAGATCTTCGCGCAGTTGCAGCGGCTCGGCCTCGACTACTACGAGCGCGAGCTGACCGGCCGCATCATGACGCGGATGACGACGGACGTGGACGCGATGTCGACGTTCCTGCAGACCGGGCTCGTCACCGCGCTGGTCGCCGTGATCACGTTCCTCGGCATCCTCGGGGTGCTGCTCGCCATCGACGTCCAGCTGGCGCTCGTGGTCTTCGCCTCGCTGCCGTTGCTCATCGTCGGGACGGTCTTCTTCCGGCGCAAGAGCGTGCGGGCCTACACGCTCGCGCGTGATCGCATCGGCGTCGTCAACGCCGACCTCCAGGAGACCGTCGCCGGGCTGCGGATCGTGCAGGCCTTCCGGCGCGAGCATGACGGCGGTGAGCGGTTCGCCGGCCGCAGCAGGGAGTACCTGAAGGCGCGCACGCGCGGGCAGTGGCTGATCTCCGTGTACTTCCCGTTCGTGCAGTTCCTGTCGTCCGTCGCGGCGGCCGCCGTGCTGATCGTCGGCGCGGGCCGGGTGCAGGCGGGCACCCTCACGACGGGCGCGCTGGTCGCGTACCTGCTCTACATCGACCTGTTCTTCGCGCCGGTGCAGCAGCTCTCCCAGGTCTTCGACGGGTACCAGCAGGCGACCGTTTCACTGACGCGCGTGCAGGAGCTGCTGCGCGAGCCCACGTCGACGGTCGCGGCGAAGGACCCCAGGCCCGTGGGGCGGCTGCGCGGCGAGATCGCCTTCGAGGGCGTCGACTTCCGATACGCGGCGGACAGCCTGGGCGGCGAGGAGCAGGAGGACGCACCGGAGCAGGCGCGCCCGGGAGCCGCCCCGGGCGAGGCGCCTGCGGGCACGGGGCCTGCGGGCACGGGGCCCGGCGCGGAGGGCGGCGCGAAGAAGGACGCCGCGCTCAGCTCGGTGCGGCTGCGCATCGCGGCCGGCCAGACGGTCGCCTTCGTCGGCGAGACCGGCGCGGGCAAGTCGACGCTCGTCAAGCTCGTCGCGCGCTACTACGACCCGACGGGCGGACGCGTCACGGTCGACGGTCGGGACCTGCGTGACCTCGACCTCGCGGCCTACCGCCACCGGCTCGGCGTCGTGCCCCAGGAGGCGTACCTGTTCCCCGGCACGGTGCGGGACGCGATCTCGTACGGGCGGCCGGGCGCGAGCGACGCGGAGGTCGAGGCGGCCGCGCGCGCGGTCGGCGCCCACGACATGATCGCCACGCTCGACGGCGGCTACCTGCACCAGGTCGCGGAGCGCGGGCGCAACCTGTCGGCGGGACAGCGCCAGCTGATCGCCCTGGCCAGGGCCGAGCTCGTCGACCCCGACATCTTGCTGCTCGACGAGGCGACCGCGGCGCTCGACCTGGCCAGCGAGGCGGCCGTCAACCAGGCGACGGAACGGCTCACCGGCCGCCGCACCACGCTGGTGGTCGCGCACCGGCTCACGACGGCGGCACGGGCCGACCGTGTGGTCGTGATGGACCACGGCCGGGTCGCCGAGGACGGCACCCACGAGGAGCTGCTGGCCCTGGATGGCCGCTATGCGCGCCTGTGGCGCAGCTTCGTGGGCGAGGAGGAGCCGGCAGCCGCCTGACGCCCACCGTCCGACACCTGCCGTCGTTGACAAGGGTATGACCAACGAGCCAATGTGGCCTCCGGTCGGCGAGAGGCGGCGAAGGATGAAGACGGTCGGTCTGATCGGACTCGGCGCGATGGGGCGCCCAGCGGCGGAGCTGCTCGCGGCGGCGGGGGTGCGGACCCACTGCTACGACGCGGACCGCGCGGCGGTGGAGCGGGCGGCGGAGCGCGGCGTCCGCCCGGCCGCGTCGGTCGCGGAGCTGGCCGCGGTGAGCGACGTGGTCCTCGTCATGGTCCCGACCGACGAGGACGTGCTGGACGTGTGCACGGGCGGTGGCGGCGTGCTGTCGGCGGCGCGGGCCGGGACCGTCGTCCTCGTCTGCTCCTCGGTCACCCCCGCCACCTGCCGGGAGGTGGCGCGGGCGGCCTCGCCGCGCGGGGTCGACGTCCTGGACGCGGCCCTGACGGGCGGGGTGCGCGCGGCGGAGGCCGGCGCGATCAACCTGCTGGTCGGCGGCGACGAGCACGTACTCGACGCGGTGCGCCCCGAGCTGGCGCCCTGGACGGGGACGGTCCACCACCTGGGCCCGCTCGGCTCGGGCCAGGTCGGCAAGACGGTCAACAACCTCTGCCACTGGGGCCAGCTGGCCGCCATCGTGGAGGCCCTGCGGCTGGGCGACGCGCTCGGCGTGGCCCCCGAGAAGCTCCGCGCGGCCGTCCTCGACGGCCCCGCGGCGAGCAGGACGCTCGCGGAGATGGAGCTGATGCGCCTGACCTGGCACCGCAAGGACCTGGCCAACGCGGCGCGGATGGCGGCCGAGGCGAACCAGGCACTCCCGGTGGCGGCGACGGCGCGCGAGGCGATGGAACACATCACGGTCGAGGACATCGCGACGCTGTACCGCCACGAGTGACCGCCACGCGGCGGGGCACACGTCGGCCGCCTGCGGCGGCCCGCCTGGTGCGCCATGCGCGCACGGCCCCGCCGTGGCCCGGCTCCTCGCCGGCGCGCCGAGCGTCTCGCGCACGCGCGGC
>NZ_JAGIQL010000236.1 GCF_017813245.1 Streptomyces montanisoli
CCCCCCCCCCCTTTTTGCAAGCAGAAGGCGGATACCGGGATCCACCGGAGGCTGAGGTTCAGACGTGTGCTCTTCCGATCAGGGCACAGGGGCCCCGAGGCCAACGGCCCCGGCCGACGGGGGCGGGGGCGCAGGGGGCCGCCCCGCGGGTTCTGGGCGCGGGGCGGTGGAGTCGTCCGGGTGGGGAGTGCGCACGGTGGTCGGGAGCCGGTCCGTCAGACCGACGAGGGGATCAGGCCCTCGTCGCTCAGCAGCTCGCGGACCTCTTCGAGGGTGGCGTCGGGCGCGGGCAGGATCAGCCCCGACGGCTCCAGGGAGTCGTCGGGCAGCGGCTCGCCCAGCTCACGCACGCGGTCGAGGAGCGCGGTGAGCGTGCGGCGGAAGACCGCCTCGTCGCCGCCCTTGACCGCGGCCATGAGCCGGTCGTCCAGCTCGTTCAGCTCGGCGAGGTGGTCCTCGGCGAGCCGCGCCTGTCCTTCCCCCATGATCCGTACGATCATGACGCGTCCTCAGCCCTGGTCGGTCGTGTCGGCCTTCTTGAAGTTCGGCCCCTGCGCGTCCCCCTGCTGCGAGCCGCCCTCGATGGCCTGCTGCGACGAGGACGAGCCACCCGCCAGCTCCGCCTTCATGCGCTGGAGCTCCAGCTCCACGTCGGAACCGCCCGAGATCCGGTCGAGCTCCGTCGCGATGTCGTCCTTCGCGGTCCCCGACTGGTCGTCCAGGGCGCCCGAGGCCAGCAGCTCGTCGATGGCGCCCGCCCTCGCCTGAAGCTGCGCCGTCTTGTCCTCCGCGCGCTGGACCGCGAGGCCGACGTCGCCCATCTCCTCGGAGATGCCGGAGAAGGACTCGGCGATCCTGGTCTGCGCCTGGGCCGCCGTGTACGTGGCCTTGATGGTCTCCTTCTTCGTGCGGAAGGCGTCCACCTTGGCCTGCAGCCGCTGCGCCGCGAGCGTGAGCTTCTCCTCCTCGCCCTGCAGCGTCTGGTGCTGGGTCTCCAGGTCGGAGACCTGCTGCTGGAGCGCGGCCTTGCGGGACAGCGCCTCGCGCGCCAGGTCCTCCCGGCCGAGGGCGAGCGCCTTGCGGCCCTGCTCCTCCAGCTTCGTCGACTGCCCGCCCAGCTGGCTGAGCTGCAGCTCCAGGCGCTTGCGCGACGTCGCCACGTCCGCGACGCCCCTGCGCACCTTCTGCAGCAGCTCGAGCTGCTTCTGGTAGGAGTAATCGAGGGTCTCGCGCGGATCCTCGGCCCTGTCCAGGGCCTTGTTGGCCTTCGCGCGGAAGATCATCCCCATACGCTTCATGACACCGCTCATGGGCTTCGCGCGCCCCCTTCTGACGGACTCCGGATCCAGCACTCCTACAAGACCCACAGTACGGGCCCTGCCTCTATTACCGCACTGTTCGAGCGCGGATGCGCTCATCCCCAAGGACGACTGTGCGCCTGGAACGCTCCGGCGGAGGGAGTAGGGGCCGCCCCGGCCGGGCGGCCGCCCGGCCCTCCACCGGCCCGCGAAAACGCGAAAAAGCGCCCGCACACGGTCGGGAGAGACCAAGAGAGACCAAGGACGTTGCGGGATCGTTCCCCGTGGGGGTGGGGTCCATCCACCCGAGCCCGTACCCTTGGCGATTGTGTTCCGTAGCCGTTCGAACGAAGAGAAGGCGCCCGGCACCAAGGTGACGGCCGACCTGACCAAGCAACCCCGTGATCCGCAGGCGCCCAAGGGCAGGCCCACGCCGAAGCGGAGTGATGCGCAGTCCCAGCGCCGCCGTGCCGTGACGCCACCCGCCGACCGCAAGACCGCGGTCAAGCGCCAGCGGGAGACGCGGCGGGCCGACATGGCGCGCCAGCGCGAGGCGCTGAACAACGGCGACGAGCGCTTCCTGCCCGCCAGGGACAAGGGGCCCGTGCGCCGCTTCGCGCGCGACTACGTGGACGCCAGGATCTGCGCCGCCGAGTTCTTCCTGCCGTCCGCCGTGGTGATCCTCGTGCTGACCATGGTCAGGGTGCCGGCGCTGCAGAACATCGCGCTGCTGCTGTGGCTGCTCCTCATCATCGCCATCGTCGTGGATTCGATCTTCCTCGGCTTCCGGCTGAAGAAGGCCATCGCGCAGCGCTTCCCGAACGACTCGGCGCGCGGCGTGGTGATGTACGGGCTGATGCGCACGCTGCAGATCCGCAAGCTGCGTCTGCCCAAGCCGCAGGTCAAGCGCGGGGCGAAGCTCTGAGCAGTCAGTCGGCCGGCTCGTCGTGGCCGGCCGGCGGTGCCACGCCCTGGCTCACCGGGCAGGGCGGCCTGCGTGACGTGGTGCGTCAGGAGCTCGTCTCGCGGCAGCTGGAGGAGCAGATATCCGGCCGCTTCCCCGTCGGGCGGCGGCTGCGCGTTTTGGACGTGGGGATGGCACGCGGCACCCAGGCGCTGCGCCTCGCGCGCGCCGGGCACGGGGTGACGGGCCTCGAGTCCGACCCGGAGATGCTGGCCGCCGCGCGCGCCGAGCTGGCGGACGAGCCGGAGGGCATCAGGGAGCGCGTCAGGTTCGTCGAGGGCGACGGCGTGGACACGGGGGTGCACTTCAAGCCGGGCGCGTTCGACGTGGTGCTCTGCCACGGCGTGCTGATGCGCGTACGGGAGCGGGACGCGCTCCTCGCGGGGCTCGCCAGGATGCTGGCCCCCGGCGGCCTGCTCTCGCTGCTGGTGCGCAACGGCGACGCGGTCGCCCTGCGGCCCGGGCAGGCGGGCGACTGGCGGGGCGCGCTCGCGGCGTTCGACCAGCTCAGCCGCACGGACGAGGAGGGCCTTGCCGTGCGGGCCGACCGGCTCGCCGACCTGACGCGGACGCTGGCGGGGATCGCCGCGCCGCTGCACGCCTGGTACGGGGTGCGGGTCTTCACGGACGGTGCGCCCGACGACGCCCAGGCGCCGGCCGGCGCCGAGCTCGACCGGCTGCTCGCGGCCGAGGAGCGCGCGGGCCGCACGGACCCCTACCGTTCGGCGGCTGCACTGCTGCACCTGTGCGGGGTGCGCGGCTGAGACGGGTGCGCGGCTGACACGCGTGCACGGCTGAGCCGCCCGCTCGGCTGACACGCGTGCACGGCTGACACCCGTGCACAGCTGAGCCGCCCGTGCGGCTGAGACGGGTGAGCGATCGGCGGCCTTCGAGCGCGCCACCCTTTCGGAAAATAGGTTAAAAGGGATACTCCGGTCATGGACCGATCCCTTCTCCGCGGCCGCTCGCGTCGGCCGCTGCTGATCCTGGCCGCCGGGCTCTGCGCGGCCGCCCTGGCCTCCGGCTGCTCGGCGGCCGAGGGAATGCCGGCGGGCCCCATCGCGCCGATCGCCGCGACCGCGACCGCGACGACGGGGCGGGCGGAGGCGCCCACCCCGGCGGGCCAGGCCGCGGCGCCGAGCCGAGCGACGAGCGAGCTCCAGACGGACTACGAGGGCACGATCAAGAACGTGCTGCCGTCCGTCGTGCAGATCGACGCGGGCAACGCGCTCGGCTCCGGCATCGTCTACGACACGCACGGCCACATCGTCACCAACGCCCACGTCGTCGGCTCGGGCAAGACGTTCAAGGTGACCGTCGCGACCCGGGAGCAGCCGCTCACCGCCCGCCTGGTGTCGAGCTTCCCGCAGCAGGACCTCGCGGTGATCAAGCTGGACGCCATCCCCAAGGGGCTGCGCCCGGCGCGCTTCGGCGACTCGTCCAAGGTCGCCGTCGGCCAGATCGTGCTGGCGATGGGCTCGCCGCTCGGCCTGTCGAGCAGCGTCACCCAGGGCATCGTCTCCGCCGTGGGGCGGACCGTCAGCGAGGGGTCGGGCGAGTCGGGCGGCACCGGCGCCACCATCTCCGACATGGTGCAGACGTCGGCCGCGATCAACCCGGGCAACAGCGGCGGCGCGCTCGTCGACCTCAACAGCGAGGTCATCGGCATCCCGACGCTCGCGGCTACCGACCCGGGCATCGGCGGCAGCAGCGGCAGCGCGGCGCCCGGCATCGGCTTCGCGATCCCGGCCTCGACGGTGAAGAACGTCGCCGACCAGATCATCAAGAACGGCAAGGTCACCCACTCGGGGCGGGCCGCGCTCGGCATCACGGGGCGTACGGTCCTCGGCACCGACCTCCAGCCGACGGGCGTCGCGGTCGTCTCCACCACCAAGAGCGGCGGCGCCCGTGCGGCGGGCCTCAAGGCAGGCGACATCATCGTCAGGCTCGGCAGCCGGCGGATCACGGACATCACGTCGCTGTCCCGGGCGCTCGCGGCGGACAAGCCTGGCCAGCACGTCACCGTCACGTACCTGCGGGACGGCGCGTCCAAGACGGCGAAGGTGAAGCTCGGCGAGATGTAGGCGGCCGCGCGAGGGGAGCCTCGTGCGGACGGCCGCAGACGTGTGGCGCCGTACGGACCGGTGCGTCCGGGCTGTACGGCGCCACACCCGCGAAGGCCAGGGGGCCGGCGGCTACGCCTGTTCCGGCGGCGCGTCCGCGGGCCCCGCCGCCTGCTCGGCGTGCAGGCTCATCGGGCCGTAGACCTTCGTGCCGTCCTCGAACAGCGTGACCTGGTCCGCGCCGCCCTCGAGGAGTTCCTTCCACTCCTCGCCGACCCACGACTCCGCGTCGCCCTGGGTGGAGAACTCCTCGGCCGCCACGGCGGGCGCGACCTCCGTCCCGTCGGCCTTCTCGAACCGCCACGTCCACGCCATGTCCGCCTCCAGGTGGAGCGGGCCGCCGCGCGCCCCGCCCGCTGTGGGATCACTGCTGCCTGATCACTGCTGTCTGATCACTGTTGCTGCCCGCAGCGTAGCCGGACGCGCACCGTCAGCGGTGTCGCGGGAAGATCGTGCGTGTGGAACTGACACTGCTCGGCACCGGAGCCCCCGACGGGCTGCCCCGTCCCGCATGCCCGTGCGCCGTGTGCGCGGCGGCCCGCGGCCCGCACGCCAGGGCGGCGACGGCGCTGCTCGTCGACGGCGTCCAGCTGCTCGACCTGACGCCGGGCGCCGCGCTCGCCGCCGCGCGCGCGGGCCAGACGCTCGGCGGCGTCCGGCAGGTGCTGCTGAGCCACCCGCACGACGGGCCGTCGGTCGAACTGCCGCCGGGGCTGCCGTCCGCGGGGCGCGCGGCGGACGGCCGGGTGCTGACGCTGCTGAGCGGGCACCGGGTGCGTGCCGTGCCGATGGACGCGCCCGGCACCGGGTACGAGGTGACCGCGCCTGACGGCGAGCGGCTGCTGTACCTGCCGCCCGGCGGCGCGCCCGCCGGGGTGGAGCCCGAGCGCGACCCCCCGCCCCCGTACGACGTCGTGGTGGCCGACGTGGTGGGGCGTCCCGACGCCGTCGCGCGGCTGCGTGCGGTGGGCGCGGCCGGTCCCGCGACGGACATCGTCGCGGCCCACCTCGGCCACGACGTGCCGCAGGGTCCTGAACTGGAGCGCCGCCTCGCCGCGGCGGGCGCGCGCGCCGTGCCGGACGGGACGACGTTCACCGCGGGCGCCTACCGCCCGGGCCCCGAGGTGCCGCGGCGCACGCTGGTGACGGGCGGGGCGCGCTCGGGCAAGTCGGTGGAGGCGGAGCGGCGCCTCGCCGCGTTCCCCGGCGTCGTGTACGTCGCGACCGGCGGCGGGCGCGACGGAGACCCCGAGTGGGCCGAGCGGGTACGCGCGCACCGCGACCGGCGCCCGGCGTCGTGGCTGACGCGGGAGACCTGCGACCTCGTGCCGCTGCTCGCGGACGACGGGCCGCCGCTGCTGATCGACTGCCTGTCGCTGTGGCTGACCGACGCGATGGACCGGGTGGACGCGTGGGACGACGCGGCGTGGGACGGCGGCGGCCGCAAGGCCCTGCACGCGCGCACGGCGGAGCTCGTCGAGGGGGTGCGCGCCACCCGGCGGACCGTGGTCGCGGTGACGAACGAGGTGGGCTCGGGCGTCGTGCCCGCCACGGCGTCAGTGCGGCGCTACCGTGACGAACTGGGCCGCCTCAACGCGGCGTTCGCGGCGGAGTGCGAGCACCTGCTGCTCGTGGTGGCGGGGCAGGCACTGCCGCTGCGCGGCTGAGCGCGCGGTGGCCGCGTGGCGGGGCGGAGCCGCCACCGCCCAACACCCGGGCGTGCCACGGCACCTGGCAGGCGGCAGGAGGGGCGGGGACGGGTACTGTTCGACCACATGAGCGCCCTGAATCTCGACGACTTCTCCGATCTGATCGAGCGCCCCGACAGCGGTATGCGGCGGGACGCCGAGGAACGCAGGCAGCGGCAGACCGTCGCGCCCGGGGCGCTCGGGCGCCTGGACGAGCTGGGCGAGTGGCTGTCCGCCGCGCAGCGCTCCGTGCCGGTGAAGGCCGTGACGCAGCCGCGCGTGGTCGTCTTCGCTGGGGATCACGGCGTGGCCGCGCTCTCCGTCTCGGGCCGCCCCGCCTCCACCGCGCACACGCTGGTGCGTGCCGCGCTCGACGGCGAGAGCGCCGGGGCGGTGCTGGCGCGCCGCGCGGGCGTGGGGGTGCGCGTCGTGGACGCGGGCCTCGACTGCGACCCGTCGCTGCTGCCCGACGAGGTCGTGCGGCACCGGGTGCGGCGGGGCAGCGGCCGGATCGACGTCGAGGACGCGCTGACCCTGGACGAGGCCGAGCAGGCGGTGCGGCTCGGGATGCGGATCGCCGACGAGGAGGCCGACTCGGGCACCGACCTCGCGGTGCTCGGCGACCTGAGCGTCGGCGGCACCACGGCGGCGGCGACCCTGATCGCCGCGCTGTGCGGCACGGACGCGTCGGTCGTCACGGGCCGCGGCGGCGTGCGGATCGACGACCTGGCGTGGATGCGCAAGTGCGCGGCGGTGCGGGACGCGCTGCGGCGGGCGCGTCCGGTACTCGGCGACCAGCTTCAGCTCCTCGCGGCGGTGGGCGGAGCGGACCTGGCGGCCACGACCGGGTTCCTGCTGCAGAGCGCGGTGCGCAGGATGCCCGTGATCCTGGACGGCGTGGTGTCCGCGGCGTGCGCGCTGGTGGGCCAGCGCGCGGCGTTCCGCGCCCCGGACTGGTGGCTCGCGGGCCAGACGACGAACGAGCCTGGCCAGGCCAAGGCACTCGACAGGATGGCGATGACGCCGCTGCTCGAACAGGGCGTCACGGCGGGCGGCGCGACGGGAGCGCTGCTGGCCCTCCCCCTCGTCCAGGCGGCGGCCGCGCTGGCGGCGGAGCTCCCCGAGACGCCGCGCGAGCAGGACCAGGACGACCCCAGAGGCCTCCTCGACGCGACGTGACCGCCGCGGCGGGATGCGCGGCCGCGCGCATGGCCCCGTCGTGGCGCCCGGTCCCACGACCGGCCCAGGGGCCCGCAGCGCGCCGGCGCGTAGTGACCGACCGCGCTCGCCCCGAGCCGCGGCCCGGCCTCGCCCTCGGGCGGGGGCCCGCCGCACAGGGCGTGCCGTCGCACACCCCTGCCCGGGCACCGGGCGCTGCCCCAAGACCGGCACGCGCGGCCGCAGCACACGGGCCCGAAACCCGCGGCGGGACGCCCACAGCCGGGTAGGCCCGCCGGCGCGGGTGCGCAGCGTCTGTCCCAGGTGCAGGTCGCCGTGGACCCGCTGGGCCGGACGGACGCGCTCCGCCGCGTCGAGGCCGCCGAG
>NZ_JAGIQL010000237.1 GCF_017813245.1 Streptomyces montanisoli
GCCCGCGCGCCCGCGGGCAGGCGCCCGCACGCGGGCGTGGCGCCGCGCGGCCGGTCGCGGCTACGACTCGGTCTCGTCCTCGTCCGCCTGCGGACGGCGGATCGTGACCTTGCCCGACGCCAGGTCTATCGGGCCGCGGCCCGGGTCCGCGCCGTCCACGTCCACACGTGTCAGCTCCAGTCGCTTCTGCTCCTCGGCCGTGTGCTTACGGCCCGGAGCGAAGAGGCTCTCGATCATGTTGAACACGGCCCGCCCGCCTTCCGCTCCCCGCTCAGCGCACCTGGAGCAGGAGGATCCTGTCGTCCCCCGGCTTCGGCTTGCCGCGCGTATCGGTGTTGCTGGTCACCAGCCACATCCTGTTGCCTCCGGCCGAGAGCACCGTACGCAGGCGGCCGTACTTCCCCCGCAGGAACGCCTGAGGGGCCGCCGCGGATTCCCGTCCGTCCAGAGGGATGCGCCACAGCCGCTCGCCGCGCAGCGACGCCATCCACACCGAGCCGGCCACGTACGCGATGCCGCTCGGCGACGCCTCGTCCGTGTGCCACTGCTCCACGGGGTCGGTGAACCCCGGCTTGTTGCCCTTGCCCTCGACCTTCGGCCAGCCGTAGTTCTTCCCCGGTTCGATGAGGTTCAGCTCGTCCCAGGTGTCCTGACCGAACTCGGACGCCCACAGCCGCCCGGCCCTGTCCCACGCGAGACCCTGCACGTTGCGGTGGCCGAGGTCGTACACCACCGAGCCCTTGAACGGGTTGCCCGGCGCGGGCGAGCCGTCCGGCCTCATGCGCAGGATCTTGCCGCCGAGCGACTTCCTGTCCTGCGAAAGCCCGCTGTGGCCCGACTCGCCGGTGCCCGCGTAGAGCATCCCGTCCGGCCCGAACGCGATCCGCCCGCCGTTGTGGATGAACCCCTTGGGGATGCCGCGCAGGATGGTGTCGGGCGCGCCCAGCTGCTCGCCGGCGGGCTTGTGCGGGTCGTAGGTCATGCGGGCGATGCGGTTGTCGGACTGCGTGGTGAAGTACGCGTAGACCAGGTGGTCCGAGGAGAACGACGGCGACAGCGCGATCCCGAGTAGCCCGCCCTCGCCGCCGGGGGACACCCCGGACACCGCGCCCACCTCGGTCTTGCGGCCGGTCTTGACGTCGACGTGCGTGATCGTGCCCTTGTCGCGCGAGGACACCAGCAGGTCGCCGTCCGGAAGCTCGGCCAGCCCCCACGGCGACTTCAGGTTCTCGGTCACCGTGGAGAGGACCTTCACCGACCCCTTCGCCGGCGGCACGCCGGGCGACGTTGAGGGCGACGCCGAGGGCGCCGTGGAGGGCGACGACGTGTGGCTCGGCGGCGCGGTGCCCGTGCCGGGCCCGCCGGTGCCGTCGCCCGGCCCGCCGCACCCGGCGGCCAGGAGGATCACGGTCGCGGTCGCGGCCGTCCACACTGCGGTACGTCGCACGGCTGGCCCACCCTTTCCGGCAGCGGACGGTGACGGCGCTGGTGCCGGTCACGCCCTCCTACTGTCGCCCACGAACCCGCCCGCACGCAGCCTCCGCGCGTACCAGGGACCCGAAAGGACCCAGAGGGCGCACCGAAGCGTGCCCGGGAACGGCTGAGGGGCCCGGCGGGATCGCCGGGCCCCTCAGCACACCAGGGGTCAGTCCGTCAGGTTGACCGAACGCGCCGACGCAGCGCCGATCTCCTCGGAGATCTCGGTGAGCACCGGCTGCGGCACGTTGTCGTCGACGGTGAGGACGACCAGCGCCTCGCCGCCCTCCTCGGCGCGCGACACCTGCATGCCCGCGATGTTGAGCCCGGCCTCGCCGAGGATCCGGCCCACCGTGCCGACGACACCGGGACGGTCCTCGTAACGCAGCACCACCATGTGGTCGGCCAGCGCGACGTCCACGTCGTACTCGCCGATGGCGACGACCTTCAGCAGGTGCTTGGGGCCTGCCAGCGTGCCGGAGACCGCGACCTCCTCGCCGCCCGCCAGCGTGCCGCGCACCGTCACCACGTTGCGGTGGTTCGGCGACTCGCTCGACGTGGTCAGCCGCACCTCGACGCCACGCTCCTGCGCGAACAGCGGCGCGTTGACGTAGCTCACCGTCTCCGCGACGACGTCCTCGAACACGCCCTTGAGGGCGGACAGTTCGAGCACCTTCACGTCGTGCTGCGTGATCTCGCCGCACACCTCGACGTCGAGCCTGACGGCGACCTCGCCCGCCAGCGCCGTGAAGATACGGCCGAGCTTCTCCGCGAGCGGCAGCCCCGGGCGCACGTCCTCGGCGATCACGCCGCCCTGGACGTTGACCGCGTCAGGCACGAGCTCACCCGCGAGCGCGAGGCGCACGGACTTCGCGACCGAGACGCCCGCCTTCTCCTGCGCCTCGCCCGTCGACGCGCCGAGGTGCGGCGTCGCCACGACCTGGTCGAACTGGAACAGCGGGGAGTCCGTGCAGGGCTCCTTCGAGTACACGTCGAGACCGGCCGCCGCGACGCGGCCCTCCTTGAGGGCCGACGCCAGCGCCTCCTCGTCGACGATGCCGCCCCGCGCCGCGTTGACGATGCGGACCGTCGGCTTGACCTTGTGCAGCGCCTCGTCGCCGATCAGGCCGATCGTCTCCGGGGTCTTCGGCAGGTGCACCGTGATGAAGTCGGAGGCTTCCAGCAGCTCGTCGAGGGTCAGCAGCTTGACGCCCATCTGCGCGGCACGCGCGGGCTGCACGTACGGGTCGTACGCCACGACCCGCATCCCGAACGCGGCCATGCGCTGCGCCACCAGCACGCCGATGCGGCCGAGGCCGACGACGCCGAGCGTCTTCTCGCTCAGCTCGACACCCGTGTACTTCGAGCGCTTCCACTCGCCGTTCTTGAGGGCGGCGTCGGCCTGCGGGATGTTGCGCGCGGTGGAGATCAGCAGGCCGCACGCCAGCTCTGCGGCGGTCACGATGTTGGACGTCGGCGCGTTGACGACCATGACGCCCGCCTTGGTGGCGGCCGCGACGTCCACGTTGTCGAGCCCGACGCCGGCCCTGGCGACGACCCGCAGCCTGTTCGCCGCGGCCACGGCCTCGGCGTCCACCTTCGTGGCCGAGCGGATCAGGATGGCGTCGACGTCGGCGATCGCGGACAGCAGGTCGGCGCGGTCGGCGCCGTTGCAGTGGCGGATCTCGAAGTCCGGGCCGAGCGCGTCGACGGTGGCGGGCGACAGCTCTTCGGCGATGAGTACGACGGGTTTGGCGGTCACGTGTGTCCTCACAAGTCCCATTGCGGACGGCCGTTCCAGAGGCCGCAGGCGGTGGAGGGGTGCCGGGGGCGTGATGGCGCAGGCATGACCGTCCCGGATCATGGCTGCACGCCCTCGTCCGCGTGGAAGACGCACGACGCTGTGGGCCCGACGCGTGTGTGCTGAGTCTAGTGCTGTTGCCCGGTGGCACGACCCACTCGAGCACAAGGATCACTCATACGTGCAAGCGCCATGTACGGCACGGCGCCCGCGTCCTGGGCGCGGGGCCGCGCACCGCCGTACAGCGGCGGAAGGCGGCCCCGCGCTCGCGGCTCACGCCTCGGCGTCGTCCACCCAGCTCATGAGCTTGCGCAGCTCGGCGCCCGTGGTCGCCAGCAGGCTGTCCGCGTCGGCCTTCTTGTACTCGTTGTACTTCTTCAGACCGCCGTGGTACTCGTCCATCCATGTCTTGGCGAACGAGCCGTCCTGGATCTCGCCCAGGATCTTCTTCATCTCGGCCTTGGTCTGGTCGTTGATGATGCGCGGACCCGAGACGTAGTCGCCCCACTCGGCGGTCTCGGAGACCGACCAGCGCATCTTCTCCAGGCCGCCCTCGTACATGAGGTCGACGATCAGCTTCAGCTCGTGCAGACACTCGAAGTAGGCGATCTCCGGCTGGTAGCCCGCCTCGACCAGCGTCTCGAAGCCGGCCTTCACCAGCGCCGACGTGCCGCCGCACAGCACGGCCTGCTCGCCGAACAGGTCGGTCTCGGTCTCCTCGGTGAACGTCGTCTTGATGACGCCGGCGCGCGTGCCGCCGATGCCCTTCGCGTACGCCAGGGCCAGTTCGAGGCCCTTGCCCGACGGGTCCTGCTCGACCGCCACGATGCACGGGACGCCGCGGCCCTCCTCGTACTGGCGGCGCACCAGGTGGCCCGGGCCCTTCGGCGCGACCATGCACACGTCGACGTTGGCCGGCGGCTTGATGAAGTCGTAGCGGATGTTCAGGCCGTGCCCGAAGAAGATCGCGTCGCCGTCCTTGAGGTTGTCCTTGATGGACTCCTCGTAGACCTTGGCCTGGATCGGGTCGGGCACGAGGATCATGATGACGTCGGCCTCGGCGGACGCCTCTGCGGGCGTCACCACGCGCAGGCCCTGCTCCTCGGCCTTCGCCCGGGACTTGGATCCCTCGTGCAGGCCGACCCGGACGTCCACCCCGGAGTCGCGCAGCGACAGCGCGTGGGCGTGGCCCTGGCTGCCGTAGCCGATGACCGCGACCTTGCGGTTCTGGATGATGGACAGGTCGGCGTCGTCGTCGTAGAACAGCTCGGCCACGGGGTTTTCTCCTTGTTCACGTTTACTGTGGTGCGGTTGGTTGCGGGTGATCGCACGGGGCCGCCGGTGGTCGCAGGCGATGGGTCTCACCGTACGGCGGGAACGCCGTCGGTGGACGTCCGGTCTCGCCATGCGGGCGGGCCGGTGGCGGGTCAGGCGCTGCGGTCGAGAGCGCGCAGGCTGCGGTCCGTGATGGACCGCGCGCCGCGCCCTATGGCGATCGTGCCGGACTGCACGAGCTCCTTGATCCCGTACTGTTCGAGCATCTTCAGCATGGCGGCCAGCTTGTCGCTCGAACCGGTGGCCTCGATGGTGACGGCCTCGGGGGAGACGTCCACGGTCTTGGCGCGGAACAGCTGGACGATCTCGACGATCTGGCTGCGGGTCTCGTTGTCGGCGCGGACCTTCACCAGCACGAGCTCGCGCTGGATCGCGGCGCCGGGCTCGAGTTCGACGATCTTCAGGACGTTGACCAGCTTGTTGAGCTGCTTCGTCACCTGTTCGAGCGGCAGGTCCTCGACGTTCACCACGATCGTGATGCGGGAGATGTCGGGGTGCTCGGTGACACCGACCGCGAGCGAGTCGATGTTGAAGCCCCGGCGGGAGAACAGGGCGGCGATCCTGGCGAGGATGCCGGGCGTGTCCTCGACCAGGACGGAGAGCGTGTGCTTCGTGGACATGGGAGTCTCTCTGGTCTCTCGGTCGGCTCTGGCCGGGCTCAGTTGTCGGAGGCTTCGCCGAAGTCGGGACGGACGCCGAGGGCGGCCATGATCTCGTCGTTCGACGTGCCGGCGGCGACCATCGGCCACACCATCGCGTCCTCGTGGACGATGAAGTCGACCACGACGGGGCGGTCGTTGATGGCGTTGGCCTTCGCGATCACCGCGTCGAGCTCGTCGGGTGACTCGCAGCGGATCCCGACGCACCCCATGGCCTCCGACAGCTTCACGAAGTCGGGGACGCGCGTGCCGCTGCTCGGCCTGCTCGCCGCGTTGTTGCCGTCCCGCAGGGTGGTGTGGGAGTAACGCTGGTTGTAGAAGAGGTTCTGCCACTGGTGGACCATGCCGAGGACGCCGTTGTTGATGATGGCGACCTTGATCGGGATGTTGTTCAGCGCACAGGTGGTCAGCTCCTGATTGGTCATCTGGAAGCAGCCGTCGCCGTCGATCGCCCACACCGTGGAGCCGGGCCGGCCGACCTTCGCGCCCATCGCGGCGGGCACCGCGTACCCCATCGTCCCGGCGCCGCCGGAGTTGAGCCACGTGGCGGGCCTGTCGTAGTCGACGAAGTGCGCCGCCCACATCTGGTGCTGACCCACGCCGGCCGCGTACACGGTGTCCTCGGGCGCGAGCTGCCCGATGCGCTGGATGACCTGCTGCGGGGAGAGCGAACCGTCCTCGGGCTGGTCGTAGCCGAGCGGGTACGTCTGCCGCCAGCGGTCCAGGTCCTTCCACCACGCCTGGTAGCCGTTCGCGGCCGCGTCGCCGAGTGTGCCGCCGGTGTGCTCGGCCTGCACCGCCTGCACCAGGTCGGCGAGGACCTCGCGCGCGTCGCCGACGATCGGCACGTCCGCGGCGCGGTTCTTGCCGATCTCCGCCGGGTCGATGTCCGCGTGCACGATCTTCGCGTACGGCGCGAAGCTGTCCAGCTTGCCCGTGACGCGGTCGTCGAACCTGGCCCCGAGCGCCACGATCAGGTCGGCCTTCTGCAGCGCAGTGACGGCCGTGACCGCGCCGTGCATCCCGGGCATGCCCACGTGCAGCGGGTGGGTGTCGGGGAACGCGCCGAGCGCCATCAGCGTGGTCGTGACGGGCGCCTTGGTCAGCTCCGCGAGGACCCGCAGTTCGGCCGTCGCGCCGGACTTCACCACGCCGCCGCCCACGTACAGCACGGGGCGCTTGGCCTGGCCGATCAGCTTCGCGGCCTCGCGGATCTGCTTCGCGTGCGGCTTCGTCACCGGACGGTAGCCCGGCAGGTCCATCACGGGCGGCCAGGAGAACGTGGTCCGCGCCTGCAGCGCGTCCTTGGCGATGTCGACGAGGACGGGCCCGGGACGGCCGGTGCCCGCGATGTGGAACGCCTCGGCGATCGTCCTCGGGATGTCCTTCGCTTCCTTGACCAGGAAGTTGTGCTTCGTGACCGGCATCGTGATGCCGACGATGTCCGCCTCCTGGAAGGCGTCCGTGCCGATCGCCTTCGACGCGACCTGGCCGGTGATCGCGACGATCCCCACGGAGTCCATGTGCGCGTCGGCGATCGGGGTGACCAGGTTGGTGGCGCCGGGGCCCGAGGTGGCCATGCACACCCCGACCTTGCCGGTGGCCTGCGCGTAACCGACGGCCGCGTGGCCCGCGCCCTGCTCGTGGCGGACGAGTACGTGGCGGACCCGGGTCGAGTCCATCATCGGGTCGTACGCGGGGAGGATCGCGCCGCCGGGGATGCCGAACACGGTGTCGGCCCCCACCTCTTCGAGTGAGCGGATGAGGGACTGCGCACCCGTGAGGTGTTCGACGGTGGCGGAAGGCGCTCCGCCGCTACGGGCCCGCGGCTGCGGATGGTGGGCCCCGGTGGCCTGCTCGGTCATCGGCATTCTCTTCTCAGGGCTGGGGTTTAGCGAAGGTGTCGGGCTGTGCCGGTGCAACAAAAAACCCCCCGTGCCAGAAGGCAAGCGAGGGGAGCGCGTCGGTGAGGTTCCGCGGAGCCGTCATGGGCTCTGCTTCAGCCGACGCGCTGTCCAAGTACGAGGATTCGGGTGCGCATGGCACTGACCCTCCCCCTGCCGCGCCACACCTGTCAAGTGGGTGGGACCGGCGTCTCACCATTCGAGCGGGCCGAGGGGAACGGCAGCCGCTCGACGGGCAGCGGACGGGTCCGCACGGCGGGCAGCGACGGGCCCGCGACGCCGTGCGCCGCCGCGACGGGCACGCACGGCCCGCACACGCCGACGGCACCGGACAGCGCGACGGCACCCGGCCCCGCC
>NZ_JAGIQL010000238.1 GCF_017813245.1 Streptomyces montanisoli
GGCGGCGGCAGCAGCGGTGGCGGTGGTTACGGGCGTCGCGACCGCGACGACCGCGGCGGCCGGCCCGGGGGTGGTGGGTACGCGGGAGGCGGCGGCGGATATCGAGGCCGGGACGGTGACCGGCGTGATGACCGTGGCCGCAGGGACGACCGTCCCTCGTTCCGTCGCGACGACCGGCGGGATGACCGCGACCGTGGCGACCGCGGTGGGTTCCGTGGCGGCCGCGATGACCGGCCCCCGTTCCGTCGTGATGACCGCCGCGATGACCGCCGTGATGACCGGCGTGATGACCGGCCGTCTTTCCGCCGTGACGAGCGACGCGATGACCGCAGGGACGATCGGCGTGACGACCGTGGTCGCAGGGACGACCGTCCCTCGTTCCGTCGCGACGACCGGCGGGATGACCGCCGTGACGACCGCAGGAACGAGCGTCCGCCTTTCCGGCGTGACGACCGCGACCGTGGCGACAGCGGGGACCGCGGTGGGTTCCGCGGGGGCCGTGACGACCGTCCCCCGTTCCGGCGTGATGACCGACCGTCCTTCCGCCGCGACGAGCGTAGGGACGATCGGCGGGATGACCGGCGCGATGACCGCCGTGACGACCGGCCGTCTTTCCGCCGCGACGAGCGCCGCGATGACCGCAGGGACGACCGTCGTGACGACCGGCCGGCCTTCCGCCGCGACGAGCGACGCGACGACCGCCGCGACGACCGGCCCCGTGGGCCCCGCCGTGACAACGACCGGGGCGGCCGCCCCGGTGCCGGCGGTGGGTACGGCCGGCGTGACGACCGCGACCGCGGGGCTCGCGGCGGCTTCCGTGGGGGCCGTGACGACCGCGACCGCGGCGGGTTCCGCGGGGGGCGTGACGACCGTCGGGGCCGTGACGACCGCAGGGACGACCGCCGCGGTGGGCCCGGTCGCCGTGACGACCGTGACCGTGACAGGGAGCCCGTGAAGCGGCTGCCCATCCCGGACGAGGTCATCGGGGACGAGATCGACAAGGACGTGCGGCAGGAGCTCATGAGCCTGCCCAAGACCCTCGCGGACGATGTCGCCCGCAACCTGGTCATGGTCGCCCGGCTCATCGACGAGGACCCCGAGGGCGCCTACGCGTACTCCAGGGTGGCGCTGCGGCTCGCGTCCAGGGTCGCGGCCGTTCGCGAGGCCGCGGGCTTCGCTGCGTACGCCAACCAGAAGTACGCCGAGGGGCTCGCCGAGTTCCGGGCCGCGCGGCGGATGACCGGTCATGTGGAGCTGTGGCCCGTCATGGCCGACTGCGAGCGCGGCCTCGGCCGGCCCGAGCGGGCGCTGGCGATGGCCGGCGAGTCCGAGGTGCAGAAGCTGGACAAGGCGGGCCAGGTCGAGATGCGTCTGGTCGCCGCCGGGGCCCGCCGCGACATGGGGCAGCTCGACGCCGCCATCGTCACGCTGCAGAGCCCAGAGCTCGCCTCGCACTCCGTGCACCCGTGGACGGCGCGCCTGCGCTACGCGTACGCGGACGCCCTGCTGGCGGCCGGCCGGGAGAGCGAGGCCCGCGAGTGGTTCGCCCGGGCCAACGAGGCCGACAAGGACGGGACCACCGACGCGTCGGACCGGCTTGCCGAACTCGACGGCATCGAGTTCGTCGACGCGATGGAGGACGACGCCGTCGAGGACGACGCCGTCGAGGACGAGCGCGTCGAGGGCGAGCGCGTCGAGGACGACAGTCCGCGGGCCGAGGCCGAGGCCGAGGCCGGAGCCGACGACGCCCCGGGCACGCCCCGGCGCGACGCCGAAGAGGACTGACAGGGAGTACGTCCACGTCCCCGCCGGGCCGCCGGCGGGGACGGCCGGGATGGCCGGGGACGGCCGGTCAGCCGGCCGTGAGCGTGCGCAGCACCAGGCCCGTCGCCGGCTTCGGGCCGAACGACGTCGACTTGCGGGGCATCGTGACGCCCTGCCGCGCCAGGTCGCGTACGACGTCCTCGCGCACCGGGTGCAGCAGGACCGCCGTGCTGCCGTCCTGCTCGGCCTTGCGCACGGCCGCGTCCGTGTCGTGGATGTAGCCGATGTGGTCGGGCCCGTCGGGCACCCGCCACACCTCGTCGATGAGCGCGCTGTGCAGCACCGTCGCGTCCAGTCGCCGCCAGGCCGCCGGGCGGTCCTGGCGTACGGTCCGTGCGAGCAGGCCCGCGTCGGGCCTGTCGACCAGACGGAAGCGGCCGTCGCCCGCCAGCAGGAAGGCGTTGCCCTCCGCGGTGGCGGCCGCCAGCGCGTCGAGCGCTTCGGGCAGTGCCGCGTCGAGCGTGCGCACCCGGCAGAACCCGTGCAGCGCGGCCGCCGCCTCCGCGACCGGCACGCCGTGCAGCAGGCGGTGGATGGCGCGGACCTGGAGCGGGTGACGCAGGGTGTCCACCAGGAGCACGAGGCCGTAGGACCAGGGCCCGGCGCCCGGGTGTTCCTCGCGCAGCCGCTGGTAGGTCGCCCAGCGGTGGTGGCCGTCGGCGATCAGCGCCTGGCGGCGGGCGAGGCCTGTCGTGATCTCCGTCTGCTCCGCGGTGGAGGTCACCGACCACAGCTTGTGCGCGTAACCGTCCTCCGTGGTCGTCGCGAGCAGCGGGGTGCGCCGTACGACCCGGTCGAGCACGGCCTGTGTCGTGCCGTCGCCCTCGTACGTCAGCAGCAGCGGTTCCAGGTTGCTGGCCGTGGCCCGCATCAGGTCGGCGCGGTCCTCGACGATCTCCGCCATGACGTCCTCGTGCGGGAGCACCACGCCGTCCGCGGCGTCCGGCAGGGCGAGCGCGCCGATGACGCCGCGCTGCACCGCTCCCTCGCCGCGCTGCTCGTACACGTACAGCGCGGGCTCGGGGTCGGCGGCCAGCACGCCGTCCGCCAGCCAGCGCGCCAGCGTGTCGGCGGCCTGCCGGTGGCGTGCCGCCGGGGTGGCCGCCTGGGGGAGGATCAGGCGGACGATGTTGTGAGGATCGGCACACTCGAGGTGGTGCAGGCCGTCGGGCCGCACCACCACGTCGTACGGCGGCGATGTCACCGCGGACAGGCTGGTGACCTGCTCGGGCACGTAGCGCACGCCCCTGAACGGTGTCAGCCGCAGCCCCTCGCCCGCAAGATCCGTCGTCCTCATCAGGGCATCGTATGGGGGAAGCCGCCATGGGCGATGATCGGGTGAGCAGCCGGAGCGAGGAGTGCGGTGGGAATGAGTCAGGACAGCGGGAGCACGTCCCCCCGGAGCAGTGCGGGCAGTGCGGGCAGTGCGGGCAGCGCTGCCACGCGGCCCCGTGGCAGCGGGGGCGTTCTGAGCGAGCGCTACGACACGGCGCTCCTCGACCTGGACGGCGTGGTGTACACGGGCGGTGACGCGGTGCCGCACGCGGTGGACGCGCTCGCGGCGGCGCGGAAGGCCGGCATGCGCCTCGCGTACGTCACCAACAACGCCCTCAGGCCACCTGAGGCCGTCGCCGGGCACCTGACGGAGCTCGGGGTGCCCGCGGAGGCCGAGGACGTGATCACCTCGGCGCAGGCGGTGGCGCGGCTGATCGCGGAGCGGCTGCCCGAGGGCGCGAAGGTGCTCGTCGTCGGTGGGGAGGGGCTGCGGCTCGCGCTGCGTGAGCGCGGACTCACGCCGGTCGACCGCGCCGACGACGAACCGGTGGCGGTCGCGCAGGGGTACGGCGGCCCCGACATGGTGTGGCGGCGGTTCTGGGAGGCGTCCGCGGCGATCAACCGGGGCGCGCTCTGGTTCGCGTCCAACACGGACCTGACCATTCCGAGCCCGCTCGGGATCGTGCCGGGCAACGGCGCCGCGGTGGAGGTCGTCCGGATCGCGACGGGCGCGGAGCCCGAGGTGGCGGGCAAGCCGCTGCCGCCGATGCACCGCGAGACGATCCTGCGCACGGGCGCGCGGCGGCCCCTCGTGGTCGGGGACCGGCTCGACACGGACATCGAGGGCGCGTTCCGCGGCGAGGTCGACTCGCTGCTGGTCCTGACGGGCGTGACGGACGCACGGCAGCTGCTGGCGGCGGAGCCGCGGCACCGGCCGACGTACGTGGACGCCGACCTGCGGGGCCTGCTGTCCGCACAGCCGGACGTGACGGGCGTGACGGATGCGACGGACGCGACGCACGCGACGGCCGCGCAGGACGCGGACGGCGGCGACGGGTTCGCGTGCGGCGGCTGGACGGCCTCCGTGCGCGGCGGCGCGCTCGTCATCGACCGCGCCGGCGAGGGCGACGGCGACCCGGTCGACGGGCTGCGGGCGCTGTGCGCCGCGGCCTGGACGCAGGCGGGGGATGGCTCGTGCGGCCTCGACGCGGGCAAGGCCCTGGGCCGCCTCGGGTGGTGAGCGCCACCGGCGAGCACCGCCTGTGCCGCCCTGTGCCGCTTGCGCCGCCGGTGGCCCGGGCGTCTCGGCGAACTCACAGCCGGGCACCGTCGAATCACGATGGGAGGGTAGGCTAACCTAACCTTCGTGTTGGTTGAGAGCCCTCCAGAACAGAGTGGCACGCCGGTGGCGCCCCCGTCGTCGCGCGGGCGCCGGGCGGTGCGGGGCGTGGGGTTCGTCCTCGCCGTCGTGCTGCTGGTGGCGGTCTGCGTGGCCAGCGTCGCCGTCGGCGCCAAGTCCATGCCGATCGGCCACGTCTGGCACGGCCTCTTCGAATCCACGGGCACCCGCGACGACGTCATCGTCAGCGACGTCCGCGTGCCGCGCACCGTGCTCGGGCTGCTCGTGGGGGCGGCGCTCGGGCTCGCCGGGGCCGTGATGCAGGCGCTGACCCGCAACCCGCTCGCCGAGCCGGGGCTGCTCGGGGTCAACGCGGGCGCGGCGGCTGCCGTCGTGTCGGCCATCAGCTTCCTCGGCGTCAGTTCCTTCACCGGATACGTGTGGTTCGCCTTCCTCGGCGCCGCCGTCGTCTCCGCCGCCGTCTACGTACTCGGCGGCAGCCGCGGCGCCACGCCCGTGCGGATCACCCTCGCGGGCACCGCCGCCGGCGCCGTCCTCTACGGGTACGTCAACGCCGTCGAGTTGCTGAACTCGGCGGCCCTGGACCGTATCCGCTTCTGGACGGTCGGCTCCCTCGCCTCGGCCGACATGTCGACCGTCGCGAAGGTGTGGCCGTTCATCGCCGTCGGGGTGGCGCTCTCCCTGCTGATCGCGCGCCCGCTCAACGCCATGGAGATGGGCGACGACACGGCGCGTGCGCTCGGCGCGCACCTCGCCCGTACGCGGGTGCTCGCGATGGTGGCCGTCACCCTGCTGTGCGGCGCGGCGACCGCCGCGTGCGGGCCCATCGTCTTCGTCGGGCTGATGGTGCCGCACCTGGTGCGCAGCATCACCGGGCCCGACATGCGCTGGATCCTGCCGTACGCCGCCGTGCTCGCGCCGGTGCTGCTGCTCGGCTCCGACGTGGTGGGCCGGGTCGTCGCCCGCCCCTCCGAGGTGCAGGTGGGCATCGTGACGGCGCTGATCGGCGGGCCCGTCTTCATCTGTCTCGTACGGCGCAGGAGGATGGCGCAGCTGTGACCGCCCCCGTACCCACCACACCTCCCCCCTCCCGCCGCGACGAGGGCGCGCGCCGCACACGCGGGGCCCGGGCCGTCCGCACGCCCGGCGGCCTGCTCTCCGTGCGCGTCGAGACGAGGCCCGCGCTCGTCCTGCTCCTGCTCGTCGCCATCGCGCTGCTCGCCGGGGTCGTCGTCATCGGCAGCGGCGACTACCCCATGTCGCCCGGTACCGTGCTCTCCACGCTGACGGGCGGCGGCACGGCCGCGCAGACCTTCATCGTCCACGACCTGAGGCTGCCGAGGGCCATCGTCGGGCTGCTCGTCGGCGCGGCGCTCGGCATCGGCGGCGCCGTCTTCCAGTCCGTCACCCGCAACCCGCTGGGCAGCCCCGACGTGATCGGCTTCGGGCAGGGCTCCGCGGTCGGCGCGCTGAGCGCCATCGTCCTCTTCCACGGGAGCGCCGCCGAGACCGCGGCGGGCGCCGTCGTCGGCGGCCTCGCGACGGGCGCGGCCATCTACCTGCTGGCGTGGAAGCGTGGCGTGCACGGCTACCGGCTCGTGCTCGTCGGCATCGGCGCCGCGGCCATGCTCACGGCCGCCAACCACTACCTCCTCACCAAGGCCGACATCGTCGACGCCACCCGGGCCGTCCTGTGGATGACCGGGACGCTGGACGGATCGAGCTGGAGCCAGGTGTGGCCGCTGGCCGCCGTCTGCGTGGTCCTCGTGCCGTTCACGCTCGCGCACGGCAGGCGGCTTCGGATGATGGAGATGGGCGACGACACGGCCTACGCGCTCGGCGTGCCCGCCGAGCGCACGCGCGTCCTGCTGATGGCTGCCGCCGTGCTGCTGGTGGCCTCGGCGACCGCGGCCGCGGGGCCCATCACGTTCGTCTCGCTCAGCGCCCCCCAGCTCGCCCGCAGGGTCACGCGCGCGCCGGGCCCCAACCTCGCCGCGTCGGCGGCGATGGGGGCGGTGCTGCTGTGCGCGGCCGACCTGGTCGCCACGCGCGCCTTCGGCAGCAGACAGCTGCCCGCCGGCGTCGTCACCGCCGTCGTCGGCGGCCTGTACCTGCTGTGGCTGCTGGTCTCCCAGCGCAGGGCGGGACGGATATGAGGCGCCGCGCCGACACCGAATCCGGGCTGACGCCCGTCCGTCCGTCACCATCAGGACCCGAGCCCCACAGGAGTACGACGATGCAGCGCCTCACCGCGGAGTCCGTGACCCTCGGCTACGACCGGCGGGTCATCGTCGAGGACCTCTCCCTGGAGATACCCGACCACTCCTTCACGGTCGTCGTCGGCCCGAACGCCTGCGGCAAGTCCACCCTGCTGCGCGCGCTGTCCCGGATGCTCAGGCCCGAGCAGGGCCGGGTGCTGCTCGACGGGTCCGCCATCCACACCATGCCGGCGAAGAAGGTCGCCAAGACACTCGGCCTGCTGCCGCAGTCGTCCGTCGCGCCCGACGGCATCACGGTCGGCGACCTGGTCGCCCGCGGCCGCTACCCGCACCAGGGGCTGCTGCGCCAGTGGTCGCCCGAGGACGAGCGGATCGTCGCCGAGTCGATGACCGCGACGCGCATCGCCGAACTCTCCGAGCGGTACGTGGACGAGCTGTCCGGCGGGCAGCGCCAGCGCGTGTGGATCGCCATGGCGCTCGCCCAGCAGACCCCGCTGCTGCTCCTCGACGAGCCCACCACCTACCTCGACATCCAGCACCAGATCGACGTGCTCGACCTGTGCGCCGAGCTGCACGAGACGCAGGGCCGCACCCTCGTCGCCGTGCTGCACGACCTCAACCACGCGGCCCGCTACGCCACCCACCTGATCGCGATGCGCGAAGGGCGCGTCGTCGCGGAGGGCGCGCCGGCGGACGTCGTCACCGCGCCGCTGGTGGAGGAGGTGTTCGGCCTGCGCTGCCAGGTCATCGACGACCCCGAGACGGGCACGCCGCTCGTCGTGCCCGCCGGCCGCAAGGCGCGCGGGTCCGCGCCG
>NZ_JAGIQL010000239.1 GCF_017813245.1 Streptomyces montanisoli
GCCGCCGCCCGCTCGGGGATGCGCCGCGCGCGCGTGCGGCCCGTGCGCCCCTGGGCTCGCGCCGCCTGGGGGCTTCCCGTGCGGGGACGCGTGTGCGTTCCCGGCCTTCCTCACCTGTTCCGCCGATTCCACCAGCACCTGAATCCGACCTCCCGCCGCTCGCCCTGTGTGGACGCGGCCGACTGTGCACGAGACGGTTCGCGCGGTCCTGGAGACCACCTCGAACCCGTCCCCGACCGGCCGAGCGGCACCCCATCCGGCCGCGAGCGGCGCTCCACCGCGGCTCCGGCAGCGGCCCCCATCCTCCAGGCGCCCCGGACGCGGACCGGCGTGACGGGGGCGAAGGGAGGACAACCATGGCCGCGACCGGATGGTTGCGCCAGAGCGTCGGCCGTCTCCTTCGAGCGGTGGACGAGGTACTCGTGGCGTACGGAGATCGCATGCGCGCACAGCTGGAAGTGGACGAAGGAAGCACGGCCGCGGTGCCGTCGCCCTACGGGTACGGCGGGCGTGGCCGCGGCCCCGGCGGCGGCCACGGGCCGGGCGGGCACCCGATCGGCCCGGACGGGCCGCCGCCCGGGCACCCCGAGCGGCTGTGCCCCGAACTGCCGCTCACGGCGCAGGAGGTGGCCCTCATGCGGGACCTGGGGATATACGAGTGGCCGCGCGCGGGGAGCTGGTGACCCCGGCCGCGAGGCGCGGTGAGAGTGCGGCGCGAGGCGCACAGGTGGCGGCGGTCGAGCGGCCGCCGAGCCGCCGGCCGCACAGTCGTGTCAGAGCCTGCCGGGCACGAGCCGGCCACGCGGACCGACGGAGTTGACCGATGACGCCATCCCGAAGCTTCACCGAAGCCCTGGCCGGGCGCTTCTCGGAGCGTGCCGACCACATCGCGCTGTGCGTCCCTGACGCCGGCGGCGCGGGCGCAGACCTCATGACATACCGGGAACTGGCCCTGCGGGCCCGGCGCCTGGCCCGCAGGCTCGGCCTCGGGGCCACCGGGGGCCGCCCGGTCCTCGTCTGCATGGACACCGGGCCGCACCTGGCGGTGGCGGTCGTCGGCTGCCTGCTGGCGGGCGCGGTCGTGTCCGTGGTGCCGCCGCCCGCGTCCTCGCGGGCCGCCAGGGAGCGCATGAAGGCGATCACCGAGGACACCGGCACGTCGCTCGTCCTGACCGAGGCGGCGCTGGCCGCCGACGTCTCCCGGTACCTCGCCGAGGACGACAGGGGCGGCTACGGCGGCGTGCTGTGCCTGGCCGTCGACGCCCCCGCACCCGGCGGCGGCGCGGACGGTTCGGACGGCGCGTACGGTTCGGACGGCGCGGACGCTGACGGGGCCCACGCGCAGCAGCAGCCGCCGTCCGGCGACAGCCCCGCGCTGATCCAGTACACCTCGGGCACCACGGCGGCGCCGCGCGGTGTCGTGGTGACCCACGCCAACCTGCTCGCCGCGATGGAGTCGATACGCGCGGCGCTCTCCACCGACCAGGGCTCCCGCATCGGCGGATGGCTGCCGCTCCACCACGACCTGGGCCTGATCGGCCAGTTGCTCCACCCGCTGTGGCTGGGGGCGACCGCCGTCCTGGTGCCGCCCGCGCGCTTCGCGGCGCGCCCCCTGCGGTGGCTCGAGACGCTCGACCGGTACGGCGTCACCGCGACGGCGGCGCCCGACACGGCGTTCGCGCGCTGCGCGGCCGAGGCGACGGACGAGGATGTGGCCGGGCTCGACCTGTCCCGGCTGCGCACCGCGGTCGACGCGGCCGAGCAGGTGTCGCCCGGCACACTGGCGGACTTCGCCCGCAGGTTCGCCCCCGCGGGGCTGCGCCCGGGCGCCCTCGTGGCCGGCTACGGGCTCGCCGAGGCGACGCTGATGGTCAGCGTGGCGACCCCGGCGGACGCCGGCGGACCCGTCCTGGAGGTCACGGGCGCGGGCGAGGGCGCCGGCGGCCGCGGCACGCTGCGACCCCGGCGGCAGGAGCCCGGCGCGGACACGGCCGTGCCCGCGCCGTACCCGGTGGCGTCCTGCGGGCCCGCGCGGGGCGTCGAGGTGCGCGTGGTCGACCCGGACACCCGCGAGGAGCTGCCGGACCGCGAGATCGGCGAGATCTGGGTACGCGGCGACGCCGTCTCCCCCGGCTACTGGCACCGGGCGCTGGAGAACGCCGAGACCTTCGGCCGCGCGACGGCGTCCGGCGCCGGCGGGTTCCTGCGCACCGGCGATCTCGGCGCACTCGACGACGGGCGGCTCTACGTCACCGGCCGCATCAAGGACGTGCTGACCGTGGCGGGCAGGACCCTGCACCCGCAGGAGGTCGAGCACCAACTGCGGCGTTGCGGCTCGCGGTTCGCCTCGGCCGCGGTGTTCATGGTGCGGCCGCGCGGCGGCGAGCACCTCGTGGCCGTGCAGGAGGTACGCACCTCCGGCGGCGGAAACGGGGAACTTGCCGGCCTGGCCGAGCGGGTGCGCCGCTGCCTCGCCGAGGACTTCGGGGCGACGGGCTCCGTCCTGCTCGTACGGCCGGGCACGGTCAGGCGGACGACGAGCGGCAAGGTGCGGCGCTCCGTGATGCGCGAACTGTTCCTGCGCGGCGAGCTGCGGCCGCTGCACACAGAACCGGCGGCCGGATCCGGCGCCGCGGCGGCAGGCCCGCCCGTGAGGAAGGGGTGATCGCATGTCCATGCGCACAGAGGCCATGGCGGGAGCGGGCGCCACGGCGATCGCTGCCGCCCGCCCGTCCACCGGCGCCGGCGCGCGCGCCCGGACGCTCGAGGAGCGGCTCGGGCCGCCCGACGACCCGGGCAACCCGCTGGGCTTCGCCGCGGTGCTGGCGGCCGAGGAGCGCGGTGAGCTGGTGGCCGCCGCCGAACAACTGCTGCACGACGAGGGGTTCGGCGCCGAGATGGTCCCCGCGGCCGACGGCGGCAGGCTGGAGCGCGCCGACGGCCTCGCCCGCGTCATCCGCCCCGTCTTCCGCCGCGACCTCGGCCTCGGCACCGGGTACGGCGTGACGTCGCTGTTCGCGGCGACGCCCGTGTGGACGGCCGGGACGGCCGGGCAGCGCGCGGCACTCGCGGACATCCTGTGCGGCGGTGGCCGCGCCTCCGTCGTCCACCACTCCATGGCGCACGGGAACGCGCTGTGGAGCGGCGAGGTGTCGGCGCTCACCACCTCGCGCGGCTTCCGCCTCGGCGGCCGCAAGGAGGTCGTGATCAACGCGGCGCGTGCGCGCGCCCTGGTCGTCTACGCCCGCACGGACCCGGCGCCCGGCTCACGCAGCCACTCGGTGCTGCTGATCGACCGGGAGGCCGCGACCCCCGGGCGGCTGCGCACGCTGCCGAGGCAGCCCACGACGGGACTGCGCGGCTGCGCCTTCGGCGGGCTCGAGTTCGCCGACTGCCCCGCGCCCGCCGGCTCGCTGGTGGGCGAGGCGGGCGGCGCCGTGCCGCTCGCCCTGCGCACGTTCCAGTTCCACCGGCCGCTGTGCGCGGTGATGGTCGTCGCGGCCGCGGGCACGGTGCTGCGCACCGCGGTGCGCGCCGTCGCCAGGGACGGCGGCGGGCGCACCGGCGAACGCCACCGCCCGCTGCTCGCCGGCGTCTTCGCCGACCTGCTGGCCTGCGACAGCCTGGCCACCACCGTCCTGCGGGCGCTGCACCTCCACCCGGAGAGCGCCGACCTGGCGGCCGCCGAGGCGAAGTACCTGGTGCCCGACCTTCTGCGGGAGGACCTGGAGGAGCTGGCCACCGTGGTCGGCAGGCCGGGCCGTGCGGGGCACGCGGGGGACGGGGGCGAGGTGGACCGGGAGATGCTCGCGAAGCTCATGCGCGACCTGCCCACCGCCAGCCTCGGCCACGCCGGGACGGCCGCCTGCCAGGCGGCGGTGATCCCGCGCCTGCCGCTGCTCGCGCGCACGTCGTGGCTCCGTGCGGACGATCCCGGGGACGCGCTGTTCCGGCCGGGCCTCGCGCTGCCGCCCCTCGCGCTCGACGCGCTCGCCGTGGCCGGCCGGTCGGACTTCTTCGCCGCCGCGCTGGCCGCCACGGCCGGCCGGCTGCGCGCCGACGGCGTCGAACACGGGTACGGGCGGACGCTCGGCGCGCTGGTGACGGCCCTGCTCGGCGAGCTTGCGGCGCTGCGCGAGCGGTGCGTCGCGGTGGCGCCCGGCGATCTCGGCGTGCTGTCGAGCCCGGAAATGTGCGCTCTGGCCGACCGCCACGCGCTGCTGAGCGCGGCCGCCGCGGCGCTCGGCGTGTGGGAGAGCCACCGCGGGGAGCCCGGGTTCCTCGGCGACCCGGCGTGGCTGGTGATGGCGCTGCTGCGGATCGGGCGCAGGCTCTGCCTGCCGGACCTCCCCGCGCTGCCGGACGGCTGCGTCGACCGCGTGCTGGCCGAGGTGGCCGACCGCTACCGGGGCCGCAGGAGCTACGACCTGTACGACGAGCCCGTGCAGTGGGCGGACGCGCCGTGAGACGGCTCGGGCCGGCGGCCGGCGGCGATCACGGCGACGGGAACGGCGGCGAGTACGGGAATGCCTACGGCGACGACTACGGCGACGACTACGGCGGCGACTACGGCGGCGACGACGGCGGCGACGACGGCGCGCGGGAGGTCGGCGAGCCGATCCTGGCGTCAGGGGCGGACGAGGCGTGGAGCCGGGTGCGCCAGTCCGTGGCGTGGCACGGCCACGCGGTGGTGTACGCGGACTGGCGCGACTGGCTGCCCAGGGTGCTTGAGGACGCGGACCTGCGGCCGATGCTGGGCAGCCGCGACTGGCAGCGGCTGCGCGGCCTGCCCGACCCGGAGTCGCGGTCGAGGTTCGCCGTGTCCCGGCTGCTGATGCGGTGCACGGCGGGCGCGGCACTGCAGGCGCCGCCGGGCTCCATCGACCTGGCGTACAAGCCGGGCGGCCGGCCGTACCTGCGCGGGTGCGACCAGATCGACGTGTCCCTCAGCCATACGGGCGAGTTGATCGTCGTCGGGCTCAACAGGCGCGGCAGGATCGGGGTGGACACGGAGGTGGCGAGCCGCAGGATCCGGTACGCGTCCGTGGAGCGGCAGTTGTGCACGCCCGACGAGCGCGCCCTGCTCGGCGGCCTGCCCGAGGCCGAGCGCGAGCGCGAGCTGCTGCGCGTGTGGACGCTGAAGGAGGCGTACACCAAGGCGCTGGGTCAGGGCATGCGGATGGGGTTCAACCAGTTCGGTTTCAGCCGTGGCGGCGAGTCGCTGCTGACACCGGACGGCAGGCCCGCGTCGCGCGGCGAGTGGTCGTTCGCTACGTTCGAGGTGCTCGGCACGTACCTGCTCAGCGTCGCCTGCCATGACGTGGGGCTCGAAGGCGCGGGCGACCTGGCGGTCGGCACCATGCTCGACGCGGCCTTCGTCCACGAGATCGTGGGGCTGCTGGGGGAAAAATGAAGGCGAGGGGGGAAGGTGCGGATGGTCGTTACTGCGCCATAATGTTCGGCTAGTTGGCCATTCGCGTGGGGGAGAACATGGTCAGGATTTTGATCGCCGAGGACATGCACATGCTCCGCAAGGCCCTTGTCTCGCTCCTGGAGCTTGAGCCGGACATCGAGGTGGTGGCGGAGCTCGCGTCCGGGGCGGACATCGTCCCGGCGGCCCGCGCGCTCAAGCCCGACGTGGCCGTGCTCGACATCGACCTTCCGGTCACGGACGGCATCACCGCCGCGGCCGACCTGTCCACCGCCGTGCCCGGCTGCCGCACGATCATCCTCACCAGCCTCGGCAGGCCGGGCAACCTGAGACGGGCGCTCGCCGCGCACGTTTCGGGCTTCCTGCTCAAGGACACCGACCCGGACCGTCTCAGCCAGACGATCCGGCAGGTCGCCGCGGGCGAACGTGTCATCGACCCGCAACTGGCCCTCGCCACACTCGACTTCGGCGGGTCGCCGCTCACCGACCGGGAGGCCGAGGTGCTGCGGCTGGCCGCCGAGGGCATGGAGGCCGCGCAGATGGCGTCCCGCCTGCACCTGTCGACGGGGACGGTGCGCAACTACCTGACGAACGTCGTCACGAAGCTGAACGCGCGCAACCGCGTCGACGCCATCCGCATCGCCAGGGACGCCGGCTGGCTGTGACGCCGGCTGGCTGTGACGCCGGCTGGCTGTGACGCCGCGCGGTCGCCGCCCGGCAGGGCCCGCGCCCGTCACCCCGCGGGCCGCGCCGCGCGCGCCGCGTCGAGGTCCACCTCCACCCGCAGTTCGTACCAGCCGTCCCCGCAGGCCCCCGCGGTCAGCGCGCCGCCCACGTCCCGCAGCCGCGCCGACAGGTTGTTCAGGCCGCTGCCGCCGTCCGGGTCGTAGGGCGCGGGCGTCTCGCCCACCCCGTCGTTGGCCAGGGCGAGGACGACCGTGTCGTCGCACCGGTGGCCCGTGATGGCGCAGTGCTCCGCCTTGCTGTGGCGCAGCAGGTTCGTGAGGCCCTCCCGCAGGACGGTGGCGAGCGCGGTCTCCACCGCGTCGGGCAGCGGGCCGCATTCGAGGCCGACCGTGGTCTCGACGCCCGTCGTGCCGAGGACGGCGAGCGCCGACTCGACCTCGGCCGACAGCGACCTGCGGTGCTCGCCCTTGGTCACCGCGCGGATGTCGGCGAGCGCCTGGCCCGCGGTCGCGAGGATCTCCCCGAGCTCGGTCCTGGCGCGTTCCGGGTCGGTGGGCACGAGCCGGTAGGTCAGCTCGCACTTGAGGGTGATCGTGGACAGGCTCAGGCCCATCAGGTCGTGCAGGTCGCGCGCGAACCGCAGGCGCTCCCTGACCACGAGCAGCCGGGTCTGCTCGGCCCTCGACCGGTACAACTCGGCCACCAGGTCCTTCATACGGGCAAGACCGAAGACGACGAGCCCGCAGGTGATCGCGGAGATGGAGAGCTCGGCGACATCGGTCACGTCCGTGCCGACGGCGAACAGGACCCCCGCGTTGCCCGCCACCAGGGCGCCGGCCAGCGGCCAGGCCGAGGGGGAGGCGCGCAGCATCAGCACGGACCCGACGAGGAAGCCGGGGACCCCGAGCCACTTCTCGCCGAACAGCAGGAACGGCGCGTACGTGAGGACCGCCTGCGCCCCGAACCACCACCAGCGGCCGCCGGGCAGGCGGCGCGCCACGGCAGGGTGGACGCGGCAGAACTGGAGCGCCGCGATCGCCGCGAGCAGCGCGAGCGCGCCCAGCAGGGGCCGGCCGAGCAGCCCGCCGTTCGCGAGATACGCCGCGTCGACGACGGTGTAGCCGGCGAGCACGCAGGTGGTGATCGTCGCCGCGGTGCGCGGCGCCAGGCTCGTGCGGGGGCGCGCGGCGGCGACGGGGTCCGTCTCACGGGACGGGGCGTGCGCGCCCGCGGTACAGGCGCGGCCCGCGCCGGCGACCGCGCCCG
>NZ_JAGIQL010000024.1 GCF_017813245.1 Streptomyces montanisoli
CTCCCGCCGCTCCCCGCGCCCGGCGCGCCGGAAGCGGCGGACGCGGCGGCGCGGCCGCCGGGCCGCCCCCTCACGCGCATAGAGGCACGGCAGGCCGCCCGCGCGCTCAAGGACAGCCCGGGCGTCGTCGTCAGCCGGGCCGTGGGGGAGTTGTTCATCAGCTTCGGCGTGCTGATGCTGCTGTTCGTGACCTACCAGTTGTGGTGGACGAACGTCCGCGCCGACAACTACTCCAACAACGAGGCGAGCAAGATCCAGAACACCTGGAAGGACCACAAGGGCCCCGCGGCCGGCGCCTTCGAGCCCGGCCAGGGGTTCGCGATCATCCACATCCCGAAGCTGGACGTGGTCGCGCCGATCGCGCAGGGCGTCAGCAAGGAGAAGGTGCTCGACCACGGGATGGTGGGGCACTACTCCGAGGGCTCGCTCAAGACGGCCATGCCCGAGGACAAGACGGGCAACTTCGCCCTCGCGGGCCACCGCAACACGCACGGCGAGCCGTTCCGCTACATCAACCGGCTGAAGCCGGGGGACAAGGTCGTCGTCGAGACGCAGGACGAGTACTACACGTACCAGATGACGCGGACACTCCCGCAGACCTCCCCCGCCAACGTCGGCGTGATCTCGCCGATCCCGCAGGGCTCCGGCTTCACCGAGCCCGGCCGGTACATCACGCTGACCACGTGCACGCCTGAGTTCACGAGCACCTACCGGCTCATCGTCTGGGGCAAGATGGTCAGCGAACAGCCGCGCAGCCAGGGGCTTCCCGCGGCTCTGCAGAAGAGCTGACGGCACGGCGGAACGAACAGCGCGGTGGAACAACTGGAACGGGGCGGAACAGGGGTGGCAGCCACGACCGAGCAGGAGGGGCGTGACCGGACGGCCGGGCGGCGCCCGAGACCGAAACGCGGACCGGTCGCCGGCACGTTCGCCGTCATCGGCGAACTGCTCATCACGGCAGGCCTGGTGCTCGGCCTGTTCGTCGTCTACTCGCTGTGGTGGACGAACGTGATAGCCGACAAGGAGGCGCACAAGCAGGCCGACCAGGTGCGCAAGCACTGGGCGCAGGCCCCGCCCGCCGGCCAGGACGGCAAGGCGCCGTCGTTCGACACGAAGGACGGCATCGGCTTCCTGCACGTGCCGTCGATGAAGAACGGCGAGGTCCTCATCAAGAAGGGCACCGGCGTCCCCGTCCTCAACCAGGGCGTCGCGGGCTACTACACGAAGCCCGTCAAGTCGGCGCTGCCGTGGGACAAGACGGGCAACGTCACGCTGGCCGCGCACCGCGACGGGCACGGCGCCAAGTTCCACAACATCCACAAGGTCAAGGTCGGCGACCCGATCGTCGTGGAGACGCGGGACGTCTGGTACGTCTACAAGGTCTACAAGATCCTTCCGTCCACGTCGAAGTACAACGTCAACGTGATCCAGCAGATCCCGAAGGAGTCCGGCAAGACCAAGCCGGGCCGCTACCTGACGCTGACGACGTGCACGCCCATGTACACCTCGGACTACCGCTACATCGTGTGGTCGCAGCTGGTGCGCACGCAGAAGGTCGACAAGAACCGCACCCCGCCGCCCGAGCTGCGCTGAACGACGAAGCTCCCGCACCCGGGCTCGCGTGGGTGCGGGAGCTTCCGCGTTCGCGTGCCGACGTCAGTGGCCGGGCCACCAGCTGCTCAGGCCGCCGTTGCCGTTGTTGCCGCCGTTCTTCCCGCCGTTGCCGTTGCCGCCGCCGGCCGGCGGTCCGACCGTGTTCAGCTTGACGACGCTGCCCTGGTCGACCATGGTGCCGGCCGGAGGGTCGATGGCCATGACGGTGGAGGTACTCGGGTCGTCCGGGCCGTTGATCTTCGGGTTGAGGCCCGCCTGCTGGAGGGCGTTGAGGGCGTCCTGAAGCTTCGTGCCCGGACCGATGTTCGGCACCGCGACCTGCGGCGTCGCCGGCCCCTTCGAGACCTGGAGCTTGACGTGGCTGCCCTTGGCGGCCTTCTCGTTGCCCTTGGGGCTCTGGTCGGTGACCGTCCCCGCGGCCTGGTCGGATTCGACGTCCTGGCGGTCGACGACGAAGCCGAGCTTCTGGAGCTGGTCGCGTGCCGCGTCGAACTGCTGGCCGTTGACCGGCGGCACCGTCACCTGCGCCGCCTTCGCCACCTTCAGCGTGATCGTCGCGCCCTTCTGGGCCTTCGAGCCGCCCGACGGGTCCTGGCCCGTGACCGTGCCCTCGGTCTGGTCGGACTCGACCGTCTTCACGTCGACCTTGAAGCCCTTGGACTCGAGGTCCTGCGTGGCCGCGTCCTGGTCCTGGCCCGTCTCGTCCGGCACGTCGACCTTGGCCGCGCCCGCCGAGACGACGACGCTGACCGTGCCGCCGACGTCCATCTGCCCGTTCGCCGGGTTCTGGCTGCAGATGGAGCCCTTCGGCTGGTCGCAGTGGCCGGTGCCGGACTGGGAGACCTTGACGTCCGCGTTCGACGCGAGCGACCTCGCCTCCGACATCGTGTGCCCGACGAGCGTCGGGACAGCGGTCTGCTGGTTGTCCGACTTGCCGCCGAACATCGACTTGCCGATCAGGATGGCGCCGACCAGCACGCAGATCGCCGCGATCACTATCAGGATCGTGCCGGTGTTGGACTTCTTCTGCTGGCGCCGCCTGCCGCCGCCGGCCCGCTGCTCGTCGTAGCCGCCGAACCCGCCGTCGTCGGGGTTCATCGGCGGCAGCATCGACGTCTGGCCGCCCTGGTCGTGCTGGCGCAGCGCCGTCGTGGGCTGGTCCTCGGGGCCGTAGCCGCCGCCGTAGCCGACCGCGCCGAGCGCGGCCGTCGCGGCGACGGGCTGGCCGTCGAGGCAGGCCTCGATGTCCGCGCGCATCTCGTCCGCGGACTGGTAGCGGTAGTCGGGGTCCTTGACCAGCGCCTTGAGGACGATCGCGTCCATGTCGGGCGTGATCTCCGGGTCGAAGACGCTGGGCGGCTGCGGCTCCTCCCGCACGTGCTGGTACGCGACCGCCACCGGCGAGTCGCCCACGAACGGGGGACGCACGGTGAGCAGCTCGTAGAGGAGGCAGCCCGTGGAGTACAGGTCGGAGCGCGCGTCCACCTGCTCCCCCTTGGCCTGCTCGGGCGAGAGGTACTGCGCGGTGCCGATGACGGCGGCGGTCTGCGTCATGGTCATGCCCGAGTCGCCCATGGCGCGCGCGATGCCGAAGTCCATGACCTTGACCTGGCCGGTGCGCGTCAGCATGACGTTCGCCGGCTTGATGTCGCGGTGGACGATGCCGCTGCGGTGCGAGTACTCGAGGGCCTGGAGGATGCCGATCGTCATCTCGAGCGTCCGCTCGGGCAGCAGCTTGCGGCCCGAGTGCAGCAGCTCGCGCAGCGTGGAGCCGTCGACGTACTCCATGACGATGTACGGGAGCGACACGCCGTCGACGTAGTCCTCGCCGGTGTCGTAGACCGCGACGATCGCCGGGTGGTTGAGCGAGGCGGCGGACTGGGCCTCCCGGCGGAACCGGGCCTGGAAGGACGGGTCGCGCGCGAGGTCGGCGCGGAGCGTCTTCACGGCGACGGTCCGGCCGAGCCTGGTGTCATGCGCGAGATGCACCTCGGCCATGCCACCACGGCCGAGCACCGAGCCCAGCTCGTACCGGCCGCCGAGGCGACGCGGCTCATCCATGTCTTCCGGCCCTCTCCGTCAGTACCGACCGCACCTGCGTGTGGTCCGGCGGTGTGCTGTCCGCGCAAAGGCTACCGGGCCCGATCCCTCCGGTTCGCCGGAGCGTGTGACCTGATACACGACCGGTACGGAGCTTCCTTGCCGCCTCCGTATCGTGGCGTGCGCCTTCAGGGGCGAACTGTGCGCCGTGTCACTTCCCACTGTTGATCACGGCCTTCATCACGTCCTTCGCGACGGGAGCCGCGAGACCGCCACCGGAGATGTCGTCGCGGTTGGCCTTGCTGTCCTCGACGACCACGGCCACCGCGACGGGCGAGCTGTTGTGGACCTTGGCGTACGAGACGAACCAGGCGTACGGCTTTCCCGAGTTGTCCACGCCGTTCTGGGCCGTACCCGTCTTGCCGCCGACGGTCGCGCCGCTGATCTTCGCGTTGTGGCCCGTGCCCTGCGGGTCGTTGACGACGGACTCCATCATCGACTGCAGCTTCTGCGCGTTCTCCGGGCTGAGCGGCTGGCTCATCTGCTTGGGCTGCGTCTTGTCGATCACGTCGAGGCCGGGCGAGCGCAGCTCGTCCACCATGTACGGCTTCATCAGCTTGCCGTCGTTGGCGATGGCCGACGCGACCATGGCCATCTGCAGCGGGGTGGTGCGGGTGTTGAACTGGCCGATGGAGGACAGCGCGACCTGGGACTTGTTGATGTCCGTCGGGAACACGGACGCGGCGGCGCGTACCGGTACGAACTGCTCGGCGTTGAAGCCGAACTTCTTCGCCTCCTTCACCATCGCGTCGTCGCCGATCTCGACGCCGAGGTGGCCGAAGACGCTGTTGCAGGACACGGTGAGCGCCAGGCGCAGTGTGGCGTCCTTGCAGGGCAGGTTGCCCTCGTTCTTCAGCGGCGTGGTGGTGCCCGGCATGATGTAGGGCAGCGGCGAGTCCGTCTTCGCGTCGACGTCGGTGACCTTGCCGGTCTCCAGCGCCGCGGCCGACGTGACCAGCTTGAACGTGGAGCCGGGCGGGTACGTCTGGCGCAGCGCGCGGTTCAGCATGGGCTGGTCCTTGTCGCTGTGCAGCGACTTCCACGCCTTCTCGTCGCTCGTGGTGCCGGCAGCGAAGGTCGACGGGTCGTAGCTCGGCGTGGACGCGAGGGCGAGGATCTTGCCGGTGGTCGGGTCGATCGCGACGGCCGCGCCCTTCTTGCCCTTCAGCCCGTCGTAGGCGGCCTTCTGGGCGTCCGCGTTCAGGGTGGTGACGACGTCGCCGCCCTTCTGCTGCTTGCCGGTGAACATCGACACCTGGCGGTCGAAGAACAGGCGCGGGTCGGTGCCGCTGAGGATGCCCTCGTCGATCTTCTCCAGCTCGTTGGAGCCGTAGACCTGCGAGCTGTACCCGGTGACCGGCGCCCACATGGCGCCGTTCTTCCACGTCTGCTTGTACTTGTAGTACGTGCTGTCGGTCTTCACCGCTCCGGTGATCGGCTTGCCGTCGACGATGATGTTGCCCGGCGGGTGGCTGTAGCGCTCGATGGTCGGCCGCTTGTTGAACGCGTTCGTGTTGAGGTCGTCGGCCTTGACGTACCCGAGCCAGTTCTCGCGGACCAGCAGGGCGAGGACGAGGATGCCGCAGAAGATCGCGATGCGGCGCAGGGGCTTGTTCACGGTCGGACCACCTGGGTCATCTCGGCGTCGGGTGAGGGTGCTGGGGCCGGTGCCGGGCGGCGCGCGGTGTCGCTGATTCTGATCAGGATCCCGATGAGCGCCCAGTTCGCGAGCACGGACGAGCCACCGTAGGCCATGAAGGGAAGCGTCATACCCGTCAGGGGGATGAGGCCCATCACGCCGCCCGCGACGACGAAGACCTGGATCGCGAAGCCGCTGGAGAGCCCGACGGCCAGGAGCTTGCCGAACGGGTCGCGGGCCGCGAGCGCCGTGCGGATGCCGCGCTCCACGATCAGCCCGTAGCACAGCAGGATCGCCATCGTGCCCGCGAGGCCGAGTTCCTCGCCGACGGTGGAGAGGATGAAGTCCGCGTTCGCGGCGAAGCCGATGAGGTCGGAGTTGCCCTGGCCGAGGCCGGTGCCGAGCGTGCCGCCCGAGCCGAACGACATCAGGGCGTCGCCGATCTGCTGGCACGAGCCGCTCGTCTTGTAGCAGCCGAAGGGGTCGAGCCACGCCGTGACACGGGCCTGCACGTGCGGCTCGAAGGTCGCGACGCCGACCGCCCCGACCGCCGACATCAGCAGGCCGAAGACGATCCAGCTGGTGCGTTCCGTCGCGACGTACAGCATCACGACGAACAGGCCGAAGAACAGCAGCGACGTACCGAGGTCGGTCTCGAAGACCAGGATCAGGATCGACAGCGCCCAGATCACCAGGATCGGGCCGAGGTCGCGCCCGCGCGGCAGGTAGATGCCCATGAAGCGGCGACTGGCGAGCGCCAGCGCGTCGCGCTTGACCATGAGGTAGCCGGAGAAGAAGATCGCAATGATGATCTTCGCGAACTCTCCTGGCTGGAGCGAGCCGAAGCCCGGGATCCGGATCCAGATGCGGGCGCCGAACTGGGCCGGGAAGAAGACGGGGGCGATCAGCAGGACCAGCGCCACGAACATGGACACGTAGGTGTACCGCTGCAGGACGCGGTGGTCCTTGAGCAGCAGCAGCACGGCGACGAACAGGGCCACGCCGATCGCCGAGTACAGCATCTGCTTGGGCGCCGACGGCGTGAAGTGGCCGTAGGAGATCTTCGCCAGGTGGATCAGCCGCTGCGACTGGTCGAGGCGCCAGATGAAGACGAGGCCGATGCCGTTGAGCAGCGTGGCGAGCGGCAGCAGCAGCGGGTCCGCGTACCGGGCGAACTTGCGCACCACGAGGTGGGCGACGCCGGCGAGCGCGGCCAGGCCGAGCGCGTAACCGAGCACTCCTGACGGCACCTTGCCGTCGAGCGCGAGCCCGACGTTCAGGTACGCGAAGACGGCGATGGCGACGGCGAAGACGAGCAGCAGCAACTCGGTGTTGCGCCTGCTGGGCGCGTCGATGGCGCCGATGGTGGTGGTGTTGGAGATGCTCATGGTGGTGGAGAGGCCCCCCTGCGGCCCGTTACTGCTGCTCGCAGTTGGAGACCAGCTTCTGCTCCTCCTCCGAGAGGGTGGGGCCCGGAGTCGGAGTGCTGTTCGACTGGTTGACGGTGAAGTGAGCGGCGGTCCGCACGGCGGTCTGCTCGCCGGTGGCCACGCCACCCGCGGCGCCCGTCCAGGCGGACGGCGACGGGCTGCCCGACGGCTTGCCGGACTTGCCGGGCGCCGGGGGCTTGCTCGCCTGCTGCTCCTTCTGCTGGGCGGCCTGCTTGCGCTGCTCGTTCTTCTTGCATGCCGAGGCCTGCGTGGACAACTGCTGGATCTTGGTGCGCGCGGTCGCCAGGCCGCCTTCCGTGATCGTGTCCTGGACCTGCTTGCGCTGGTAGTCGGGGAGGTACTTGAGTTCGATCTCGGGGTGGTCGTTCTTCACGTGCGACAGCGAGATCCACGCCAGCTTCTGGCTGATGCCCCGGTACAGCGCGACGTGCTGCTTGTTGGCGCCGACGTAGTACTGGGTCTGCGTCCAGCGGTAGCCGCCGTACAGGGCGCCCCCGACGACGATCACCGCGAGCGCCGTGTACAGCGAGGCCTTGAGCCAGCGGCGGCCGCCGCGGCGCCTGCCGCCGCTCTCCATGCCGTAGTCGTCGGTGTACCCGGCGTAGCCCCCCTCGGGGTCCGCGCCGCCGTACCCGCCGCCGCTTCCGGGCGGGCCGAACGAGCCGCCGGGCGGTTGCGCCTGTCTGCCGAGGCCGGCCGCGCGGCCCGCGGCGGTCTGCATGCCCGTGGCGTCGTGCTGGCTCAGGTGCTGGTTCTCGGCGACGGCGCCCACGATGACGGGCGTGTCGCTGAGGCGGCCTGAGAAAGTGTCGCCCATGTCCTGGTCGAAGACGTCGGCGACGATGCAGGTGATGTTGTCGGGGCCGCCGCCGCGCAGCGCGAGCTCGATCAGCCGCTGCACGGTCTCCTGCGGGCCCTGGTAGTCGGCGAGCGCCTCTTCGATCGTCTGGTGCGAGACCACGGCGGACAGGCCGTCCGAGCAGATCAGGTAGCGGTCGCCGGCGCGCACCTCACGGATCGACAGGTCGGGCTCGACGTGCTCGGCGCTGCCGAGGGCGCGCATCAGCAGCGAGCGCTGCGGGTGCGTCGTGGCCTCTTCCTCGGTGATGCGGCCCTCGTCGACGAGGCGCTGCACCCAGGTGTGGTCCTGCGTGATCTGCGTGAGGGCGCCGTCGCGCAGCAGGTACGCGCGCGAGTCGCCGACGTGTACGAGGCCGAGCCGCCGGCCCGTCCACAGCAGCGCGGTCAGCGTCGTCCCCATGCCTTCGAGCTGGGGGTCCTCCTCGACCATGACGCGCAGCTGGTCGTTGGCGCGCTGGACCGCGACGCCGAGCGACGTGAGGAGGTCGGAGCCCGGCACGTCGTCGTCGAGCTGCACGAGCGAGGAGATGACCTCGGAGGACGCGACCTCGCCCGCGGCCTGGCCGCCCATGCCGTCGGCGATGGCCAGCAGCCGGGGGCCCGCGTAGCCGGAGTCCTCGTTGCCCTCGCGGATCATGCCCTTGTGCGATCCGGCGGCGAAGCGCAGCGTGAGTGTCATGCGCACGCCTCCGGTCGGGCCGCCCGCTGAATCCGGGCCGCCCGCTGCGTCCGGGGCCAGCCGGTCTCGAGCCACACTGCCCACCCTCCGGTCGGGAGTCCGCAGCACCGGCCCGCTGCCCAGGCCGCCGCGGCTCGCTCGCTCCGCTCGATCATTGTCGTGACTACTTCCGCAGCTCGATGACGGTCTTGCCGATGCGGATCGGAGCGCCCAGCGGAATCGGAATCGGGGTGGTCAGTCGGGTCCGGTCGAGATACGTGCCGTTGGTGGACCCGAGATCCTCGACGATCCACTGGCCGTCACGGTCCGGGTAGATCCTGGCATGCCGGCTGGACGCGTAGTCGTCGTCCAGCACGATCGTGGAATCGTGCGCGCGGCCCAGCGTGATCGTCTGGCCGTGCAGCGCGACGGTGGTGCCCGTCAGGGTGCCCTCGGAGACCACCAGCTTGGTGGGCGACCCGCGGCGCTGCCTGCCCGCCCCCTGCTGTTGCTGCTGCCGCTGGTGCGGCGGCGCGGCGCCCTGGCGTGCCTGCTGCGTTCGCGTGTCGCCCGAGCCGCCGCGGCGCGAGCCGCGCTGGGTGACGCGCGTACCGAACAGGTCGCTGCGGATGACCTGGACGGCCACGATGACGAACAGCCACAGAACGGCCAGGAAACCCAGCCGCATGACCGTCAGGGTCAGCTCTGACATTGCCCCCGCTTCACCCTTCGGCTTGCCGGTAAACGATGGTGGTACTGCCCACGACGATCCGCGAGCCGTCGCGGAGCGTAGCGCGGGTCGTGTGCTGCCCGTCCACCACGATGCCGTTGGTGGATCCGAGATCCTGGATCGTCGGGGGCGTTCCGGTCCTGATCTCGCAGTGCCTGCGGGACACGCCGGGGTCGTCGATGCGCACGTCGGCGTCGGTGGAGCGGCCGAGCACCAGCGTGGATCCCGAGATCTGGTGGCGGGTGCCGTTGATCTCGATCCAGCGCCGCGTCTGGGTGTGGGACATCGCACTCGGCGCGGGCGCCGGCGGGTAGCCGTAGCCGCCGCGGCCGCCGGGGGGCGGGGTGCTCGGCATGGGCGGCACGGCGCGCGGCGGGTAGCCGTAGCCGGGTTCGCGACTCCCGGGCTGCGGGCCGGAAGGGGGCTGGTGGCCCGGCGGGGGCTGGTGTCCTGGCTGCGGCTGCTGGGGCTGGTGTCCCGGCTGCGGCTGCGAGGTGCTGGACGCGAGCGTGCGGCTGCGCACCCGGTACAGGCCGGTGTCGAGGTCGTCGGCCCGCTCCAGGTGCACCCTGATCGGGCCCATGAAGGTGTAGCGCTGCTGCTTGGCGTAGTCCCTGACGAGCCCGGCCAGTTCGTCGCCGAGCTGCCCCGAGTAGGGGCTGAGCCGCTCGTGGTCGGGGGCGCTGAGCTCGACGATGAAGTCGTTGGGCACGACGGTCCGCTCGCGGTTCCAGATCGTCGCGTTGTTGTCGCACTCGCGCTGCAGGGCGCCCGCGATCTCGACGGGCTGGACCTCGGACTTGAAAACCTTCGCGAAGGTGCCGTTGACCAGACCTTCGAGGCGCTGCTCGAACTTCTTCAGGACTCCCATGAGGCACCTCCTCCGTAGTCGTTGCCGCTGTTCCCGCCGGTCGCCCGGCCGGTCGTGCCGTTCCGCTCGCACCGCTCGTCGTGCAGCTTCTCGTACTGCTCACTGATCGTATCCACGCGTCGGGAAATCGGCTGGTTCCCCTTGTCTGCCCGGTCGATGGGTGTCACCTCTCACACGGATCGTAGAGGTGGCCCTCCGACAGTGTCCCGCACCCGGCGCTCTGTCTGGAGGAGCGGGTTCTGACCCTGTTCGTTCCCTGTCCGACCCCTGTACCGTCCCCGTTCGGCGGCTGTACCGTCACGCGCCGCGCCCGTACGGCATGGCCATGTCCCCCGGCGGGCGCCGTGGCGGTCGCTCTGCTGCCCCGGACGGCCCTGCGGAAACGAGGGTGAAGCCACCCTCGTCACCGTGCTAATCTTCTGGTGTCGCAGGCGGTCGCAGCAGCGGAAACGCAGGTGACACACCCAATGCGCGGGTGGCGGAATAGGCAGACGCGCTGGATTCAGGTTCCAGTGCCCGAAAGGGCGTGGGGGTTCAACTCCCCCCTCGCGCACCAGAGCGGTACCGAAGATACGGGCCCCAGGCAGTGACGAAAGTCCTGCGGGGCCCGTTTCTCGTTGTCGGGTCCCACGCGTGAAAGTCGCCACATTGTGACGTGGGCCATGGTCGGCCGGCCGGGCGATGACTTCCGCCGCGCCCGCGAGTCCCCAGTGGGTCAGAGCCGCCGACGCATGAGGAGAGCCCCCGTGGGCGACATCGTGGTCCAGAAGATCGTTCGGCCCGAGCGGGTGGTGTCCGGCCCCTGGCTGGAGGTGATCGCCTCGAACCTCGACTACCACAGGGCGACCTTCCTGTGGAAGTGCGAGGGGTTGCCGGAGCAACGGCTACGGCAACGTCCTCTGCCGTCGTCGGCGTTGACCCTGCTGGGGCTCATGCGCCACCTGCAGGGCGTCGAGCGGGCCTGGTTCCAGGGGGCGCTGGCGGGCACAGCGCCTCGGTTCTTCCCCTATGCGACCTACGTCACCGATGCGGGCGACGAGTGGTACGACGAGTCTGACCCCACGCCGGCCACGGAGGTCCACGAGGACTACCTGAGGGCGTGCGAGGAGTCGCGGCAGGTGTTCGCGCGGGTGACGGCCGACCCGGGGCGCCTCGTGCCGAACCCGATGTTCGGCGGCACCGACGTCCGCTTCGTCCTTGAGCACGTGATCGAGGAGTACGCCCGCCATGTGGGCCACGCGGACCTCCTGCGGGAGGCCATCGACGGCGCGGCCGGCGAGTGACCCGGCCCCTTGCCCGCCCCCTTACCCGCCCCCTTTACCCGCCCGTCGGCGCGGGACTGTCGAGCTCCGCCCAGACCGTCTTGCAGGGGCCGGGCCCGTCCTGGACCCCCCAGCGGTCGGCGTAGGACGCGACGAGGAGGAGGCCGCGGCCCGACTCGGCGTCCGGGACCCCGGCCGGGGCGGGGGCCGGGTGCGGGCGGCTCTCGCCGCGGGCGTCGGTCACGGCGATCCGCAGCGCGCGTGCGTCGCCGAGTACGTCATCGGGCCGGTCGCGGAGGGTGAGCGTGAGGCGGAAGTCGCGGCCCGCGACCCGGCCGTGCAGCGCGGCGTTCGACGCGAGTTCGGCGACGACCTGGGCGGCGGCCTCGAAAGGCGTGTCCCAGTCGATGAGCTGCTGCACGGCCAGTAGCCGCGCGAGCCGGGCGCCCCTGCGCGTGGAGGACAGCAGAACCGTGAACTGGCGCGTGGGACGGGCGGTGTGGTCCGTGGCGAGTCGCGTGTCGTGGTGATTCACGTCACTCAGCGTGGTTGTTCGTGTGCGCGCTGGGAAGGCGTCCAGGGTGTACCCGCCGTTACCGTCCGCCGACGGTGGCCGTCTGTACGGCCTGTACTCCCGTGTCGCGCGCGGAGCGCCGAGTGCCTTGCCCGCGTGGCACGTTGATGTGACGCTTTACGTCGTCATCGGACGACGGGGGAACGTGGTCATGCAGCGTGGTGAAGCCGAAGTCAGTGTGCCGCCGGACGCGACGTGCGTCATGGGACGGCGGTTCGGGCGGTGACGCATCCGGGAAGCGGCGGTGGCGATCAGCCGATCGATCTGTATCCGGATGATCTGAACTCGGTGGCGGGGAAGTTCGCGACCGGGCAGACGAACCTCGACACGGCGGCGACGACGCTGAACTCGGCGTTGCAGAACGCTGCGGGGATGGCGGGGAACGACGACTACGGGCACAAGTTCGCCGGGAAGTACGACCCCGCCGCGAAGGCGCTGTTCCACACCTTGTCGGCGGGGATCCGCGCGATCGGGCAGGCGTCGGACGCGCTGGTGACGACGGCCAACAATTATTTGAAGGCCGATCACCACTCCAACGTGAAGAAGGGCAAGGGCGCCCCGAAGCTGTATCCGTCGCCGCCGGTCTTCACGGACGTCATGTATCCGGATCCGGATTCGGCGGTGGGGCCCGGGCATTCGTCGGTGCCGTCGGTCATCGCGAAGTACTGGCCGAACGGGCATCAGGACAAGTTGCGGGATGCCGCGTCGGCGTATCGGACGGCGGCGACGGCGTTCCAGGGGATCGGGCACACGCTGCACACGCAGGTGCAGTCGCTGACGGACAACAACGCGGACGAGTCCGTGCACGCGATGGCCGCGTTCTGGGCGACCATCTGGCAGGACGGCGGGAACGCGCACAAGGCGCCGCTGTCGGCGGCGCATGAAGCGTGCGGGAAGCTCGCCTCGGCCTGTGACAAGTTCGCGCATGCGATCGACGAGGCGCACAGCAGCACCGAGCACAAGCTCGCCGGCGCCGGCATCGCGATCGGCCTGACCACCGTCGTCGGCATCCTCCTGACGCCGTTCACCGGGGGCGGTTCCGATGCGGGGGCCGCCGCGCTGGACGGCGCGGAGGCCGGGGCGATCCTGGGTGGCGTGGAGGTGGCGGCGGATGCCGCCGTCGCGGAGATCGACACCGCCGTCATCGCGGACGTCGGCACGGAACTGGAGGCCGCCGCCGAGGCCGTCCCCGAGATCGAGACCGTCGACGCGGAGGTCACCGAGGTCGACGACGCCCTCTCGGACGAGCTCACCGAGACCGGCGCGCGCGAGGAACCTCCCGGCGAGTTGCCCAAGACGTACGAGGAGAAGTCCTCGGCGGTCCGCGACATCATGACGGACGACGACGGCAACCTCATCGGCGAGGAGGACAGCAAGGGCGTGCGCATGGTGACGGACGAACAAGTCCAGCAAGCACGCATCGAGCTGCGTCAACGTCTCGGTGAGCCCACCATCAAGTCCACCCCGAAGGGAGACATCGAGACATGGCGGCTGTCCGACGACCCGCCGTCCACCGTCACGTACCGGCCCTTCAGCAAGTCGGGCGGGCCCACCATCGACACGAACGGTGTGGAGGACCTGAACATGAAGCGACTCCACATCCCGCAACACTGAGGACATGAGCATGCCCACCGACGCGCAGTACACAGAAGAACTCGACTACCTGGCCGAGTACGTGAACGACGACTGGCTGGGGTTCTCGGTGATCGCCGGAGCGGTCGGAACGCTGCTCGGCAAGGGCCGGCCCTTCGCTGAGCAGACGAGTCTGCTCCTGCGCATCGTCGGCGACCTGCTGGACCAGGGCGCCGAGGCGGGCGACCTGACGGACGATTCCAGTCGGCCGTTCAAGGCGTGGGGCACGAGCAGGGACGAGACGCTCTCCCGGATCAAGTCAGCCGTCGACGAGCTCGGCCGCCTGCCGGACACCGGGGACATCTGCTGGTTCACGGTCGACGACTGACGCAGCGCGGGCGCCCGCGCGGGCCTGCGCCGCGTGGGCGCTGACCCGCTCGGGCGCGAGCGCGCCCGGCCTGCGGGCGGGTGGTTCCTCGCCTCGGCAGGGCCCACACTTCCCGTCGGTCAGGGCTTCGGGACGCCCGGGCGCACGGCATTCTGAACATTCGAGCATGCGCAGCGGGCGGCGGTCGGGGTGCGCGGGCTCCGATCCCGGCCCTGGCGGCTCGGGCTCGGGCTCCGGTGGGAGCTTGTCGGTGAGGCGCCTGCGGATGAGCCCGGCCGCGTGGTGGATGTCCGACGGCAGCCCGTCGGTGAGTGCCCGCACGAGCATCTCCTCGGTGGCGCCCCGCTCGAACCACCGGGCGGCCAGGTCCTCCAGGGCGTCGCAGTCACGCGCGGAGAGGGAGACGGCGGGGTTCCGTCGGCCGAGGCCGGCGAGGACGCGGTAGGCGGGGGAGCGCGTGGCCCGCGTGCTTGCGGGGCTGGGCGCGGGCGGCGTGGGCGGTGGCGTGTCGTCAGGCACGGGGTCGGGCGTCACGGTGCCGTCCTCCGGAAGGGATCCGGAGACGAAGGCGGCCCACCACGCGTCGTCGCGTGCGGCGCGGGAGAACCACGTCCGGGTGATCCAGCGGGCGCCGGTCGGCAGGAGGAGGTGCTCGCGGCCCCTGCGCAGATGCCCAGCCCGTTGCAGGGCGTTGAGCGCGGTCCGCAGGGCGCACTGTCCGTACGGCGTGATCCTGGCCAGGCCTTTCACGGACATGTCCGTGCCGTCGGGCAGCCGGTCGATGAACGCGGCGATGGCCGCCTCGCGGGGCGGCAGGTGTGCGTAGTCCTCGGCGGTGGGAGGAGCCGTGCTGCGGGTGGTCGTCGCCCGCTTGCCGTAGCCCGGGTTGGCCATCGGGTACGCGGTGGAGTGCGCGGGGCCCGGCGCGTCTCTAAACTGGCTGTCATCCATGGGGATCTTCCTTTGGCTTGGGATCTCGGTGGTAGGCCCCTGCCGGTGTTGGAGCACCGGTTGGGGCTGATTCATGTCTGTGGGCAAGCTAAACCGCCGTAACGCTTCGTGGCAAATCCATCACGAAACGTCAACTGGCGAGGTTGGTTGGGCGGGTAGGAATGAGAACCCAACCGATCCTTCAAGGCAGCGCTCGAAGCTCGGAGCTTGCATCACGGGGCACTGGGATGTCGCATCTCCCCAGCTCAGCGAGGGTCGGCGTTCGAGCCTCGGGGCTCGGGCTCCGAGAGTCGATGGGCCGGAAACAGGGTGGGTGAATTCCGGCTATCGCGTCATTCGGTGTGCCTGCGTGTGCGTACGGTGAACAACGGTGCGCCGGTACATGGCGCGGGCGCTGGGAGCGGAGGCGCAACAGGTGGAATTCGAGGACGACTCGGGGGCCGTGCTCAAGGCGGTCGGCCGTCAGCTCAAGTCCTGGCGCGAGCGCGCCGGGCTCACGCAGGGCGAGTTGGGCGCGGCCATCGGGTACGGCGACGAGCAGGTGGCGTCCGTAGAACGAGGACGACGCGTACCGCGCCCTGAGTACTTGGACAAGGCGGACGAGGCCCTCGACGCGGGCGGCATCATCGCGGCGATGAAGGTGGACGTGGCGGAGGCGCGCTACCCGAAGAAGGTTCGTGACCTCGCCAAGCTGGAGTCCGAGGCCGTCGAGTTGGGTGCGTACGAGAACCACAATGTGCACGGCCTGTTGCAGACCGAAGACTGCACGCGTGCGCTGTTCCAGATGCGCCGGCCCGTGCTGGCTGAGGACGTTATCGAGCGAGGCGTGGCTGCCCGCCTGGCGCGCCAGTCCATCCTCACCCAGCAACCGACACCCATCCTCAGCTTCGTGCAGGAAGAGGTGACTCTGCTACGTCCGATCGGAGGCAGAATGGTCTGGCGTGCACAGCTCGAACACCTGCTTGAGGTAGGACGGTTGCGGCATGTTGAGATCCAGGTAATGCCCACGGAGAGAGAGGACCACGCAGGCATGGCGGGCCCTCTTCAGCTGCTAAAGCTAAGGAACGGCAGCACGGTGGGGCACGTGGAGGTACAGCGCTTCACGCGGCTCGCGTCAGCTCCGAATGAGGTGCAGCCACTTGAGACCCAGTATGGAATCATCCGAGCTCAGGCACTCACTCCACGCGAGTCGCTGAAGTTCATCGAAAAAGCGCTGGGGGACTCATGACTCGCCATCCCGTCGTCGGCGACCACTACGCACTGGAGTGGTTCAAGAGCAGCTACAGCAGTAGCGAGCCGGACTCCAGCTGCGTCGAGATAGCGGCTGCGCCGCAGACCGTGCACGTACGGGACTCCAAGGACGTGGCCGGTGGCCGCCTGCGCCTCACGCCGGACGCCTGGACGCAGTTCGTGGCGTACGCGTCCGGCCAGGCGCTCACACGCGGACACCGATGTGCGGGACGATGATGCGATCCCCACGATGAACGGGAGCCCCATGACGACCCTGCCCGATCGGCCGAACACCGCGTTGCTCGTCATCGACGTTCAGAACGGGGTGGTGGAAGGCGCCCATGACCGTGACGGCGTGATCGCGAACATCAACACCTGCGTAGGCAAGGCGCGCGCCGAGGACGTACCGGTGATCTGGGTGCAGCACTCCGACGACCATCTCGAACGAGGCAGCGAAGCCTGGCAGTACGTCGCGGAGTTGGAACGCCGAGACGCCGAGCCTCTCGTCCACAAGACTTACGGCGACTCGTTCGAGGCAACCGAGTTGGAGGCGCTGCTCGCCGAGCGTGGGGCGGGCCGCCTGGTCGTGACGGGGGCGCAGAGCGACGGGTGCATCCGCGCGACCCTTCACGGGGCGTTCGTCCGCGGGTACGACGTGACGCTCGTCGGCGACGCGCACACGACGCAGGACCTCAGCGAGTACGGGGCGCCGGCCCCGCACCAGGTGATCGCGCACACCAACCTCTACTGGCACTGGCAGGACGGGCCAGGACGCCAGGCGCAGACCGTCGACACGGCGGATGTGACGTTCCCCGCCGCTTGATGTCAGTCGCGCCCCGAGCCGCCCGAGCGCGGTGAGGGGACGGTCGTGGTCCGCTTGACGGAGACTCCTGCCCAGACGGGTGCGGAGCACAGGGCGGTGCCTTCGGCGGCCGACCGCCGACGTCAGGCCTTCGCGGTGACATTGACCACCAGCCACCTGCATGTCATAGCCGCTCTGGAAAGGCTCCAGGAAGTAGGCCCAGCGCTTCGCCGTCCGACAGTCGGCGCGATCGAGAAAAGTCGCTACCGGAACATGCGGGAGCTGCGTCCGCGCAGTGGCGGGACGGTAAGTATCCGGCTGCTCTTCGTCTTCGACCCGGAACGGCGGGCGATCTTCCTGGTAGCCGGCAATAAGGCGGCCGGGCGGCAGTGGGCGGCTTGGTATCCCAAGGCGATCAAGGAAGCGGACGGGAAGTACACCGCCTATCTTGAGGCGCTGGAGCAGGAGAAGAGAGAAGGGCAGGGCAGGGCAGATGAAACTCGGCACCATGGCCGACTTGACGGGCGACATCACCCCGGAGAAGCGTGAGCGCATCGAGGCCATCAAGGGGGAGATGGTCGATGCCGAGCGGGGGCATGAACTGGCCGCTCTCCGTAAGGCCCAGGGATTTACTCAGGCCCAGTTCGCCAAGGAGATGGGTGTCACCCAGGGGCGGGTCAGCCAGATCGAGCGGGGCCTCGCCAGCCTGGACACCTCCACCATGGCCGCGTACCTGCACGCGATTGACGGCGAGCTGACCATAACCGCCACAGTGGGGAACCTCTCCGTGAAGCTGTAGCCGAGGGTCTCGCGCACTCGAGGATCTGCCAGGGGTGGAACCGAATGTCGGCAACGTCGTCTGCCGTCCGGCGCTGACCCCGCTGGGGCTCACGCGCCACTGTAAGACCTAGGCCGTGTCTGGCAATCGTTCGTGAGCGGGTTGGCGGAGCCAAAGGATGAGTGAGGCGATGTGGAGTCCGGCCCGATAGCGGGTTGCCAGCTTGTCGAAGCGCCTTGCGATGGCTCGGAATTGCTTGAGGCGGCTGAAGCAGCGCTCGACCACGTTGCGGGCTTTGTAGAGTTCAGGGTCGAAGGCCGTTGGTCTGCCACCGGCTCTGCCGCGGCGCCGGCGATTGGCCCTTTGGTCGGTCCGCTCCGGGATGACTGCGCGGATGCCCCGGCGGCGCAGGTACTGTCGGACCTCCCGTGATGAGTACGCCTTGTCCGCGATGACCGTGTCGGGTCTTTGCCGCGGACGCCCGGCGCCTGCCCGAGGCACCCGCATAGATTCCAGCACCGCTTTGAACACGGTGCAGTCGTTGACGTTGCCGGGAGTGAGGACGACAGTCAGAGGCAGGCCTCGGCCATCGCAGGCGAGATGGACTTTGGTGGTCAGCCCGCCGCGGGAGCGGCCCAGCGCCTGGTCGGCCGCCGAGCGTGCCGAACCTTCCACCCCGCTGTTCGCGCCCGCCCCCTTTTCCGGGCGCCGGCCGCGTGCTGGTGGGAGCGGTTGATGGTGGAGTCCACCGACACCGTCCATTCCACCGCTCCGACGGAGTCGTCCCGCGCCTGAATCTGCTCCAGGAGGCGGGCCCAGGTCCTGTCCCGCTCCCAACGGGCGAACCGCTCATAAACCGTCTGACACGGCCCGTAGCGTTCTGGCAGGTCACGCCAGGGAGCACCTGTTCGCAGCCGCCATAACACGCCGTTGATTACCTGCCGGTGGTCGCGCCACGGACGGCCGGGTCCATCGGCAGCCGGTAGCAGGGGCTTCAGCGTCTCCCATGCATCGTCCGTCAGTTCGCCGCGTCCTGTCACGTGATCGGTCACGAGCTGGGCTTCATGCAGCCGTGGCCGTCTGGGTCTTGGCCTCACGGACCCCGCGCAGGGCGCCGGACCAGGCGATCACCTGGTCGAGCATGCCGCCCACGGCGGTGTCGAGGCCTTCCTGGGGGACGAAGGTGCCGGTGTGGAACGAGGGGTGTGTCGAGATGGTGGGCTGGGCCCGGACCGTGGCCACCTGGAGTTCGGCGAGGACGAGCCGCAGTGCCTCGGCGGCCCGTACCCCGGCGACCCAGCCGCCGTAGCTGATGATCCCGGCGGCCTTGTCGTTCCACTCCCGGTAGACGTAGTCCAGGGCGTTCTTCAGGGCTCCGGGGTAGGAGTGGTTGTACTCGGGGACGAGGAACACGTAGCCGTCGAAGCTGTCGATGAGTGCGCCCCAGGCGCGGGTATGGTCGTGCTGGTACTGCTGGAAATTCGGGTTGCCGGGCTCGTCGAGGTTGCCGAGGTCGTGGTCGGCGAGGTCGATGAGTTCGTAGTCGGCGCCGCCGTAGGCACGGGCGGCCTCCAGTGCCCAGGCGGCGATCTGGTCGCCGCGGCGGCCGGGGCGGGTGCTTCCGAGGATGAGTGCGATGCGGAGTGGCATGGTCTTCCTTCCCAGAGAGTTGTCACGTCAACTCTAGATTGAGAGAAGTTGAAGTGACAACTCTGCTGGTCGCGGTATCCTCGGCGACATGACGGAGACTCGATCGCTTGAACCCGAGGAGTGGGAGTTCTGGGATACCTGGATGCGCGCGCAACGCCTGCTCACCCGGGAGCTGGAGCGTGGTCTACAGCGTGACTGCGACATCTCGAAGGCCGAGTTCAGCGTGCTGGTGACACTGTGGCAGGCCGCTGGCCGCGAGATGCGTGTCGGCGAGCTCTCCGAGTCGCTTGACTGGGACAAGAGCCGCGTGTCACACCAGCTCACGCGCATGGAAAAACGCGGCTTCGTCAAGCGCACTCAGTACGGGGCCGATGGTCGCCGCGCGGGGATCGGGCTGACCGCCGAGGGGCGCCGCGCCGCCCAGACTGCCATCTTCGTGCACGGCGGCAACATCCGCCGCCACTTCCTCGACTCACTGACCCCCGAGCAGGCATCAGTCATCCGGGCATGGAGCGAGCAAGCAGTCGATCGCCTCAACCGGCATGGCAGCAACGCTGCCAGCGACGGCGCGTCCTAGACCGCGTCCCACACCGCCCTCCTAGACGCCGCCGATACGGCCCTGGGCATTGTCAGACAGGCCCTAGGTCACCGATGAGGGCGACGACTGGTTCGACGACTCGGATGCCACGGATGGTCGCAGAGACGAGGCCGGCGGGGGCCGCACGCCGTGCGGGCCGGCCGCTCGATGAGGTCAGTCGCGGCGGGAGTCGCCCGAGCGCGGTGACGGGACGGTCGTGGGCCGCTTGACGGCGACTCCTGCCCAGACCGGTGCGGCGGTGTCGTCGAGGGTGGTCGCGGGGGCCGCCCCGATGTCGGTCACGACCGGGTCGGGACGCCACCGGTGGGGCGGCACGAGGCCGGGCTCCACGAGCTCGGTGCCGTCGAAGAACGCGAGCGTCTCGTCCCGGCCGAGGGAGCGCAGGGCGGTGTCTTCGGCGGCGAAGTCGTCGTGCAGGGAGGCGGATCGGCCCGCGAGCTCCCGCGCGAAGACGCTGATCACCAGGTAGCTGCCGACGGGCAGCGCGTCGACCAGGCGGCGGACGATTGCGTGCGGTTCGTCCTTCGGGTCGATCCAGTGCAGCAGGAGGCCCATCGTCAGCGCGACCGGCTGGGTGAGGTCGATCGTGTCGTGGAGTCGCGGTGCGGTGAGGATGCTGTCCGGGTCGGTGAAGTCGGCCTGGAGGTAGGTCGTACGGCCGGCGGGGTTGGTGACATGCAGGGCACGCGAGTGGGCCAGGACGATGGGGTCGTTGTCGACGTAGACGACTCGGGCCTCCGGCGCGGTCCCCTGCGCGACCTCGTGCAGGTTGGGCGAGGTCGGGATGCCGGTGCCGATGTCGAGGAACTGGCGTATGCCGGCCTGCCCGGCCAGATGGCGCACGGCACGCAGCACGAACCGCCGGTTGGCCACGGCGGCCGTCTTCACCGTGGGCATCTTCTGCGCCACCGCGTCGGCCATCGCGCGGTCGGCCGCGTAGTTCGTCTTGCCGCCGAGGAACACGTCGTAGATGCGCGCGGGGTGGGCGCGGTCGGTGCCCAGATCGGTCAGTTGGTAAGCCGAACCGCTCATCCGGTCGTCCGCTGCCGGCAACGAACTCGCCTCCCCTTGTTGGCGTTCTGCCGCATGACGGTAGCGGGTGTCACGCCGTCAGCACGAGCGGGGCGGCGAACGCATTCCCGTGGGGCGGCCGTCGGCCCCGTACCGGGTGCGCTGCACGGAGCCGCGCCTTGCACGCGGCCCGTGCGGGGCGCGGTCAGACGGCTTCGAGTTCGAGGCCCGAGTAGCCGCCGCCGACGGGGTACGTCCGGCCGCGGCGCCAGCCGGAGGCGGTGAAGAGCGCGTCGAACTCGCTCAGGTCCCGTTCGACGCCGCCGGTGACGGCGAGCATCGCCATGTCCGACATGGTGGCGAAGTCAGGCTTGCCGATCTCGCCGACGACGGTCTCCACGACCAGGGCACGTCCGCCCGGGCGGGTGGCGGAACGGCAGTTGCCCAGGATGGTCAGGCATCGCTCGTCGTCCCAGTCGTGCAGGACCGTCTTGAGCAGGTAGAGGTCAGCGGCGGGCACCTCGGTGAAGAAGTCGCCGGCCACCGCGGAGAACCGGTCCGTCAGGCCGCGCCGCCCGGCCTCCCGGGCCGCGCCGTCGACGGCGTGCGGCAGGTCGAGCACCCCGCCGCGCAGCCCGGGGGCGGCCGCCAGCAGTGCCAGGACGAAGTGTCCGTCCGCGCCGCCGACGTCGAGCACGCTGGTCACGCCGTCCGTGCCGACGGCCGCGACGGCACCCTGGGTGACCGCCTCGGACAGCTCGCCCATCGCAGCGGCGAACAGCCGCGCCTCGTCCGCGTTTTCCGGCCGGGCGAGGTAGTCGAATATGTCCGCGCCCAGCGCGTCGTGTGTCTGGCTGGTGCCTTGTCGCACGGCCTCGGGCAGCAGGCCCAGGGACTTCCAGTGCGCGTGCCCGGCCTGGACGAGCAGGAGGGAGCGCAGGGAGCCGGGCTCGTCGGTGCGCAGCAGCCGGCCCCGGCCGGTGAGGCCGAAGCGGCCCGCGCCTTCGTGGCTGAGCACGCCCAGCGAGGCGGCCGCGCGCATCAGCCGGTAGGTGGCACGCTCGTCAGAGCCCTCGCGGTCGGCCACCTCGGCCGCCGTGCGGGCTCCGGCGGCGAGGTGGTCGGGGATGCGGAGCGCGGCGACCGCGTGCAGGGTCTGGACGGTCACGCCGCCGCCGATCAGGTTGATCAGGCTCGCGATGTCCGCTGCCGGACCGGTGGCGGTCTCGTCCATCGCCTGGTGGGGAGTCGTTTCAGTCATGGGCAGACAACCTCGTTCAACTGACGTAGTTCCAAGGCCTGTAGTTTCGTCACCTCGTCGCGGGGAGCGCTTGGATCTGAGCGTCACACTGGTGGATCTCCGTGCCTGACGGAAGAGGACAGCGTGGAGACAGCTCGTGCGGAGGGGCCGGAGGGACCGGCGGGGCCTGCGGGGCCGGCGCAGGAGCCGCCGCGGGAGCCGCCGCAGAGGACGTTCACCCTGGACGTCACGGGGGCGAGGACGGGCAGGGACGGGTTCGACGCCTTCCGGCAGTCCTTCGAGACGCAGACCGGCGAGCCCTGGCCGCTGCCCTCGCTCGACCTCGGCGAGCGCGGGGACTTCCGGATCAGGGTCCGGGGCGCCGTCGTGCACGACGTGCACATCTCCGACGTCTACAGCGAACGCTTCCTCGGACAGCCCACGGTGGCCCGTGACAACGGCGACCGGTTCGAGCTGCACCTGGTGCGGCGGGGTTCCTGGCGCTTCTCCTCGCCCTCCGGACGAGGGGAGGACATCGCCGTCCCGGCCGGGGCCTTCATCGCCCGTCGCAACAACCCGCCCCTGCTGTTCGACGTGCGACCCGGCACCGAGGCGACCGTCCTACTCCTTCCCACCGCCGTGCTCGGCCGTGCCAGTGGCGGGAAGCCGGTCGTCGGTCCGGCCGGCTCCGGAGAGATGCGCCTCCTGACGGCTCACGTCGCGATGGTCCGCGAGACCGCGCACGACCTCAGCCCCACGGGCCTGCACGGCGCACGCGACGCGCTGATAGAACTCGTCAGGACCGTCCTGCGGCATGAGTTCGACGACACCGAACCCCGGCTGGCTCCCGCGCTCGCCCGCGCCGCCATGGACCTCGCGGACGAACACCTCACCGACCCGGACCTGTCCCCCGCGACGCTGGCCCGCCGCCTCAACGTCTCCGTGCGCACCCTGCACCGCGCGTTCACCACTGCGGAGGAGTCGGTGACGGCGTACGTCCGCCGCAGACGGCTGGAGCGCGCACGGCAGGAACTGCTCGCGCCCTTCGCCCGGCCGACCGTCTCGGAGCTCGCGGCACACTGGCACTTCGCGGACAGCAGCCACTTCATCCGCGCCTTCAAGAAGCAGTACGGGCACACTCCCACCCGGCTGACCGCCCTCTCCGACGAACGAAAGCGCCCCCCGCAGGCCCCTCCGGGCCCCTGACGCCCGGGCCTGGCAAGGGGGCCCTCGCGGTACCTGTGACACCAGGGTCTCCCCGACGTCCCACACGCCTGCCAACCTGCTGTAGCCGAAAGCGGCGACAACGCAGACGGGGCGGAGACCAATGGCGGAAAATCACTTCACCACTCACAGGGGCCTTTTCGATCTGAGTGGGAAATACGCCCTTGTCACCGGCGGCACCAAGGGAATCGGGATGATGATCGCGCGCGGCCTTCTCCAGGCGGGCGCGCGCGTCGTCATCAGCTCACGCGACGCGGACACGTGCGCGGAGGCGCAGCATCTGCTCTCCGCATTCGGCGAGGTCCAGGCAATCCCCGCCGACCTGTCCAGGCACGACGAGTGCCGGCGCCTCGCCGATCTCGTCAAGGACGACTCGGAACGCCTGGACATCCTCGTCAACAACGCGGGAGCGATGTGGCGCGAGCCGCTGGAGACGTTCCCGGACGAGGCCTGGGACTCAGTGCTCGACCTCAACCTTAAGTCGCCGTTCTGGCTGGTGCAGGCGCTGCTCCCCGCACTTCGCAGGGCGGGCACCGCCGACGATCCCGCGCGGATCATCAACATCGGCAGCATCGGCGCCATTCACGTCGCCGAGTCGCCCAACTACTCGTACGCCGCCAGCAAAGCGGCACTCCATCAACTCACCAGAGTGCTCGCCAGAGAGCTGGGCCCACAGCACGTGACGGTGAACGCGGTGGCGCCAGGGGTTTTCCCGTCGCGGATGATGGAGTCCACGCTCGATGCCATCGGCGACACGATCGCGGCGTCGGCCCCTCTGCGCCGGCTCGGCCGCGACGACGACATGGCGGGTGTCGCGGTGTTTCTCGCAAGCCGGGCCGGGTCCTACCTCACGGGTACCGTCGTCCCGGTGGACGGCGGCATCGCGACGACCGCATCGGGCACCCCTTGACCGCGGGACGGGCTTACGGTGAGGGGATGGCCACGAAGGATCCACGCACCGAGATCCGGGAGTTCCTCGGCTCGCGTCGCGCCCGTATCGCACCCGAGCAGGCGGGGCTGCCCGCCTACGGCGGCAACCGCCGGGTCAAGGGTCTGCGCCGCGAGGAGGTGGCGCTGCTGGCGGGGGTATCGGTCGACTACTACGTGCGCATGGAGCGCGGCAGCCTCGCCGGTGCCTCCGACGGCGTGCTCGACGCATTGGCCTCCGCCCTGCAACTCGACGAGGCCGAGCGCGACCACCTGTTCCGCCTCGCGCGCCGATCCAGGACGCCCGGCGGCCCACGCCGGCGCAGGCCCGCCGTGACGGTGCGCTCGACGCTGCGGCAGGTGCTCGACGCGATCTCCGATGCGCCGGCCTGGATCGTCAACGGCCGCTATGACGTGCTCGCCATGAATCAGCTCGCTCGCGCGCTGTATTCGCCGGTACTGGCCGACTCGCGACGGCCCGCGAACATGGCGCGGTTCCTCTATCTGAACCCCGAGGCGGCCAGGGATTTCTTCGTCGACTACGACCGGATCGCCGGTGACGCGGCCGCGAAGCTGCGCATGGAAGCCGGCCGCGATCCGCACGACGAGGAGCTGGTCGCCCTGGTCGGCGAATTGTCGACGTGCAGTGAGCTGTTCCGGCAGCGGTGGGCATCCCAGGACGTGCGGCTGCACCGGTCCGGCCGCAAGCGCATGCACCATCCGATCGTGGGCCGGCTCGACCTGGACGTCGAGTCCCTGGAGCTGCCCGCAGAACCCGGCCTGCACCTCAACGTCTGCACCGCGGCCGCGGGCACACCGACCGCCGACAACCTGGCGCTCCTGGCGTCGTGGGCGGCCACCCAGCAGGCGCCGGCGACCGGGATCGAAGCAGGCAGCGGCAACGGCTAGCCCGACCCGACCCGATCCGACCCGGCTCGACCTGACCCCCGGTCCGGTCCGCCGCGGGCACCGGGTTGCCCGAGCCGGATGCCGACCGGTTCGACGCCGTGGTCGCCGGCGTCCTGGCTAGCGGGCGAGTTCGTGCAGCCAGTCGTGCAGGAGCGCGGTCTCGCTCGGGCGGAGTGGGAGGGCGGGGCCGTCCGCGCCGGTGAGGGCGGCGTCGAGAGCGGCGTCCAGGGCGAGGGCGCGTGAGGCGAGGGTGGCGTCCGATGCCGGGGGCGGGTCGACGGTGAGGGAGTCGATGAGGGTGTCGCGCATCCTCGCGGAGACCTCCATGTCGCGCTCGTCCTCCGAGGCGCCGATCAGGGACAGCGTGACCCCCGTGACGGCCGCCAGGGTGAGGTGGGCGGCGAGGGCGGGCGGCACCCGCAGGCACCCGTCGTCGGCGGCACGGTTGAGGAACCTCATGACGAGCGCCTGGGCTTCCCCGGCCGCGGGCGGCCGGCGGCCCGGGCGATCGGAGCCGTACATCAGCAGGTAGAAGGCGGGATGCCGCAGGCCGAAGTCGACGTGCATGTCCCATCCGCGGCGCATGTCGGCGACCGGGTCGCCGCTCTGCGCGAGGGTGTGCTTCTCGGACAGGTAGAGGTCGAAGGCGTGGATGGCCAGCGCCGAGAGGAGGCCGTCCTTGTCGCCGAAGAGCTGGTAGAGCGACGCGGCCCGGATGCCCGCTGCCGCGGCGACGGCGCGGGTGGAGACCGCTTGCGCGCCCTCGCGCTCCAGGATGCCGGCCGCCACTTCGAGGATCTGCCGGCGGGTGCGGCTCTTCGCGTCGTCGTCCACGGTTGCGACGATACGCCATTCGGCGTATCACTGGAACGTCTTGGTGATACGGGATTGAGTGCATCGGTGATACGGCGAGGGGTGAGTTGATGAATCGTGTCGGGTATGGCGCCTTGCAGCTGGCGGGCCAGAACGTGTGGGGGCCGCCGGACGACCCGGAGTCGGCGCGTCAGGTGCTGCGCCTGGCGGTCGAGCTGGGCGTCACGTTCTTCGACACCGCGAACGCGTACGGACCGCGGACGGTGAACCAGCTGATCGGACAGGCCCTGCGGCCACTCCCTGAGGGCGTGATCGTCGGCAACAAGGTCGGTGCCGTGCGCGGCACGGACAGGTCCTGGATCGTCGACGGCCATCCGGACACGGTCCGGCGGCAGGTCCACGAAGCGCTGGCCGACATGGGGACGGAAGCGAGCGAGCTGACATACCTGCGGCTCGTCGGTGACACCCCGGGAGCGCACGCGGACGTGCCCATGGAGGAGTCACTCGGCGTGCTCGTCGAACTGCGCGAGCGGGGGCTCGTCCGGCGTATCGGTCTGTCCGGCGCGTCCCCGCGGATGCTGGCACGCGCGCAGCGGGTGACTCCCATCGCGGCCGTGCAGAACCGCTTCAACCTGATCGACCGAAGCGGCGTGCGGGTGCTCGCCGACTGCGAGGCTCAGGGCATTCTCTTCGTGCCCTACTTCCCGCTGGCGTCGGGCCGGCTCAGTGGCCACCACGCGCTGACGGGCCCCGCGGAGCGTCTCGGCGTCACGCCGGCCCAGGTCGCACTGGCGTGGCTGCTGCGCCGCTCTCCCGCCATGGTCGTCATCCCGGGCACGAGCAAGCCCGGTCACCTGCGCTCCAATGTCGCCGCGTCCGGGATCGCCGAAGACCTGACCGAGGACGAGGTCGCCCGCCTGACCGGGCTCGTCGACGAGTCGAAGGCGGCGCTCGACCGGCCCACGGCGGCTGCCGACGGCGACCGCTGAGCAGGGCGGTCAGGCGGTGCGGGAGAGCTGGTCCCGTACCCACTGGGGGTCGGGGTTGGTGTGCGGGCGGTCCGCCACCAGGACCGTCGGCACGGTCTCGTTGCCCTCGTTGGCGGCGCGCACCGTCGCCGCCGCGTCCGGGTCGAGCCAGATGTTGACCCAGTGCAGCTGCCGGGCGCGGCGGCCGAGGCGCATGCGCAGGCGGATGCAGTACATGCAGCCGGGGCGCCAGAAGACGATGGGGCGGCCGTCGGACGCGCTGCGGCGCTGGGCCTCGGCCGCGCCGATCGAGCGCGGGAAGGCGAGCGGCGACTGCAAGGCCGCCAGCAGCACGAACGCCACAAAGGGCGCGATGGCCGCGGCGGGAGTCCCGCCGAAGGCCATCCCGGCCGCGAAGACCGCGCCGCAGAGTACGAACAGTGCCGGTATCCCCCAGACGCGCCTCATGGACCACAGGCTAGCGACGGGCGGGGGCTCCGGGCGAGGGGTTGCGCGGCCGCGCGGCGGTTACCAGCCATGCGGGGCGCCCGGCTCGTACGTGCGGGGCGCCCCGCGGGGCGTGGCCTTGCGAGGGTGCGGCCTTGGCGGGGGTGCGGCCGTGGCCCTCGGTCAGGCCGCCAGACGGGCGGCGAGGTCCTTGGCCTTGGTGACGGCCTGCTCGTGCGCCTGCTCGCGGGACTTCGAGGCCAGCGGGCGCAGCGCGGCCATCTCCTCCTTGACCGGGGCCAGGGTCAGCTCGGGCACGATGAACTCGATGTCGGTCGCCCCGAACATGCCCTCGAGGACCTTGCGCAGGTAGTTCTGCACGAACTCGAAGTCCTCGCGCGGGGTGCCGGGCGCGTAGGAGCCGCCGCGGCTGGCCACGATCGTGAAGGGCTTCTTGCCGACGGCGGAGTCGGGAGTGGCGTTGTGGCCCGCGATGATCGCGTGGTCCAGCCAGGCCTTCAGGGTCGACGGGATCGTGAAGTTGTACATCGGGGCGCCGATGAGGATGGCGTCGGCGGCCTCCAGCTCGGCGGCGAGCTCGGCGCGCAGGGCGTGGTCCTTGCCACCGGCGGCCGCGGCGGCGTCGAGGTGCGGGAGCGGCTGGGCGGCCAGGTCGCGGTAGATCACGGTGCCGGCCGGGTGCTGCTCCTTCCAGGCCTCGACGAACCTGGCGGTGACCTCACGGGACGCCGAGCCCTCGGGGAAGAGGGACGAGTCGATGTGCAGAAGCGTGGCCATGGAAGCTCTCCAAATGGATCAGGGCACGACGGGGTAGGGGGAACGGAGGGGGAGGTGCTTGAGCGTTGAACCTTCCGTTCGTACCTATGGATAACACAGTCACTTACTTTTTTTCACCCCCGACTGGAAGGTCAGTGCTCCCACTAGGCTGTGAGGCATGGCGCAGCACAGCGAAGACGCGTGCAAACAGGTGGACGTGGGGATCACTCGCGTCTTCGAGCTGCTCGGGAAGCGCTGGACGGGCCCGATCATTTCCGTCCTCCTGGCACGCCCGGTGCACTTTTCCGAGCTCAGGAGGGCTATCCCAGGCATCAGCGAGCGCATGCTCTCCGACCGGCTGACCGAGCTCGGCGCGGCGGGACTTGTCGTGCGCGAGGTGGACGAGGGCCCGCCGCTGAGGGTCGCCTACCGGCTCACGGAGAGCGGCGCGGCGATGGAGCCCGCGCTCAACGAGCTGCTGAGGTGGGCGGAATCACACATGGGTGTCCCGAAGGGCACCTGCTGAGACCGCGGGGCGGCCGGCGGCCTACGGCCGGGGCGGCCGGGGCGGCCGGGGCGTGCCGTCCCAACGCCACGCGGTGAGACGGGGGCGCCCGGGGAGTCCGGCGCGCCCGGTGGCCCACAGCAGGGTGAGCCAGGGGTCCGTCGTCACCGGGGCGTCGGGGAACAGCCGGGCGAGCGTCCGCGCGCAGAGGCCGGCGGGCGGCGTCCAGGCGAGCCCGAGCCCTTCCGCCAGGTCGTGCGTGTGCACGAGCGTCTCCACGACACCCATCGCCGCGAAGCCCTCGGGGTCCGACACCCCGAACGCGTGATAGGCCCGGGTCTCGTCCGGTGCCGTACGCACCATGGCGACCAGCAGCGCGCCGCTCGCCTCCAGCACCTGCATCAGGCCGCCCGGACCGGCGGCACGGTCCGCGAACACCATGTTCGTGGGCCCGCCCGGCCGCTTCTTCTGCATGGCGAAGGGGACGTGGGTGTCCAGCGGCGGTTGCAGCGGCCCGAGTTGGGCGGCGTAGAAGAACAGGTCGTCGGCGAGGTGCTCGACGGTCTCCCAGCAGTCCCACTCCAGCGAACCGGCCTTGCCGTCCCACGCCTCCGCGGGCGCCGTACGCAGGACGTCGACGGCGAGCCGGACGGCGCGGTCGAGGTCGTCCGCGGTCACGGGGGAGGCGGGCGACGGTTCGGCTTCGGATTCGGCTGAACGGGACATGACGGGACCGTATCGCGGCGGGGCGCGGTGGCGGGGCCCGCTGTGGGGCGGGGCGGCGGTCGGGGCCACTACGCTGGCCGGGTGACGCAGGACGTACCCCCTGAAGCCCACGAATCCCAGAGCGCCCGGCTCGAGCGTGCCGTGCGGGCGGCCGAGCACGCCCTCATCGAGTTCGAGATCGCCCTTGAGACGTTCAGGATCGAGGTCGAGAACTTCTCGCGACTGCACCACCAGCGGCTCGGCCCCATGTACGCCCGCCTCGACGAACTCGACGCCCTGATCGCCGAGGCCCGGGCGCGGCGCAGCGGCGACCCCGAGGACCTGCGCAAAGCGCAGGAGGCGCGCGGCATGGTCCAGCCGATGCCGGGCGTCGAGGAGCTGTTCCACGACTGGCTCGACTCCGACGGGCTCTCCCCCGAGGCCGCCGCGATGCTCACCGAGCAGCCCGTACGCCCGCCGCGCCGCGTGCGGCCGAGCGACGAGGCGCGCAAGCTCTACCGCGAACTCGCCCGCAAGGCACACCCCGACCTCGCGCAGGAGGAGGACGAGCGGGCCCGCCGCGAGGAGTTCATCGCGCGCGTGAACGGCGCGTACGGACGCGGCGACGAGGCGCTGCTGAGGGAGCTCGCCGCGGAGTGGGAGGCGGGCCCGGCCCCGAAGCCCACGCCGCTCACCGAGAGCGAGCAGCTCTACGCGCGGCTCGAATGGCTCTCGCAGCGCAAGGAACTGCTCTCGCTGCTGGCGAAGGACCTGGAGGAGTCCGCCATCGGCGCCATGCTCCGGATGGCGCCCGACGATCCGGACCGGCTGCTCGAAGAGGTCGCCGAGCAGCTGCTCGCGCAGGTCGCCGAGCGGGAGGCCGAGCTCGGCGGGCTCGTGCAGTAGGTTCGAAAGGACAGGCCCGAACCGGAAGAGAGCATGACCATGAGCTTTGCCGCGCTGCCGTCCGTCGACGTCACCTCGCTGCCCGCCGACGCCCTCCTGATCGACGTCAGGGAGGACGACGAGTGGTCCGCGGGCCACGCCGAAGGCGCGCTGCACGTGCCGATGAGCGCGTTCGTCGACCGCTTCGGCGAGGTCTCCGAGGCCGTCTCCGACGGCCGCACCGCCTACGTGGTGTGCAGGTCGGGCGGCCGGTCGGCGCAGGTCACGCAGTACCTCGTGCAGCAGGGCGTGGACGCGGTCAACGTCGACGGCGGCATGCTCGCCTGGGACGGCGCCGGACGCCCCCTGGTCGGCGACAACGGCTCCGCCGCGGTCCTGTAGCCCGCGAGCGCGCTCGCGCGCGCCGCGCGCTCGGCCATCGGCCCGTGGCGCGCACCGCCGTGCGCCGGCCCGGTCGGGGAGCCCCGACCCTCAGCTGCGGAGCGCGGAGCGCGCCGCCGTGTGCCGCGTCCGCTCGTTCACCGGCCACTGGGCTGTGGCGCACCGTCGTGCGCAGACCGGTCGAAGAGCGCGGACCGCCGCCGCTGAGCGTGGAGCGCGCCGACCGCCGGCTGCCTGCCGCCCTGCCGGCACCTCTCCGGCGATCCCGGCGCCGGGAGCGGGGGCATTGCCGTTCACCCTGCGAGCGGACGTGGCGTGGCGCGGTCCGGATGCCGGCACCGGGGCCTCGGAGGCCTCGCCCGGGCCCGGGGCCGTTACCTGTCGAAGTCGAGCTCCACTTCCGGCGTCGCCGCGTGCGACTGGCACGCCAGTACGTAGCCGGCCTCCGTCTCCTCCGGCTCCAGCGCGAAGTTGCGGTCCATGGTGACCTCGCCCGAGACGAGGAACGCCCTGCACGTACCGCAGACGCCGCCCCTGCACGCGTACGGTGCGTCCGCGCGCGCCCTGAGCACCGTCTCGAGCAGCGGCTCGCCCGCCTGGACCGGCCAGCTGCCTGACCGGCCCGCGAGCGTGGCCGTGAGCGTGGAGCCCGCCGCCGGGGGCGGCGGCGCGGGTATCGCCTCGCCCACCGCGTCCACGTGGAAGATCTCCTGGTGGATGCGGCTGCGGTCGACGCCGAGCCCGCGCAGCGCACGGTCGGCGCCCGCCACGAGGCCGAGCGGCCCGCACAGGAACCAGCCGTCGACATCGGCCACGGGCAGCAGCGAGGGCAGCAGCCCGGTGAGCCGCTCGCGGTCCAGCCTGCCCGTCGGCAGACCTGCCTGCTGCTCCTCCCGCGAGACCACGGTGACCAGCTGGAAGCGGTCGGGGTAGCGGTCCTTGAGGTCGGCGACGTCGTCGAGGAACATCGTCGACGCGACCGTACGGTCGCTGCGGACCAGGCAGAACCGGGCCTGCGGCTCCCGCGCCAGCAGCGTCGAGGCGATCGAGAGCACCGGCGTGATCCCGCTGCCGCCGACGACCGCCGCGAAACGCCCGGGCCTGGGCTCCAGCACGAACCGGCCCGCGGGCTCCATCACGTCGACCGTGTCGCCCACGGCCAGGCCTTTGAAGGCGTAGGGGGAGAACGCGCCGCCCTCCACCAGCCGCACCCCGACCCGCAGCAGCGGCTCCGCACCGGCGGGAGCGCAGATCGAGTACGTGCGCCTGACCTCCTCGCCGTCCTCGCCCGTCCTGCGCAGCGCGATGTGCTGGCCGGGCGTGTGCAGGAAGGACTCGCGCAGCTCGGGCGGCACCTCGAAGGTGAGGGCGACCGCGTCGTCCGTGAGGCGTTCGACCTCGCTGACCCGGAGCGGATGGAACATCTACAACTCCTTGAAGTGGTCGAACGGCTCTCCGCACGCCGTGCAGCGCCGCAGCGCCTTGCACGCGGTGGAGGAGAACCTGCTGAGCAGCTCGGTGGCCGTGGATCCGCAGTGGGGGCAGCGGATCGCGAGCGACAGCGCCACCGTGCCGTCCGCCCCGCGCGGCCGGGGCGGCGCGATGCCGGACTCGTCGAGCTTGCGCCGCCCTTCCGCGCTGATGTCGTCTGTGGACCAGGGCGGCGACAGCACCGTGACCACCGAGACGTCCCGCTCGCCGTGCGTGTGCAGTACCTGCTCTATGTCGGTGGCCATCGTCTCTATCGCGGGGCAGCCCGTGTACGTCGGCGTGAGCTCGACCCGGACCGCCCGGTGCCCGTCGCCCGCGTACTCCACCCGCACGTCACGCAGCACGCCGAGCTCCGCCAGCGACACGACCGGCAGCTCGGGGTCGGGCACGGCACCCGCCAGCCGGCGCAGCTCGCGCTCCAGGGCCGTCTCGCCCGCGCCGGGCTCGGTGGGCGACGGTGTGGGTGACGGCGCGGGGCGCGCGCCCGTCACCATGTCGCACCCGGGTGGCTGCGGTGCAGGTGCTGCATCTCGGCGAGCATCCGGCCGAACGGCTCGGTGTGCAGGCCCTGCCGCCCGGCGCCCGCCGCCCAGCCGCCCAGCCTCGGCCCGTCGGGCAGCGTCAGCGTGGCGCGCTCGAGCACCTCCCGTATGTCCACCAGCCACTCGGCCTCCAGGGCCGCCGGGTCGGCCTCGAGACCCTCGACGGGCTGGAACAGCTCGCCGGTGAACTTCCACAGCGCCGTGCAGGCGCGCTGCATGCGCGCGTGGCTCTCCTCTGTGCCGTCGCCCAGCCTGAGCGTCCACGTCCTGGCGTGGTCCAGGTGGTACTCGACCTCCTTGGCGGCCTTGGCCGCGAGCGGCGCCAAGTCGCTGTCCGTGGCGGCGAGCGCCCGGTAGAGGGGGAGCTGGTAGGCGGAGAAGTAGAGCTGGCGGGCGAACGTGTGCGCGAAGTCGCCGTTTGGCTGCTCCACCAACTGCACATTGCGGAAGGCCCGCTCCTCGCGGAGGTAGGCCAGCTCGTCCTCGTCCCCGACGAGGGAGTACAGCGACCTCGCCTGGCCGAGCAGATCGAGCGCGATGTTGGCGAGCGCGACCTCCTCCTCCAGGACGGGGGCGTGGCCCGCCCACTCCCCCAGCCGGTGCGAGAGCACCAGCGCGTCATCGGCGAGGGCCAGTGCGGCGCTCACAGGTGCTTCACCCCCTCCGGGATCTCGTAGAACGTCGGGTGCCGGTACGGCTTGTCGGCGGCCGGGGCGAAGAACGGGTCCTTCTCGTCGGGCGAGGAGGCCGTGATCGCGGCGGACGGCACGACCCAGAGGGACACGCCCTCGCCGCGCCGGGTGTACAGATCGCGCGCATTGCGCAGGGCCAGCTCCGCGTCCGGCGCGTGCAGACTGCCCGCGTGCGTGTGGGACAGGCCGCGCCGCGAGCGCACGAACACCTCCCACAGGGGCCACTCCGTCTGCTCGCTCATGCCGCTACCGCCTTCTCGTCAGAACCCGCCGCCTGCTTCGCCGCGTATGCCGCCGCCGCGTCCCGCACCCACGCGCCGTCCTCATGGGCGCGGCGGCGCTGCGTTATCCGCTCCTCGTTGCACGGACCGTTGCCCTTGAGGACCGCCTGGAACTCCGACCAGTCGACCGTGCCGAAGTCGTGTCCGCCCTTTTCCTCGTTCCACCGCAGGTCGGGGTCGGGGAGCGTGAGGCCGAGTGCCTCCGCCTGCGGGACGCAGATGTCCACGAACCGCTGCCGCAGCTCGTCGTTGGAGAACCGCTTGATCTTCCAGGCCGTGGACTGGGCCGAATGGGCGGATTCGCCGTCCGGCGGGCCGAACATCATGAGCGACGGCCACCACCAGCGGTCCACCGCGTCCTGCGCCATCGCGTGCTGCTCGGGGGTGCCCTCGCTCAGGGCGAGCAGCAGCTCGAACCCCTGGCGCTGGTGGAAAGACTCCTCCTTGCAGATGCGGATCATCGCGCGGGCGTAGGGGCCATAGGAGCAGCGGCACAGCGGGACCTGGTTCGTGATCGCGGCGCCGTCCACGAGCCAGCCGATCGCGCCGACGTCCGCCCAGGTCAGCGTCGGATAATTGAAGATCGACGAGTACTTCTGGCGGCCCGCGTGCAGCTTGTCGAGCAGCTCGTCCCTGCCCGTGCCGAGCGTCTCCGTGGCGCTGTAGAGGTACAGGCCGTGCCCCGCCTCGTCCTGCACCTTGGCCATCAGGATCGCCTTGCGCCGCAGGGACGGGGCGCGCGTGATCCAGTTGGCCTCCGGCTGCATGCCGATGATCTCCGAGTGCGCGTGCTGCGCCATCTGCCGTACCAGCGTCGCGCGGTAGGCGTCCGGCATCCAGTCCCGCGGCTCGATGCGCTCCTCGGCCGCCACGGCGGCGTCGAACGCCGCCAGGAACGCGTCCTCGCCGCTCCCGGCGCCCTCGGCCGCGCTCGTCCCACCCGCCACTGCCGTCATCACGACTCCCTACCGACCGATCGTTCGGTTCCCGGACTTCAATGGTCGGTCGGCGGCCCGTAGGGTGTCAACCCTGTGGATAACTGGCTCGCGGCAGCGACACGGATCGGGGCGGGATGGATTCGCACGGGGACAGGGGGACGGGCGCGGGCGGGCCCGTGGGGCCCGAGGGAGCGGGGCCCGGCGCGACGCACCCGTGGGACGCTCCCGCGCCGGGTCCGACCCGCCTCGGCACCGGGCGCCCCGGTGCCTGGGACCCTGGCCCGGTGGCTCCGGACGCCGGGGATGCGGCCTCCGGCCCCGGCGACCCGGCCACCGGCCCTGGCGACCTGGGCACTGGCGCCTCCGCTCCGGAGCCGGACGGTCCTGGCAGCGAGCGTCCCGGTGCCTGGGCCCCGGGCCCTGTGGCGGCGGACGCAGGGGGCCAGGCTTCCAGTCCCGTCGGTGCGGGTGCCGACTCCGGAGGCGGGGCCTCCGGCTCGGGCGGTCCTGGCACCGGCGCCCCGGCTTGGGAGGCGGGCCGCCCAGGCGCTGGGCATCCCGGCGCCTGCGGCCCTGCCCCCGTGGCTCCGGACGCCGGCGGCGCGGGCTCCGGTCCCGGCGGCGCGGCCGCACAGGACGAAGCGGCCGGGGGGCCGCGGCCGGCCGGTGCGGGGATAGCCGGCCTGCCCCGCCGCTACCAGTGGGTCGCCGGCGTCGGGATCGTCGCCGTGCTCGCCGTCGTCTGCGTCCACCTGGCGATGGTCTTCTTCTACGTGGCCCCCGCCAACACGGTCTCCAAGCAGCACTCGCAGCTGATCAACCGGTGGGTGAACCCCGAGTTCGAGCAGAACTGGAAGCTGTTCGCGCCCAACCCGCTCCAGCAGAACGTGCACGTCCAGGCGCGGGCCCGGATCGAGGACGCCTCGGGACGGATGACCACAGGACCCTGGACCGACCTGTCGGCGCAGGACGCCGCCGCGATCCGGCACAACCCGCTGCCCAGCCACACCCAGCAGAACGAGCTCCGCCGCGCCTGGGACTACTTCACGCAGACGCACGACTCCAAGGAGCGGCCGATCGGCGCGAGGGGCAAGCTCTCCGAGGCGTACATGCGCCGCCTCGTCGTGCTGCGGCTCGGCCAGGACCACCCGGGGGAGCCGATGACCCGCATCCAGGTACGGTCCGCGACGACGAACGTCGCGCCGCCGCCGTACGCCGAGGAGAGCACCGACACCCGCACCTCCTACCGGACCTTCCCCTGGTGGACGGTCGGCCCCTCCGACGTGCCCGGCGGCGTGGACAAGTCCGTCGTCGCCGCGAGCGGGAACGGGGAGGCCGCGAAGTGAGCACGTCGACGCCCGCACCGGCTCCCGCATCGCCCCCCGCCGCCCCGCGCCGCCCCGAGGGCGACCCGCTGGAGCGGATCGCGCGCGCCTTCCAGCGCGTCACGGCCACCTCGTTCGGCCCGTACCAGAGCGCCCTCATCCGCATCGGCTTCGCCGGCACCTGGCTCGTCTTCCTGCTGCGCGAACTGCCGCACAGGAACGAGATGTACGGGCCCGACGCGCCCTGGAGCTGGGGCCTGGCCAAGCAGCTGATCGCCGGCAACGGCGCCTTCAGCGGGCTGATGTGGTCGGACAGCGCCGTGTGGTTCGAGATCGTCTACGCCGTCGCGATCATCTCCAGCCTGCTGCTGATGCTCGGCTGGCGCACCAGGACGATGTCGTTCCTCTTCATGTTCGGCGTGCTGTCCCTGCAGAACCGCTCCGTCTTCCTCGGTGACGGTGGCGACAACGTCATCCACCTCATGGCGATCTACCTGGTGTTCACTCGGTGCGGCCAGGTCTGGTCGCTGGACGCGCGCCGTGCGTCCGTGCCCGCGCGCGCCGGCAGGACGGACCGTGTCGGGCCCGCCCTGTGGGCGGTCATGGGCGCGTTCCTCGTCGCCGGTGCGGTGACCGAGCGCGTCGACATCCAGCTGTGGATGCGGGTCCTGCTCTGGGGCGGCTGGGTGGCGCACGGCCTGTGGTGGACGGCGAACCGCTACGCGCCCGCAGGCCAGGAGCGCTCACTGCTCGACGTCTTCGCGAACCTCTTCCACAACGCGGCACTCCTCGTGATCGCCGCCGAGGTCTGCTTCGTCTACGCCACCGCCGGCTGGTACAAGATCCAGGGCACGCGCTGGGAGGACGGCACCGCGCTGTACTACCCGCTGAAGCTCGACTACTTCACGCCGTGGCCGCACCTCTCCGGGCTGCTCGCCGCCAGCAGCCTGTTCGTGCTCCTGTTCTCCTACGGGACGGTGATGGTGCAGGTCGCCTTCCCGTTCACGCTGGTCAACAGGCGCGTCAAGAACGTCCTGCTGGTGGGCATGATGCTCGAGCACGCGGGCATCGCCGTCCTGCTGGGGCTGCCGTTCTTCTCCCTCGCCATGATCACCGCGGACGCGGTGTTCCTCCCGACGGGGTTCCTGCTGTGGCTCGGCGGCAGGGTCGCGCGGGGGCGGGCGCGAGTGCTGCGGCGGGCGGCCGCCGTGCCGGGCCAGCGGCAGGGCAGCACCGAGGAGAGCCGTACCCTCATCGGATGAGCAGTGAGACGGGGGCCGGCGGCGGCACGCCGACCGAGGAGCCGGCGCAGTACGACGAGGGGTTCGGCCCCGAGATCGGCGTGGGACCGCACCCCGGGCCCTGGCCGGCGGGCGACCGCTACGACCCCGCGCTGCTCGCGGCCGGCGACCGGCGCAACGTGGCCGACCGGTTCCGCTACTGGCGGCGCGAGGCGATCGTCGCCGACCTGGACACGCGCCGGCACGACTTCCACGTGGCCGTGGAGAACTGGAACCACGACTTCAACATCGGCTCCGTCGTTCGCACGGCCAACGCCTTCCTGGCGCGCGAGATCCACATCGTCGGGCGGCGGCGCTGGAACCGGCGCGGCGCCATGGTCACCGACCGCTACCAGCACGTGCGCCACCACGCCGGCACGGCCGAGCTGACCTCGTGGGCCGCGGCCGAGGGCCTGCCGGTCATCGGCATCGACAACCTGCCGGGCGCCGTGCCCCTGGAGCACACCGAACTGCCGCGCCGCTGCGTGCTCCTGTTCGGCCAGGAGGGCCCGGGGCTCACCGAGGAGGCCCACGCCCACGCGGCGATGGTGTGCTCCATCGCGCAGTTCGGCTCGACGCGCTCGATCAACGCCGGGGCGGCGGCCGCGATCGCCATGCACGCATGGATCCAGCGCCACGCGCACATCCGGGCAGCCCCGGCCACCTGAGCGGCGCGGCCTCCGTGCCGCGGGGGCCGCGTCAGACCGGGCGGCGCACCTCGACCGTACGGAAGCGGTTCGCCACGAACGCCGCGTCGCACAGCGCCGCGTTGGCCGCCGGGTTGCCGCCCGAACCGTGGAAGTCGGAGAACGCCGCCGTCTGGTTCACGTAGACGCCGCCCGTCAGGTTCAGCGACAGCTGCGCCGACTCCTCCAGGCAGACCTCCTCCACGGCGGCCTCCACGTCGGCGGACGTCGTGTACGCGCCGACCGTCATGGCGCCCTTCTCGCGGACCGTGCGCCGCAGCAGCTCGACCGCGTCATCAGTCGAGTCGACGGCGACCGCGAACGACACGGGACCGAAGCACTCCGCGAGGTAGGGCACCTCGTCGGCGGACTGCCCGTCCTTGTGCGAACCGTCGGCCTTGACGATCAGCGGCGTGCGCACCACGGCGTCCGGGAACTCCGGGTGGACCACCTCGCGCGAGGCGAGCGCCACCTCGCCGAGCTCGGCGGCCGCCTCCAGGCGCGCCTTGACGTCCGGATTGACGAGCGCGCCGAGCAGCGCGCTCGCGCGCGCGTCGTCACCGAGGAGCTTGTCCACGGCCCCCGCGATGTCGGCCACGACCTCGTCGTACGTCTTGTGGCCCGCGTCGGTCTCGATGCCGTCGCGCGGGATAAGCAGGTTCTGCGGGGTGGTGCACATCTGGCCGCTGTAGAGGGACAGCGAGAACGCCAGGTTGCCGAGCATGCCCCGGTAGTCGTCCGTGGAGTCCACGACGACGGTGTTCACGCCGGCCTTCTCCGTGTAGACCTGCGCCTGGCGCGCGTGCTCCTCCAGCCAGTCGCCGAAGGCCGTCGAGCCCGTGTAGTCGATGATGCGGACCTCGGGGCGCAGCGCCAGCACCTTGGCCAGGCCCTCGCCCGGGCGGTCCACGGCGAGCGCGACCAGGTTCGCGTCGAACCCGGCCTCCGCGAGGACCTCGCGTGCCACGCGCACCGTCATCGCCAGCGGCAGCACCGCGCGGGGGTGCGGCTTGACCAGCACCGGGTTGCCCGTGGCCAGGGACGCGAACAGGCCCGGGTAGCCGTTCCACGTCGGGAACGTGTTGCACCCGACGAGCAGCGCGATGCCGCGCGGCACCGCCGTGAACGTCTTGCGCATCTCCAGCGGGTCACGCTTGCCCTGCGGCTTCGACCAGGACGCGGCCGCCGGCGTGCGCGTCTGCTCCGCGTACGCGTACGCCACCGCTTCGAGGCCCCTGTCCTGCGCGTTGGCCCCGCCGGCCTGGAGCGCCATCACGAAGGCCTGGCCGCTCGTGTGCATGACCGCGTGCGCGAACTCGTGCGTACGGGCGGAGATGCGCGCGAGGATCTCCAGGCACACCAGGGCGCGCGTCTCGGGACCGGCCTCGCGCCACGCGCGCATGCCCGCCCGCATGGCCGGCAGCAGCACCTCCACGTCGGCGTGCGGGTACTCGATGCCGAGCGCCGGGCCGTACGGCGACGTCTCGGCGCCCGTCCAGCCGTCCGTGCCCGGCTGGCCGAGCTCGAAGCGGCCGCCCCGCAGTGCCTCGAACGCGGCGAGCCCGTCGGCGGGGCCCGTCTCGCCGTAGGCCTTCGGGTGCTCGGGGTGGGGCGACCAGTAGGCGCGGGTGCGGATGGCGTCGAGCGCCTCGTCGAGCGTGGCCCTGCGGGTCTCGGCGAGCTTCTGGACGCTGAGCTGCGCGGTCATGGTGGGGACCAACTCCTCATCGAGCCGGGTGTGCGGGTCGTCGAGCCGGTGGGCGGACGGTCCGCGCGAAGCCCGGGACACACGTGCACGGACAGGGTTAGAGTAACCGAACGATCGGTCGGTTCAAGAGGGTCCTGGCAGATCTGTGGACAACCCCTGGGAGGATCGTGTCCATGGCAGCAGTCGCGCATCGCCGTCCCGTCTCGGTGGTCGGCACAGGCACCATGGGACAGGGCATAGCCCAGGTCGCCCTGGTCGCGGGCCACCCCGTCCGCCTGTACGACGCGGCCCCAGGCCGCTCGGGGGAGGCCGTCTCGGCGGTCACCGCCCGGCTCGACAGGCTGGTCGAGAAGGGCCGGCTGGAAGCCGCCGGGCGCGACGAAGCGGTGCGGCGCCTCACGGCGGTCGACGACCTCGCGGGCCTCGCGGGCAGCGCGCTCGTCGTGGAGGCCGTGCTGGAGGACGCGGCCGTCAAGCGGCAGCTGTTCGCCGACCTCGAGAAGGTCGTCGCCGACGACTGCCTGCTCGCCACCAACACCTCCTCACTCGCCGTCACCGAGATCGCGGGCGCGCTGAGGCTGCCCGGCCGCTTCGTCGGGCTGCACTTCTTCAACCCCGCCCCGCTGCTTCCGCTGGTCGAGGTCGTCAGCGGGTACGCGACGGACCCGGCCGCGGCCGACCTCGCGTACGAGACCGCGCGCGCGTGGGGAAAAACGCCGGTGCGCTGCTCGGACACCCCCGGCTTCATCGTCAACCGCATCGCGCGCCCCTTCTACGCCGAGGCCTTCCGCCTCCACGAGGAGCGCGCCGCCGACGCGGCGACGATCGACGCGGTCCTGCGCGGCTCGGGCGGCTTCCGCATGGGCCCGTTCGAGCTCACCGACCTGATCGGGCAGGACGTCAACGAGGCGGTCACCCGCTCCGTCTGGGACGCGTTCTTCCACGACCCGAAGTTCACGCCGTCCCTCGCCCAGCACAGGCTCGTCCAGGCGGGCCGCCTCGGCCGCAAGTCGGGGCACGGCTGGTTCCCGTACGGGGACGGCGCGGCGAAGCCCGAGCCGCGCACGGAGGCGCCGTGCGAGGCGCACGGTGACGCGCCGCGCGAGGTCGTCGTCCACGGCGATCTCGGTCCGGCGGCCGGCCTCGCCGGGCTGCTGCGCGAGGCCGGCGTCGAGGTGCGCGGCGGCCGGGACGGCCGCGGAGACGGCGCTGGGGAGATCGAGGTGCCGGGAGGCCCGCGGCTGTTCCTCGCCGGCACCGGCCCCCGCGAGGGCGGCACCGCGGGCGTCGTCCGCTTCGACCTCGCCCTCGACTACCGCTCGTGCACGCGCGTCGCCCTTTCGCCCGCCGACGGCACCGGCGAGAGCGACCTGCGCGCGGCCGTCGGCCTTTTTCAGCGCCTCGGTAAAGAGGTCAGCGTCATCGCCGACGTCCCCGGCATGGTTGTCGCGAGGACGGTCGCCATGCTCATCGACCTCGCGCTCGACGCGGAGGCGTGCGGCGTCGCGTCCCTCCAGGACATCGACACCGCGATGCGGCTCGGCGTCAACTACCCGGCGGGCCCGGGCGAGTGGTGCACGCGCGTGGGCGCCGGATGGGCGCTCGGCGTGCTGCGGGAGCTGCACGAGGAGCACCCGGGCGGCCGGTACGCGCCGAGCCGCGCCCTGCGCGGGCGCGCCGCGGCGGAAGGCGCCGGAGGCGCCGTGGGCGCCCGGAGCGCCGGTGCTGCGGAGGACGGCTCGTGACCACGCCCAGGCGCGACACCTACACGCCGGAGACGCTGCTGTCCGTCGCCGTAGCCGTCTTCAACGAACGCGGCTACGACGGCACGTCGATGGAGCACCTCTCCAAGGCCGCCGGCATCTCCAAGTCGTCGATCTACCACCACATCGCGGGCAAGGAGGAGCTGCTGCGCCGCGCGGTGAGCCGCGCGCTCGACGGACTCTTCGCCATCCTCGACGAGGACGGCGCGACGCGCGGCAAGGCGCTCGCGCGCGTCGAGTACGTCACCCGCCGCATGGTGGAGGTGCTGACGGCGGAGCTGCCGTACGTGACGCTGCTGCTGCGCGTCAGGGGCAACACCCGCACGGAGCGCTGGGCGATGGAGCGGCGCCGCGAGTTCGACCAGCGCGTCGCGGAGCTGCTCGGGGCCGCCGCGTCCGAGGGCGATCTGCGGACCGACGTCGAGGCCCGGCTCGCCACGCGCCTGGTGTTCGGGATGGTCAACTCGCTGGTGGAGTGGTACCGGCCGGACGCACCGGGCGGCTACGACCTGAAGCAGGTCGCGGACGCGGTCGTGCGGCTCGCGTTCGACGGCCTCCGCGCGCCGGGCCCGCCCGCCTGACCCGTCCGCGGGCCGCGCGGGCCGTACGGAAGGCTCCGCGCTTGCCCCGCAGGCCCCACAGGCGGCCCCGAGCGGGCGGAGAAGTGACCCTCCGTCGGTCCGTGGCAGTCACGCGCCTCCGGGCGCCTCCGGGCGCCGCCCAGCCGGTGACAGCTGGGGTGTCGGGCGCGAGGGGCCGCCACGCGCCGACCACCCGGCGCCCTGCCCCGGTGCGGCGCGGGCGGTCGCGGGTTCCGGGAGCCGCGCCGGGCCGCGGGCCAGGGTCCATCCCTGGCCGCCGGGTTCCGGGCGCCGGCCCCTGGTGCAGGCAGCGACAGGCCTCGCCGCATGGTGGGCGCGCACGCAGGGCGGCGGTCGACAGGTGCCGCCGGGGCGGTCGCTCGGCTCGGGCTCGGCCCGCCGGCAGACAGCCCGCTTCCGGAGCGCCACGGGCCGAGGCCGGGCTTCGCTCTGTGGCGCTGGGCCCCAGGGCCACGGCCTCTCCACTGCACGAGTCGTGGGGAAGGGGCGCGCATGTACGCCGGGAGGCGGGTGCCAGGCGCAGCCCGGGCAACCGTACGGTGCGGGGCCGGGCTCCGGTGCCTGGGGGCGACCGCCGCGACGCGGCGCGGGCGCGGCGGCCACGCGGGGCCACGTCCGCAGGGGCCACGCCCGCCGGGGTCACTCCGGTGGGGGCTGTGGGTTGAGGTCCGTTTCCTCGAAGACCAGCAGCGTCCGCGTCGACAGCACCTCGGGGATCGCCTGCAGGCGCGTGAGCACCAGCTCGCGCAGCGTCCTGTTGTCCGGGCTGTGCACCAGCAGCAGGACGTCGAAGTCGGCGCCGAGTAGCGCGATGTGCGCGGCCCCCGGCAGCGCCTCCAGCTGGCCCCGCACGGTGCGCCAGGAGTTCTGCACGATCTTCAGCGTGATGTACGCCGTGGCGCCCTGGCCGGCGCGCTCGTGATCGATGCGGGCCGAGAAACCCCTGATCACGCCGTCCTCGACCAGCCGGTTGATGCGCGCGTACGCGTTGGCGCGCGAGACGTGCACCCGTTCGGCGACCGACCGTATCGACGCGCGGCCGTCCGCCTGGAGGATGTGCAGGATCGCCCGGTCGATGGTGTCGAGCGGGCGGATCGCGGCGTCCCCCGATCCGGCCCCGTGGGCGGTCTCGTCGGCCATTTGTTCAGTCCCCATGCCTTCCCGCCTCAGCCAGGTGGACGACCTGCGTCCATCACAGAGCCTGCCGAACCGTTTGTCCACAGGATGGCGGCACATGTAGCCAAAGTGGACCGGCGACCGAACAATCGGTAGGTGAGAGTCGCCACACACCGGCCGCTCTCCGACTCCGCCGCCATGAGCCGCACGAGGAGGGGCACGCGTGAAGAAGAGCAGTACGCCGGTCCGGGAGCCGGCCGCGAAGACCACGGGCTCGCGGGGCGCCACCGCGGGCGCGCAGCGCCCCGCGGCGCCCGCCTGGCGCGTCCGCACGGACCCCGCGCCGCTGCTCCCCGACGCGCGTCCGTTCCGCGTGCTCGGCACGCGTGCCGCGGCGGACGCCGACCCCGCCCTCCTGCTGCGCCTCTACGGCGAGCTGGTGCGCGGCCGCAGGTTCAACACGCAGGCGACGGCGCTGACGCGCCAGGGCAGGCTCGCGGTCTACCCGTCGAGCGCGGGCCAGGAGGCCTGCGAGGTGGCGGCCGCGGCCGTGCTCGCCGAGCGCGACTGGCTCTTCCCCAGCTACCGCGACACGCTCGCGGTCGTCTCGCGCGGCGTCGACCCCGTGGAGGCGCTGACGCTGCTGCGCGGCGACTGGCACACGGGCTACGACCCGCACCGCTACCGCGTCGCGCCGCTGTCCACGCCGCTCGCGACGCAGCTGCCGCACGCGGTCGGCCTCGCCCACGCGGCCCGCCTCAAGGGCGACGACGTCGTGGCGCTCGCTCTCTGCGGCGACGGCGGCACGAGCGAGGGCGACTTCCACGAGGCCATGAACTTCGCCGCCGTCTGGCAGGCGCCCGTCGTCTTCCTCGTGCAGAACAACGGCTTCGCCATCTCCGTCCCGTTGGCCAAGCAGAGCGCGGCACCGACGCTCGCGCACAAGGCCGTCGGCTACGGCATGCCGGGCAGGCTCGTCGACGGCAACGACGTCGCGGCCGTCCACACGGTGCTCGCCGAGGCGGTGGACCGGGCGCGTACGGGCGGCGGGCCCACGCTCGTCGAGGCCGTCACGTACCGGATCGACGCGCACACGAACGCCGACGACGCGACGCGCTACCGCGAGGACGACGAGGTCGGCGCCTGGCGCGCCTACGACCCCGTGCGGATCCTGGAGGCCGAGCTGCGCGGCCGCGGCCTGCTCGACGACGAGGAGGCCGAGCGCGTCGCGCACGGCGCGGAGGAGATGGCGGCGCGGCTGCGGGAGCGGCTGAACGCGGACGCGGCCACCGACCCCATGGAGCTTTTCGGGCACGTGTACGCGGAGCCGACGCCCCAGCTGCGCGAGCAGGCGGCGCAGCTGCGCGCCGAGCTCGACGCGGCGGCCGGCGCGGACGGCCAGGAGGGCGGACGATGACCACGGTCGCGGCGCAGCGCACGGCGGGGGCCGCGAAGCCCGCCACGATGGCGCAGGCGCTCCAGCGCGCCCTGCGCGACGCCATGGCGGACGACCCGGCGGTGCACGTGCTCGGTGAGGACGTCGGCACCCTTGGCGGCGTCTTCCGGATCACGGACGGCCTGGCGAAGGAGTTCGGCGACGACCGCTGCACGGACACCCCGCTGGCGGAGGCCGGCATCCTCGGCACGGCCGTCGGCATGGCCATGTACGGGCTGCGTCCCGTGGTGGAGATGCAGTTCGACGCGTTCGCCTACCCGTCGTTCGAGCAGCTGGCGAGCCATGTGGCGAAGATGCGCAACCGCACGGGCGGCGCGATGCCGTTGCCGCTGACGGTGCGCATCCCCTACGGCGGCGGGATCGGCGGGGTCGAGCACCACAGCGACTCGTCGGAGGCCTACTACATGGCCACGCCCGGGCTGCACGTGGTCACGCCGGCGACGGTGGAGGACGCGTACGGCCTGCTGCGGGCGGCGATCGCCTCCGACGACCCGGTCGTCTTCCTCGAACCGAAGCGGCTGTACTGGTCGAAGGCGCAGTGGTCACCGCAGGCGCCGGCCGCCGTCGAGCCCATCGGCAGGGCCGTGGTGCGGCGCGCCGGGACGAGCGCCACGCTCATCACGTACGGGCCGAGCCTGCCGGTCTGCCTCGAAGCGGCCGAGGCGGCGCGCGCCGAGGGCTGGGACCTCGAAGTGGTCGACCTCAGGTCGCTGGTGCCGTTCGACGACGAGACGGTGGTCAGGTCGGTGCGGCGCACGGGCCGCGCGGTCGTGGTGCACGAGTCGGTGGGGTTCGGCGGCCCGGGCGGCGAGATCGCGGCGCGCGTGAGCGAGCGGTGCTTCCACCACCTGGAGGCGCCGGTGCTGCGGGTGGCCGGGTTCGACGTTCCGTATCCGCCGCCGATGCTGGAGGGGCACCATCTTCCCGGTGTCGACCGGGTGCTCGACGCGGTCGCGCGGCTCCAGTGGGAGGCGGAGAGCTGATGGCGCAGGTGCTGGAGTTCAAGCTGCCCGACCTCGGCGAGGGGCTGACCGAGGCGGAGATCGTCGGCTGGCTCGTCTCGGTGGGCGACGTGGTCGCCGTTGACCAGCCGGTGGTCGAGGTGGAGACGGCGAAGGCGCGCGTCGAGGTGCCGTGCCCCTACGGGGGCGTGGTGACGGCGCGCTTCGGCGAGGAGGGCAGCGAACTGCCGGTCGGCGCGCCGCTGATGACGGTGGCCGTGGGCGAGGCGCCGGACGCGGCGGGGGCCGGAGCCGGTGCGGCCGATGCCGGCGGCGGTGACACGTCGGGCAACGTCCTCGTCGGATACGGCACGGCCGCGCCGACCGCGCGGCGTCGCAGGGTCAGGCCCGGGCAGCTCGTGGAGACCCCCGCGGACTCCGGGAGCGCCGGCGGTGTGGCGACGGAGAGCGAGGTCCACGAGGGGCCCGTGCCGGTCGTGTCGCCCCTCGTGCGGCGCCTCGCGCGCCAGCACGACCTCGACCTGCGGCAACTCTCCGGATCGGGGCGTGAAGGGCTGATCCTCCGCGCGGACGTCGAGCGGGCCATCCAGCTCGCCACAGCTCCCCCCGCCGAAGCTTCCCCGGCCACGACGGCGCCTGCCGAACAGCCGGGGTCCGGGCAGGACCGTGCCGTCCGGGTGCCGCTCAAGGGCGTGCGGGGCGCCGTCGCGGACAAGATGTCGCGCAGCCGCCGCGAGATACCCGAGGCGACGTGCTGGGTCGACGCGGACGCCACGGAGCTGATGGCCACGCGCGCCGCGATGAACTCCGGGATGCACCCGGCTTCGGCCGGGGCGGCGGGCGCGGCGGGCGCCGCTGGTCCGCGGAAGATCTCCGTGCTCGCGCTGTTCGCCCGCATCTGCACGGCGGCGCTCGACCGGTTCCCCGAGCTCAACTCGACGGTGGACACCGCCGCGCGTGAGGTCGTGCGGCTTCCTGCCGTGCACCTGGGGTTCGCGGCGCAGACCGAGCGCGGGCTCGTCGTGCCCGTCGTACGGGACGCGCACGCGCGCTCCGCCGAGTCGCTGACGCAGGAGTTCGCGCGCCTCACCGAGGCGGCGAGGACGGGCGCGCTGACGCCCGCCGACATGACAGGCGGCACGTTCACGCTCAACAACTACGGCGTGTTCGGCGTCGACGGCTCCACGCCGATCATCAACCACCCCGAGGCCGCCATGCTGGGCGTCGGCCGGATCGTGGCCAAGCCGTGGGTGCACGGCGGCGAGCTGGCCGTGCGTCAGGTCGTCCAGCTGTCGCTGACGTTCGACCACCGGGTCTGCGACGGCGGCACGGCGGGCGGCTTCCTGCGGTACGTGGCCGACTGCGTGGAGCAGCCCGCGGTACTCCTGCGCACGCTCTGACGGGCCGCGGGCGGCCCACCGACGGCCACTGACGCGCCACTGACGACTCTGCGAAGCCGACGGGGCCGAAGCTCCCGCCCCGCACGTGCATCAGAGGCGCGATCGCGGACGATACTTCAGCCATGACAGCTGAGCCGCGCGCGGTCGCCGCGTATGACGCCGTGGTGCTGGCCGGAGGGGCGGCGAGGCGCCTGGGCGGCGCCGACAAGCCCGCCGTGCGCGTCGGCGCCCGCTCGCTGCTCGACCGGGTCCTGCGGGCCTGCGGCGGCGCGGGCGCCACCGTCGTCGTGGGCGGCAGGCGCCCCACCGTGCGGCCCGTGCGGTGGGCGCGCGAAGAGCCGCCGGGCGGGGGCCCGGTCGCCGCGCTCGACGCGGGTGTGCGGTGCGTGACGGCGGAGACGGTCCTCGTCCTCTCCGCCGATCTGCCGTTCCTCGACCCCGCCACGGTGGACGCGCTGCTCGGCGCCCTCGCCGCGGGCCCGGGCGAGGCCGCGCTCCTCGTCGACGCCGAAGGCCGCGACCAGCCCCTCGTCGCCGCCTACCGAACGGAGCCGCTGCGCCGCGGGATCGGCCTGCTGGCCGCCGAGTACGGCGGCCTCACGGGGCTCCCGCTGCGGCTGCTGTCACAGGAACTCGACCTCGTCCGGGTGACAGCGGGGGCCGGTACCCTCGCCGCTTTCGACTGCGACACCTGGGACGACATCGCCACCGCCCGCGAACGCATCAGGGAGCATGGGACCGTGTTGGACGAATGGATCACCGCAGTCAAGGACGAGCTCGGCATCGAGCTGGACGTCGACACCGATCTGGTGCTGAACCTGGCGAGCGACGCGGCGCACGGCGTCGCGCGCCCCGCGGCCCCGCTGACGACGTTCCTGGTCGGGTACGCGGCGGCGAGCGCGCGGGGCGGAGGCGCCGAGGCGGTCGCCGAGGCCGTCCGCAAGGCCTCGGCGCTGGCACGCCGCTGGGAAGCGGAGACGGACGGCGCGAGCGGCGGCACCGGGAACGACGCCGGATGACCGCACGAGGCGGCGAGGCCGGGAGCCGCGAGGCCGGGAGCCGCGAGGCCGGGGACGCGATGTTCGGAGACGCGACGGTCGCGGACGCGACGGCCGGGAACGCCGCAGTCGGGGACACGGAGGTCGAGGGCGTCGAGGACGCGCTGGCCCTCGTCGGCAGCAGGTCGGCCGCGGACGACGGCACCGGCCACGCGGGCCCGCACCGCTCCATGGAGTGGACGCGGGCGCGCGCCCGGGCCGCCCGCGCAGGGCGTCAGTCGCAGGGCGGACGTGCCCACCGGGTCGCCGCCGACCGCGCACTCGGCGAGGCGCTCGCCGAGCCGCTCACGGCCCTCACCGACCTGCCGTCCTTCGACACCTCGGCCATGGACGGCTGGGCCGTGGCCGGGCCCGGCCCGTGGGCGGTCGTCACCTCCGAATCCGTGCTGGCCGGGCACGCCTACGCGGGTCCGCTGCCCGACGGCACGGCGGTCCGCATCGCGACCGGCGCCCGCATCCCGGCCGAGACGACCGCCGTCATCCGCAGCGAGCACGCGCACGCGGACGAGGCGGGCCGGCTGCACGCCCAGCGCCGCGTCGTGCAGGGCCAGGACATCAGGCCGCGCGGCCAGGAGTGCCGCTCGGGCGACCTGCTGCTGCCCGCCGCCACGCTCGTCACCCCCGCCGTGCTGGGGCTCGCGGCCGCGGCCGGGTACGACACGCTGCTCACGGTCCCGCGGCCGAGCGCCGAGGTGCTGGTCGTCGGCGACGAGCTGCTGACCGAGGGGCTGCCGCACGACGGGCTGATCAGGGACGCGCTGGGCCCGATGGTCGCGCCCTGGCTGTGCTCCCTCGGCGCCGAGGTGCTGGGCACGCGCGCGGTACGCGACGACGCGAACGCCCTGTACCGGGCGATCACCGGATCACGCGCCGACCTGGTGGTCACCACGGGCGGCACGGCGGCCGGTCCCGTCGACCATGTGCACCCGGTGCTCCTCAAGGCCGGCGCGCGGCTGCTGGTGGACGGCGTCGCCGTACGGCCGGGCCACCCGATGCTGCTGGCGGCGCTGGACGGCGGACGGCACCTGGTCGGCCTGCCGGGCAACCCGCTCGCGGCCGTCTCCGGCCTGCTCACGCTCGCCGAGCCGCTGCTGCGCGAGCTGGCGGGGCGCAGGGCGCCGACCGCGTACCACGCGCCGATAGGAGCGGAGCTGCGCGGGCACCCGAGGGACACCCGCCTTGTGCCGTTCCTGCACCGTGCTGAGAGGCTGGAGCCCGTGCACTTCAACGGCCCGGCCATGCTCCGCGGGATCGCGATCGCCGACGGCCTCGCGGTCGTACCGCCGGGCGGCGCCGACCCCGGAACGCTGCTTGAAGTCCTCGACCTGCCATGGACGGCCCCCGTCGAGGGCGGGTGTTTCACGTGAAACTTCCCGGCCACGACGCCATAGCCAGGGAAGCGGACGAACACCTGGTCGCGGCCCGCGTCAAGCTGCCTCAGCGCCGTATCCAGCGCCCGCTGCGCCAGGTGCTGCGGCGGCTCGCGATGGCGCTCGCCGTGCTGTTCCTGACGGTGTTGATCGTGTGGCTGGACCGCAGCGGCTACCACGACAACGCCAACGGCTCCGTGGACTTCCTGGACGCCGTCTACTACGCGACGGTCACGCTCTCCACCACGGGGTACGGGGACATCGTTCCGTACAGCGACGGCGCCCGGCTGGCCAACATCCTGCTCGTGACGCCGCTGCGCGTGATGTTCCTGATCATCCTCGTCGGTACGACTCTCGAGGTCCTCACGGAGCGCACCCGGGAAGAGTGGCGGCAGAACCGCTGGAGGTCCGCCTTGCGCGATCACACCCTGATCATCGGATACGGCACCAAGGGCAGGTCAGCGGCGCAGACGCTGTGCGCCACCGGCTTGCGCAAGGAGCAGCTGGTCGTCGTGGACCCGTCGCCCCGGGTGATCGAGGCGGCCAACGCGGAGGGGCTTACCGGGGTCATCGGCGACGCGACCCGCAGCGACGTGCTGCTGCGGGCCGAGGTCCAGCGGGCGAAGCAGGTGGTGATCGCGACGCAGCGGGACGACACGGCCGTGCTGGTGACGCTGACGGCGCGCCAGCTCAACAAGCGCGCGAAGATCGTCACCGCGGTGCGCGAGGAGGAGAACGCGCCGCTGCTGCGTCAGTCGGGCGCGGACGCCGTCATCACCAGCGCGAGCGCGGCCGGCCGGATGCTGGGCATGTCCGTGCTCAGTCCCTGGGCGGGCTCGGTGATGGACGACCTGATCCAGCAGGGCAGCGGTCTCGACATGGTCGAGCGGCCGATCACCAAGGCCGAGGCCGGCAGGGGCGTGCGCGAGACGGACGACCTGGTGGTCAGCGTCGTGCGCGGCCACCGGCTGCTCGGCTACGACGACCCCGCGGCGAGCCCGCTGCAGCCCACGGACCGGGTGATCTCCATCGTCCGCGCCCAGGGCGAGCCGCCGGAGGAGCCGGGCCTGGGGAGGATCCCGCCCGTAGTGCGGCCGTAGCGCCGACAGACCGGGAGTCAGGGCGCGTCGAACAGGGCGCTGACCGACTCGCCGTTGTGGATGCGCCGCATCGCCTCGGCGAGCGCCGGGGCGATCGACAGGATCCGCAGCTTCTCCGTGTGGTGCTCCACCGGGATCGGCACCGTGTTGGTGCAGACGATCTCCAGGACGTCCGGCTGCTCGGAGAGCCGCTTGAGCGCGTCCGCCGCGAACAGGCCGTGCGTGCACGCGATACGGACGGAGCGCGCGCCCTGTTCCCGCAGCCGGGCGAGGAGTTCGAGCACCGTGCTGCCCTTGGCGATCTCGTCGTCGAGCACGATCACGTCCCGCCCGCCGATGTCGCCGATGACGGAGCTGATGGACACCCGGTCGTCGGCGAACCGCTGCTTGGCCCCGGCCGCCACCTCGGCCCCCAGCATGCGCGCGAAGGCCGCCGCCTCCTTGGCGTTGCCCAGGTCGGGCGAGACGACGGTGGTCCGCGACAGGTCGTAGCCGCGGAAGTGGAGCGCCAGCTCGCGCAGGGCGTGCAGATGGTCGACCGGCACCGAGAAGAACCCGTGCACCTGCGGCGAGTGCAGCGTCATCGCGAGCACGCGGCTCGCTCCCGAGGCCACCAGCAGGTCGGCCACCAGGCGCCCGCCCAGGGAGATGCGCGGCGCGTCCTTCTTGTCGGAGCGCGCGTACGAGTAGTGCGGCATGACGACGGTGATCCGCGCGGCCGACGCGCCGCGCGCCGCGTCGCACATCATCAGCAGCTCGACCAGGTGCTCCTGCACGGGAACCACCAGCGGCTGGACGAGGAAGACGTCGCGCTCCCGGCAGTTCGCCTGGAGCTGCACTTCCAGGCAGTCGTTGGCGAACCGGCTGATACGCGTCGGGTTGAGCGGCACCTCCAGGTGCGCGCACACCTCCGCCGCGAGCTCCGGATGCGCACTGCCGCTGAATACCGCGATGTCTCGCAACGAACCGCTCCTCGGTCACGCGACGGATGGGGGGCGTGTGTCCATGCTAGGTCGTGCCGGAGGTACGCGCGGCCGCCGCGGACAGCGGGGCACGCGACGCTGCGGACAGAGGGGCACGCGGCCGCCGCGGGCGCGGACAGCGGGGGATCGGGGGGCGCCCGGGAGTAGCCTCGCGGCCATGCATGCGATCACGATTCCGGAACCCGGTGGACCCGAAGCCCTGGTGTGGTCGGAGGTGGCGGACCCCGTCCCCGCCGAGGGCGAAGTGCTCGTCGACGTCGTGGCGAGCGCCGTCAACCGTGCCGATGTGCTGCAACGGCAGGGCCACTACGATCCCCCGCCCGGCGCCGCCCCCTATCCGGGCCTGGAGTGCGCGGGCCGCATCTCCGCCGTCGGGCCCGGGGTCTCCGGCTGGGCGGTGGGCGACGAGGTGTGCGCGCTGCTCGGCGGCGGCGGGTACGCCGAGAAGGTGGCCGTGCCGACCGGGCAGCTGCTGCCGGTGCCCGAAGGGCTCGAACTGGCGGACGCCGCAGGACTGCCCGAGGTGGTCTGCACGGTCTGGTCCAACGTCTTCATGATCGCGCACCTGCGGCCCGGCGAGACGCTGCTGATCCACGGCGGCGCGAGCGGCATCGGCACGGCGGCGACCCAGCTGGCCAAGTCGGCGGGCGCGCGGATCGCGGTCACCGCGGGCGGCGCGGACAAGCTGACCCGGTGCAAGGAACTCGGCGCCGACATCCTCATCAACTACCGCGAGCAGGACTTCGTCGAGGAGATCAAGGCCGCGACGGACGGCAAGGGGGCCGACGTCATCCTCGACATCATCGGCGCCAAGTACCTGTCGCGGAACGTGGACGCGCTCGCCGTGAACGGCAGGATCGCCGTCATCGGCATGCAGGGCGGCGTGAAGGGCGAGCTGAACCTCGGCGCGCTGCTGGCCAAGCGCGGCGCGATCACCGCGACATCGCTGCGGGCCCGTCCCGCCGCGGAGAAGGCCGCCATCGTCGCGGCCGTGCGCGAGCACGTGTGGCCGCTGGTCGCCTCCGGCGATCTGCGGCCGGTGATCGACCAGCGTCTCGCGATGCGCGACGCGGCCGAGGCGCACCGGGCGCTCGACGCCGGCAGCCACGTGGGCAAGATCCTGCTGGTGGCCTGAGCCCGCCGCAGTCAGTAGCGGGCGTCGGCCCCGGCCGGTCAACGGACCGGCCGGGGCCGCTTGTGGGACGCTCCCTGCTCGCGGAACGCGCTCCTGCTTGCTGGACGCGCCCTAGAGGTACGGGCCCGAGCGGATGGCGGAGCTGCCCTGGTTCTGCTGCTCCTCCTCAGGCACCGCGCCGGGCGGCAGCGCCCTGCGCATCTGCTCCAGCTGCGCCCTGGCCGCCATCTGCTGGGCGAACAGCGCGGTCTGGATGCCGTGGAAGAGGCCTTCGAGCCAGCCGACGAGCTGCGCCTGCGCGATGCGCAGCTCCGCCTCCGAGGGGACCTTGTCCTCGGTGAAGGGCAGCGAGAGCCGGTCCAGCTCCTCGACGAGCTCGGGTGCGAGCCCGTCCTCGAGCTCCTTCACCGAACCGGCGTGGATCTCCTTGAGCCTGACCCTGCTGGCCTCGTCGAGAGGAGCGGCGCGCACCTCTTCGAGCAGCTGCTTGATCATGCTGCCGATGCGCATCACCTTCGCGGGCTGTTCGACCATCTCCGTCACCGGGCTCTCGCGCGGCGCGTCCTCGGCGTCACCGTCTCCGCCGCCACCGAGAGCCATACCGTCCTGTCCCACCACGAGAATGTGGGGGCTCTCCTGCGACCGTTCGTTGCTCGGCATCTCCATGTGTCCAGTGTCTCGCACGGCCCGGCCGCCCGGTCAGGTGGCCGCCCTGCGGGACAGGGCACGCTGGGACCTGGTGACGGCCGCCGCCAGCAGCGCGGCGCCCAGCGGCACGGCGATCAGCAGCCCGGCCAGCGTCCCCCAGGGCACGACGATCGGCACGTGCGGCAGGGTGGCGTCGCCCAGCATCCCCTGCGCCAGGTGCTGCCGGTAGTCGGCCAGCGCGGTGCGCCGCTCCGTGAGCCGCAGGCCGATCGACGGCAGGACGCCGGCGAGCGACCCGAGTACCACACCCATCGCGGCCACCACCCCGCACTGGAACCCGCTGAGCGTCCTGCGCACCCGGCCGGGTGCGCCGACCGCCGCCAGCGTCTTCAGGTCGGCCTCCGCGTCCGTCTGCGCGAGGCCGGTCGCGATCCCGGCCGCGCCGATGGTGACGAGGCCGGCGAAGACCCCGAGGGCCAGCAGCACGATGTCGTTCTTGCTGGCGTAGCCCTTTTCCACGTGGAGTTCCACGTTGCCGCCGATGTTGTCGACGGCGGCGTTCAGCTTCTGCTCCTGGGCGCTCGTGGGCAGGGAGCTGGTCGTGTAGTACGCGCCGTACGGGACGGTGTTCAGGTGCGCGTGCCTGGCCGCGGACGGCGGGATCAGCAGCTGGAGGCCGTAGGCCTTGGTGCCGGAGCGCACCTCGGTCGCGGGCAGCGTGACGATGCTGGTCTCGGGCGTCTTCCCCTTGTCCAGGTCCGCTGCCTCCTTGGCGTTGTCGGCGTAGATCCGCAGGGCCACCGTGGTCCTGCCGTCGTGCGTGGAGACGTTGCGCCGGTCGAACGAGACGGCCTTGCCTGCGGCGAGTGCCCGCTCGGCGGCCGGGTCGTGGATCGACATGACCTTCAGGAGGTCCGCGCCGCCGACGACCACGCCGGTCATGGTGTCGCTGCTCGCCTCGTCCTTGCAGCGCGGGTCCTTGGCCAGCTTGCGGCGCTGCGCGGCGGTGAACTGCGGCTCCGGGGCGGACGTGTCCTCGTACGTCCACAGCGGGCACTGGTTGGCCTTGGGCACGGCGATCTCGGCGCGTCCGCAGCCGGGCGCGTCGCCGTACTCGTCGCAGCCGGGCTTGCCGACCGAGAGCCGGTCGACGTTCGCCCGCAGGTCGACGGGGAGCGAGCGCAGCACCGCGCTGCGGGCCGCCGGCACGTCACGGCCGCCGTCGTCGCCCACCGCCACGGAGACCGCGCCGTAGGGCAGGGTCGGCCGGTACTCGGCACGGTCCTGGGCGTCGCTGCTCGCCGTGTACGTGGAGACCGCGACCGTGCCGGCCACGGCGGCGAGCACCGCGGCGACCGCTGGCGCCGTGCGGCCCCTGTTGCGTACGGCGTCACGCAGCGCGAGGCGGGGCGACAGCGGCAGCCACCTGCCGCCGCGGCCGAACAGCCCCACGAGCGCGGGGGTCAGCGCCACGAAGCCCAGTTCGGCGAGTGCGCTGCCGCCGACGACGATCAGCGACCGGTCGGAGACGGTGGACCCGTAGAGCGCGATCACGCCGCCGAGCACCACGGCCACCAGGCCGAGCACGGGCAGTACCCGGCTGGACCTGCGCACGCCGCGGCGGCCGGTGAGCGAGGCCAGTACGGTCTGCCGGGACGCGGTGATCGCCGGGATGATCGCGGCCAGCACGCCCGTGACCACCGCGAGCAGCGCGATGCCGAGCAGTTCGAGCGGGCGCACGTCGAACCCGCCGAACCTCTTGCCGATGGCGTCCTCCAGCACCGGACGCAGCACGAACGTCAGCGCGAGCCCGAGCACCGTGCCGGCGACGGCCGAGGCCACGCCGATGACGACACCGCCGCCGACGACGATCGCCCGGATGTGGCGCCGGTCGCCTCCGTTGGCGCCGACCAGGCCGAGCTGGCGGCGCGAGCGCCGTGCGCCCACCGCGAACGCGGGCCCGGCGAGCAGGCAGATCTCCAGCATGGCGAGGCCCACGATGGTCGCCAGGATCGACGAGGCGGTGGCCGAGCCGCCGCCGGAGCCGCCCGCTCCGTCGCGCTGGAAGTACGGCACGTCGGCCCGGGCCGGCGGGTGCAGCGTCACCGCGCGCGAAGTGAGGGTGAAACCGTGCGCGTTGGCGGCCTGCATCCTGTTCCACGTGAAACCACCGGGCGCCGTGGCGAGCCAGGTCGTCTGCGGCGGGTCGGCGTGCAGCCCCTTGGCGGCCAGCGCCTTCGCGAGCGGGTCGAGCAGTGCGCCCGGCAGGGCGTTGACCTGGTCCGTGTCGAGCCCGTTGGGCAGCTCGTACGAGCCGACGATGCGGTACGTCCTGTCGAGGTCGCGCACCTTCAGCTCGGAACCCACCCGCAGGCCGCTGACCTTGAGGAAGTGCGTGGTCGCCGCGACCTCGTGCGTGGAGGCGGGGAAGCGCCCGCTGATCCGGCGCAGGATGCCCCTGGTCATAGGGTCCTTCGCGGCCAGCTCCCGCACGTCCGTGTCCAGCAGGCCGTGGGTGGTGCGCAGCCGCGCCCTGGCCGTGGAGTCGGTGAGGGTACGCGCGCCGGGCGGCAGCGCCTTGGCGAGGTCTCCGGGGCCCGTGGGCCACGGCTTGTCGCCGTAGTCCTTGACCGTCGTGTACGAGTACGGGTCGGTGGGGTCCTGCATCACGGCGGCCCCGCCGATGTCGTGGTCAGTGATCTGCGCGTCGGCCGCGCCGAGCTGCCGGGAGAGCGACTCGGTGGGCGACAGCTGCGAGCTGCGCAGCGTCAGGTCGGCGGCGCTCACGCCGAGGATGGGCAGCGCGATCATCGCGAGGACGAGGAAGCTGCGGCCCTTGAAGCGCCATGCGTCGCGACGGGCGATCCGCAGCGCCACCCGCCAGGAGCGGTACCAGGTCCTCACCGGTCGGCCACCTGGTTGCTCAGCAGCGACTCGGCGCCCGACCTGACGGTCTGGTCGACGACGGTGCCGTCCCGCAGGAAGACGACCCGGTCCGCCCAGGCCGCGAACCGCGGCTCGTGGGTGACGAGGATGCCGGCGGCGCCCCCGTCGCAGCGGCTGCGCAGCAGCGCGAGCACCGACTCGCCCGTCTCGGAGTCCAGCGCGCCGGTCGGCTCGTCCGCGAGCACCAGGCGGCGGTCGCCGACCAGTGCGCGGGCGATGGCCACCCGCTGCTGCTGGCCGCCGGACATCTCGTCGGGGAACCGGTCGGCGAGCTCTTCGAGCCGCATCTCCGCGAGGGCCGCCTTGGCCTCGACGCGCGCCTTGCGTGCGGAGACGCCGTCCAGCTCGCGGGGGAGGGCGATGTTCTCGACGGCCGTCAGGGCGGGCACGAGGTTGTAGTCCTGGAAGACGTAGCCGATGGCGCGCCGGCGCATCGCGGCGAGCACCTTGCGGTTGACGGCGGTGATGTCCGTGCCCTCGACGATCACCTGGCCCGAGGTCGGCATGTCGAGGCCGCCGGCGAGGCTGAGCAGGGTGGACTTGCCGGAGCCCGACGGACCCATCACGGCCACGAGTTCGCCGGGGAACACGTCGAGGTTGACCCCTTGCAGGGCGTTCACCTCGGTGGCCCCGGTGCCGTGCACGCGGGTGAGGCCCACCAGGCGCAGGACGGGGGCGCTGGTGTCCGGGTGTTCGCCGGGGCGCGGATGCGGCCCCGGCGCGGGGCGGGGGGTGGTGTACGACACGAGAGGTCTCCTTGGAGCGGACGGTGGCCGCCGGCCGCGCGGTGCGCGGGCGAGCAGAGCGGTGGCGGGACGGCGCGGCGGGCGGTCTCAGGAAGCGGACGGCGGCTTGTCGGCGGCGTGCACGGCGGCAGCGGGCGCATCGGCAGGCGCGTGCGCTGCGGTCGACGCGGGCTTCGCGGTCGGCGCGGGCGTTGCGGTCGGCGCGGGCGTTGCGGTCGGCGCGGGCGTTGCGGTCGGCGTGGCGCGCCGGTCGTCCCCCTGCGCCTTCGGCAGCAGCGAGAGCCTGACGAGGCGGGCCTCGCAGTGGTCGAGCCAGCGCGCCTCGGCCTCGGTCTGGAAGATGAGCTGCTCCAGCACGAGCAGCCAGGCCACCTCGTCCCGGCTCTCCGGCGGCGGTTCGAGCGCGCGCGCCTTGAGCCTGGTGTAGTCCTGCATCGCCTGCAGGGTGTGGTGGCGCTGGGCCTGGATGACCTCGCGGATGTCCACGCCCGGCGCGCCGACCGCCATGGCGAGCTTGATCGCGAGCTCGTCGCGTGGCGGGTTGGCGCGGTCGACGGGCGTGCGGAACCAGGACGCGAGCTCGTCCCGCCCGCCGTCGGTGATCGCGTAGAGCGGGTGGCCCGCGCCGTCCGGGCCCTCCTGGGCGACCATGCCGTCCCGTTCGAGGCGGCTGAGGGTCGTGTAGACCTGCCCGACGTTCAGCGGCCAGGTGGCGCCGGTGCGGCTCTCGAACTCCGAGCGCAGCTGTGAGCCGTACCGAGGGCCCTCTTCGAGGAGGGCCAGAAGCCCGTGGCGAATCGACATACTCAGTATGTATACCCGGTATGCCGACGGCGGCAACCCTCCTGCGACGGAGGCCCGGCATCCGCCTCAGGTCGTACGAAGGGCAAGAAACCGCAGGTCGCGTGGGGTGTTGCAAGGCGCCGGGTGGTCGCGGGGCGCGGCCGACGTCGGGACGAGCCCGTTACACGGCGGTGGCGAGGCGGTTGTGGCGGTGGCGGTGGCGGTGGCGGTGGCGGTGGCGGTGGCGGTGGCGTCGCGTCAGCGGCGGCGCAGGCGCAGGGCGATGAAGGCGAGACCGAGCCCGAGCAGCATGATCCCCGCCCCGAAGGTGGCCACGGAGGCCGGTTCCACGGAGGCGGGGACGGCCTCCGTCCGGCCCGGCGGGCGCTGGGCGTCCTGCGCCTCGGTGGGTCCCGTGTCTCGCGATGCCCGCGCGTCCGGCGACCGCCGCGACGGCGACGCGCTCGCGGGCGCGTCCCCCGCACTGCGCGCCGGCGCGGGCTTCGTGTGCCGGCGCGCGACGGGCTCCGGAGGGGACGGGTCCGAGACGCCGTCGCGGGACGCCGCCGGATCGG
>NZ_JAGIQL010000240.1 GCF_017813245.1 Streptomyces montanisoli
ACGTCCGCCGGCGCGGCGCGGCGGGAGCGGGGGCCCGGCCGCCGGGCCGTCGCACAGCGTGCTGATGTCCCTGCTCGGGGCGTGGGCGCTGGCCGTGTGCTCGGCCGAGGAGACCGCGTACGTCGAGGCGCACCTGAGCGAGTGCGACGCGTGCGCCGAGGAAGCGCTGCGGCTGCGCGACGCGGTCGGGCTGCTGCAGGCCGAACGGAGCCTCGACCTCGATCCGGCGCTGCGCTCTCACGTCCTGGCGGAGTGCCTCGCCCGCAGGCCGGCCCGCACGCCCGTGCCGGACTGGGCCGCCTCGTACGATGCGGAGACCGCGCGGCTCGACGCGCTGCTGCACGACATGGGCGACGACGACTGGCACGCGCCCGTGCGCCTGAGGTGGTTCGAGGACGGGAAGCCGGCCGCGCGCTCCACCACCGTGGCGGGCGTCATCGGCCACCTCATGGCGGTGGACGGCGTCGTCGGCGTCGCGCTCGGCCTCGACGACCCCCTCTTCCCCGCCGCTCCGCTCGCGCCGGACGAGCGCACCGAGCGCTTCTGGGGTGAGGCGGCCGGGCCGCACGCGCGCGACGTGCACGCGCCGTGGCGCGAGCAGAACCACGCGCTGGTCAGGCGCGTCTCCTTCGCGTCGGGGGGCTCCGCAGGGTCAGACGACGCCGACGACGCCGACGTGGCCGGCCTGTCCGTCTCGTACGGCGGGTTCGCCCTGCCGCTGCGCGACGCGCTCGTCGACCGCGCCTTCGAGTGCTGGATCCACGGCAGCGACATCGCGGACGCCGTCGACTACCCGTACGCGCCTCCCGGCGGCCCGCACCTGCGCACGATGATCGACCTGGCCGCCAGGCTGCTGCCCGAGGCGCTCGCCAGGCGCCGCAGGCAGGGGCGCGCCGCGCCGCCCGCCGAGCTGGTCGCGGCCGGTGCGCCCGGCAGGTCCCTGCACCTGGAGGTGGAGGGCGTGGGCGGCGGCGACTGGTACGTCCCGCTCGACTCCCCCGCGGCGCTGGGCTCGGCGGACCGCGCCGTCGCGCATGTCGCCGTCGACGGCGTGGAGTTCTGCCGGCTCGTGGCAGGGCACGTCGAGCCGGAGGAGGCGGCGGCCGGGCGGGGAGGCGACCGCGGCGCCGTCGCCGACATGCTGCACGCCGCGGCGGACCTCAGCCGTATGTAGAGGCCCTACGCGAAGACGACGGTGCGCGAGCCGTTCAGCAGGATGCGGTGCTCCGCGTGCCACTTGACCGCGCGCGCGAGTGCCTGGCACTCGACGTCCCGGCCGAGCGCCACCAGCTGCTCGGGCGTCACCTCGTGGCCGACGCGCTCGACCTCCTGCTCGATGATCGGGCCCTCGTCGAGCTCCGCCGTCACGTAGTGCGCGGTCGCGCCGATCAGCTTCACGCCGCGCGCGTGCGCCTGGTGGTAGGGCTTCGCGCCCTTGAAGCTCGGCAGGAACGAGTGGTGGATGTTGATGATCCGGCCGTTGAGCTGCTTGCACAGGTCGTCCGAGATGACCTGCATGTACCGCGCCAGCACGACCAGTTCGACGCCCTCGTCGCGGACGATGCCGAGCAGCCGCTGTTCGGCCTCCGCCTTGGTGTCCCGTGTCACGGGCACGTGGTGGAAGGGCACGCCGTAGGAGCCGGCGAGGTCGCGGAAGTCGGTGTGGTTGGAGACGACCGCCGCGATGTCCACGGGCAGCGCGCCGATGCTCGCCCGGAACAGCAGGTCGTTGAGGCAGTGGCCGAATTTGCTCACCATCAGCACGATCCGCGTCCGGGCGTCGGCCCGGTGGATCTCCCAGTCCATCCGGAAGGCGTCGCCGATCGCGGCGAAGCTCGCGCGCAGCTTCTGAACACTTTCCGCGCCGTCGTCCGCGGAGAAGTGCACCCGCATGAAGAACAGGCCCGTGTCGCGGTCGCCGAACTGCCTGCTGTCCTCGATGTTGCAGCCGGTCATGAACAGGTAACTGGACACGGCGTGCACGATGCCCTGCTTGTCGGGGCACGACAGCGTGAGGACGTACTGCTCGCGCGGGGCGCTCGCGGCGGCGGATGCGGTCGGCTCGTTCATAACGGGGAGGATCCCACACCCGCCCGGGGTACGGCCGTGGTGCGCCCCGTGCGGCCGTGCGGTCCGGGGTGCCGGGTCCGTCAGACCGCTTGCGTGATGATCCGCAGGACGTCGAGCGACTTCGGCGGGGCGTCCGGGTCCTCGCCGTCGTTCGTCGCAAGGCGTACGTGCGCCTCGCGCGCGGCGCGCACCGCCTCGGGCCAGCCGTGGTGCTCCACGTACGCGGACACCAGGGCGTCGGGGCCGACCTGGTGCATGATCCGCAGGACGCGCAGCACGGCGACGTCCACGAGGGCGGCCTCGCCCGAGTCGCGGAAGATGGTGCCGACGTACTTCTCGGCGGACCAGTTGTCCAGCCACGTGTCCTCGACGAGCCGGTAGACGGCGTCGGTCACGTCGCCGTACCCCTCGCGGCCCGCGAGCCAGCACTCCTGGTGGAAGACCGGGTCGGAAAGCATGTGCAGCGCCGAGCGCACGTTGCTGCGCCAGCGCCACCATGGCATGTCATTCAGCGGCATGCTCCCCATGGTGGAGGAGCGGCGGGCGCGACGGGAAGGGTTCTCGGTACCTTGCTGCACGGTTGTCGATCGTACGTCGGCCTTGCCAGGACCCGGCACAGGCGTTCGAGCCACGCACGCGCGCGGGCCCGCCGCCGGAGGTGGCTCCCCCGGCGGCGGGCCCGCGATCACTGCCTACCTCATGCACTGCCTACCTCATGACGTAACCGAAGTACGTGCCCGCGGCCGGGAGGCCGCCCTTGCCGGGCTCGTACGCCGTCGCCGGGGCCGTCGCGCCCCCGGCGGTCACGTTGGACAGCGGCAGCGCGTAGGCGGCGCCGTACGAGGACGGCCCGTAGGGCATGCCCACGTAGAGCGCGGTGCCGGTGTAGTGGATGCTCGAACCCAGGTACTGCTTCGTGCCCGGGGCGCCGGGAAGCCCGTGGCTGCCGGCCTCCAGCCACAGATCATTGGCGCCCGGGGCGCCGAGGAGCGAGAAGGTGGAGACGGCGCCGGACCCGGTCATGGGGGTGCCGGACACGTTGATGGCCTCGTCCTGCTCGCCGACGGCCAGCTTGAGCGTCGCGCCCGTGCTCACCGCGCGGGGCGCGGTGTTCACGGCGGCGACGGTCTTGCCGAAGTGGTCGCCGTTCTCCGACGCGCCCGTCACGTCGTCGTCACCGGTGCCTTGCGTGTACACGTTGAGCTGGCTGTAGCTGCCCGACGCGGTGATGTCGTACGTCTCGACCATGCCGGCCTCGGAGTGGGCGACGCCGTCGCTCGTGGTGAGGGCCTCGCCGGGCGAGCCGATCACGAGGATCGAATCGTCGGCGGCGGCCTGGCCCTGCTTGCGGTACGGGACCATGGCGAGTGATCCGCCGAACAGGTCGCCCGCCTCGGTGCCTCCGGAGACCCCGTCCGAGTCCTGGGAGAGGGCGAACAGCGGGGTCGGCTTGTGCTCGCTGTTGAGGGTCTGGGCGAAGACCTCGAGGTTGCCGGCGTCCTTGCTTCCGCTGATGGTGTCGTGCTGGGCCGAGACGACGATGTGGTGCGCGTCGGCGGCGATCACGCCGCCGAATCCGTCACCCGCCTCCACGCCACCGCCGACGCCGGTGCTGTCCTGGTCGATGCCGACGCTGGTGCCGCCGTGCACGTAGTGCACCATGCCCGCGCCGGCGTCGGAGCCGAGGGCCTCGCCGGGCACGCCGATGACCACGTACGGCTCACCGGCCGCGTTGGTTCCCGCGGCGAGTGCGTCGCCGAAGCGGTCGCCCGCCTCGCTCGTGGACTGGTTGATGGAGCCGGTGCCCGTGCCCTGCTCGAAGTGGGTGTCCTTCGTCGCTCCCGCGCCGAGGCCGCCCGGGGCGCCGTGCAGGATGTCGACCATGCCCGCGTCGGCCTCGCCGCCCAGGTCCTCGGAGGGGGTGCCGACGACCAGGTCGGTGCAGCCGTCCTCGTCGTAGTCGACGGTCGCGAGCTCCTGGCCGAACCAGTCGTTCTTCTCGCCGCCGCCTGCCACCCAGTCGAGATCCTGGTTGATCTCCTGGGTGCCCTTTCCGCCGCCGTAGACGATCCGGATCAGGCCGGCGGCCGTGTCGCCGCCGACGGTCGCCTTCGGGTCGGCGATGGCGACGTCCTCGACGCCGTCGCAGTTGAAGTCGGTGACGGGGACGGCGCCCACCGTCGAGGCCACCCAGGAGCCCAGGTCGTCGACGCGGGCCGCGACGCCGCCCGTGCGGGTCTCGGTGGTGTCGATGCCGAAGCAACCGCCCTGGTACGAGCGGCTGGTGAGGGCCGCGAGCCGCGGCGTCCCGTTCGACGTGCGGACCACGGGGCCGCCGGTGTCGCCCATGCAGGCGGCCGCGCCGTCCTTGCCGGTGACGGTGGCGGTCGTGGCGTCCGACGAGTCGACCGTGTACGTGCCCGAGTGCAGCGTCAGCGGCGCCCACTCGGTCTTGCTGCGCCCGAACCCGGCGAACCGCAGCTCCTCGCCGGCGGTGGGGGCGCTCGTCGCGAGGGCGATGGGGGCGACGTTGGTGACCGGCCGGTTCAGGCGGGCCAGGACGACGTCGCGGTCGGTGCGCGGCACGAGCTGCACGATGTCGCGGACGGCGCCGGCGTTGCCGGTCAGGTCCGTGCGCCCGATCGTCGCGGTCGTCTTCAGCTTCGGCTTGCCCGCGGGGACGGCGATGCTCGTGGCCGGGTCGTCGGCGAAGCAACTGGCCGCGGTCAGCAGCCACTCGGGGTCGACCAGGGTGGCCGAGCAGCCGCGGTCGTGGTCGCCGACGATGATCTGCGCGCTGTAGCCGAACGTGGTGTCGGTGACCGGGTCGCCGGTGGTCGCTGACGCGGGCGCCGTGCCCAGCGCGATCGAGGCGGCGATCACGGCGGTGGCCGCAGCGCCGAGGCGCATGCGTCTGCCGTGCCCGGTGTGTCTGTTGTGGTCGGGGTTGCTGGTGTGTTTCATGACGTGACTCCTGGAACGGGGCGACTGCGGAAGGCGGCGGTGCGCCGGCTGCGGCTCAAGGGACCGTTTCCGTGGGTCACTTGTGGGACCTGATCTCGACGAGCATGAACTGGCGCCCGTCCGGGTCGGCGCTCTGGCCGATCGGGGTCCAGGAGTTCGCGGGCACGTCGAACGTCTTCTTCTCGTCGTCCGTGGTCATGTCGACCTGCGTCGTGTAGTCGTTGCCGTCGACGCCGTAGACCGAGGGGAGCTCCAGGGTCAGCCAGCCCGAGTCGCCGGTGACGTTGAAGCAGACCTCGTCGTTCTCGAGCGAGTAGAACTGCAGTTGGCCCGTGCCGTTCGCGCAGTCGGCGAGAGTGATGTGGCCGTCACCGCGCTTGAGGACGATGTGCTTCTCCGCCAGGATCTTGTCGGCCTGCGGGTAGTTGAAGTCCTCCACCGCGTAGCCGGGGGCGTCCGCCGCGACCGCCTTGACCGACGCGCCGTCGCCGTGTGCGGACGCCGTCGCCGCGCCCCCGCCCGCCGCGCCGCCCGTCATCCCGAGCCAGGCGAGTGCGCCGGCCGCCAGGGCGGCGCCCAGCGTGCGTGTCACGAGACGCATTCGCCCCGGCTTGTTTCTGCCACGTTTTCTCATTGCAGCCCCAACGCTCGATTCCGCTTGAAACCAACCCACACATGACGCACCCGAAAATGGGCATGACCAAAAGCCCCGTGGGAATTCCACCCAGGGGGCAGCGCGATTGTGCGGAGTTTGCGAAGCCGAGCGCCACCCCCCAGCACTTCCGGCCTGAAGCCGCATCAAAGCTTCACAGTTCCGTCCGTGTCCAGTCAAATAAAATGCGACAAAGCCCCTGCACCAGGAGGAGTTGACTGTGTTCCATCTCATATGGCGGAAAGGTTAGGTCCGACTGCGGAGATACCGTGAAGGGCAAATAAAGATTCAATAACCGACCACGCTTCAGTAATGCGGTAAGAATCCGCTCACCTCCATAAATTCCGTCCGCAAGCTTTCGGACGGCATCTGTATGGTCGATGCGAAATGGCGCCCCGCCCCGCTTTCCGGCGACGGGCGGTGAGGTGCCGCTCGCGTGTTCGCACCGTCGTATCCGCATGGAAAGGGTCACTCTTGTCAGCGCCTATGTGGGACAGACGCAAGCTGCTCAAGGTCCTCGCCGCGGGAGCCGCGCTCCCCGCCCTGCCGGCCATCGCCACCATGACCGCCACGCCCGCCTGGGCCGATGGCACCGGGGACACGGGCACCGACCTCCCCGACACCGATCGCGGCAAGGCCGTCTTCGCCTACCAGATCGGCGGCCGGTCCGTCCGCAGGGCCGCCGCCGCGGCCCTGGTCGCCTCGCCGGCCGCCGTGTCCACCTTCCTCACCACTGAACTTCCCTCGGCGACAGCGGCCGACAACCGCTTCGCCGTCGTCTCCTCCCTGCCCTACGCGGGCACCGCGACCCAGGCCGCGGCGAGTACTGCGCTGGACGCGGGGGACAGCGCGATCGCCGACTTCCTGGCCGACGGGTTCCAGACACCCGTCACGTCCGACCTGCGGCTGTCCGTCTTCACCGTGCTGAACGACAGCGGCACCGCCGTCAAGAACGCGGCGAACGACGCGCTGGACACCGGCACCATGAAGTCCCTGCGCACGTTCCTGCTGGACACCCAGTACACGGCGCAGGCGAGGGACGAGAGGCTCGAGGTCTTCACGATCCTGTCCACCGCGTCGCCCGAGGTGGCCAAGTACGCCCAGCGCGCCCTGGACGACGGGTCGCCCGAGGCGATCCACCAGTTCCTCGTCTCCGGCCAGTTCATCGCCCGCGCGCGCGACGAGGAGTCCGCGACGATCGACCAGCTGGTCGCCATCGTGGAGCGCGAGGGCAAGAAGGCGAAGCTCAAGACGGACCAGGCCGTCGCCGCGTCCGACAAGGCGAAGAAGGCCGCGGCCGAGGCCAAGGCCGCCGCCCAGAAGGCCGCGACCGAGGCGGCCGCCGCCAAGGACGACGTGGCGAAGTCGGCCAGGGCCGCCAACGCGGCCGCCAGTGCGGCGCGGGGCGCCGCGGGCGCCGCGAACACCGCGATATCCGCCTCCCGCACCGCGCAGGTCGCGTCCAGCCGTGCCGCGAGGGCGGCGCAGGCCGCAGCGGCTGCCGCCGCCTCGGCGGGCAGCGCCGCGTCCCGCGCCTACCGCGCGGCCATCGCCGCGTCCAAGGACGCCTCCGC
>NZ_JAGIQL010000241.1 GCF_017813245.1 Streptomyces montanisoli
CCCCCCCCCCCCCCCCCCCCCCCCCCCCCCCCCCCCCCCCCCCCCCCCCCCCCCGCCCCCCCCCCCCCCCCCCCCCCCCCCCCCCCCCCCCCCCCCCCCCCTTCTCGTGGTGCGCACGGCCTCCGTGCCCCCTGGGTGGCCGGACACCCGCCGTGCGCTCTCCCGGTCCCCCGTGCCGCCTTCCGGGGCGGCGGCGCCCGCGGCCGCCGGGGCGCTCGGGCCGCTCGGCCCGCTCACCGCGCTGGCCATCCGCCGCCTCCGGCTCGGCGACCAGGTCGCCGCGGCGAAACGCGGCACGGGGGCACCCGTCGACGATCCCGAGCGCGAACGGCAGGAGCTCGCGAAGGTGCGGCGTCAGGCCGCCGGGCTCGGCCTCGACCCCGCGTCCACCGCACGGTTCTTCGAGGACCAGATCGCCGCGAGCAAGGTGGTGCAGCGCGGCCTGCTCGCACGCTGGGAGGCCGACCCCGCGACGGCCCCGTCAGAGCGCCCGAGCCTGGACGCCATCCGCACCGAACTGGACGCGGTCACCCGGGACATCCTGCGGGAGCTCGTCGCGACCGAGCGGGTGCGGCAGCCGTCGGCCGGCTGCGCGGCGGAGCTCACGGAGGCGGACGTCTCCGGCTCGATCGGCGACGGCCTGGACGCCCTGCACCGCGAGGCCCTCAGGACGGCGCTGCGGTCGGTGTGCCGCTAGCCGGCCGCTCCCGGGCTCAGGCCGGCAGGCGCACCTGGTCGAGCAGCGCGATCAGGGCCGCGTCCACGACGCGGTAGCGGACGATACGGCCGTCCTTCTCGCCCGCGACCGCGCCCGCCGAGCGCAGCAGCCGCAGCGCCTGCGAGACGGCCGGGTCCTTCATGCCGGTGGCGACGGCGAGGTCCGAGACGGCCATCGGGCCCACCGCGCGCAGGGCGAGCAGCAGCGCGAGCCGCCCCGGCTCGGCGAGCAGCGAGAAGCGGTCGGCCGCGGCCCTGACCGTGTCGGGCTCGCCGATGGCGGCGATGGCGTCGCAGACGAGGTGTCCGTCGATGATGCGGTGGTCCGCGCGCTCGGCCGGTACGAGATGCATGCGGCCGATTCTCTCAGCAGCCGCGCGTACACCGCCGATTGGCGTGAGATGGAACACCGACGAGAGCAACACTTGCGCAATTGTGCAGCCTTGCGAGCCCTGTGCGGGTGACCGTAGTCTGGCGGCGCCGTGGTGCTCGGGAAGACCGGTGGGGACCCCTACGGGGTCCGAGGCCGGAGCGGCCCTCGCCACTGTGATCGGGGAGCTTCCCGTCCGTAGGACCAGGCCACTGGCCGCCGCAAGGCAGCCGGGAAGGCCGGACGGAGAGCGTGCGTCAGCGAACCCGTAAGCCAGGAGACCGGCCACGGCATCTCACGAGTTGATCCACGAGGTGCTGGAGCGTGACCGAGTTGAGCCTGCCCACGTCCGAATCGTCATCGCCGTCGCCGTCATCGGCCGGCGGCACCGCCGCGTCCGCGCGTTCCTCTGGACCCTTCGCCTGGCGGCGCGAGGACACCCTGCGCACGGCCGGACTGCTCTCCGTGATCGCCGCCCTGCACGTCGTCGCGTTCGGCGTGCTGTTCCTGCTGGTCGTGCCGAACCACTACGAGGTGGGCTCCAAGGCGTTCGGGATCGGCCTCGGCGTCACCGCCTACACGCTCGGCATGCGGCACGCCTTCGACGCCGACCACATAGCGGCCATCGACAACACCACACGCAAGCTGATGTCCGACGGGAAGCGGCCGGTCTCCGTCGGCTTCTGGTTCGCGCTCGGCCACTCCAGCGTGGTGGTCGCGATGGCGGCGCTCGTCGCGGGCGGCGCGCATCTCGCCGGCACGCTGATGGACGACGACTCGGCGGCCCACAAGACGCTCGGCACGGTCGGCACGAGCGTCTCGGGCGGCTTCCTCTACCTGATCGCCGCCCTCAACCTCGTCGCGCTCGCCGGCATCATGCGGGTGTTCCGGGCGATGCGGCGTGGACGTTTCGACGAGGTCGAGCTGGAGGCCCACCTCGACTCGCGCGGCTTCATGAACCGCTTCCTCGGCCGCTTCACGAAATCCATCAGCCGCCCGGGGCAGATGTATCCGCTGGGCTTCGTGTTCGGGCTCGGCTTCGACACGGCCACCGAGGTGACGCTGATGGTGATGGCCGGGAGCGGCGCGGCGGCCGGCCTGCCGTGGTACGCGATCCTCAGCCTGCCGCTGCTGTTCGCGGCGGGGATGAGCCTCTTCGACACGCTGGACGGCACGTTCATGAACTTCGCCTACCAGTGGGCGTTCGCCAACCCCGTGCGCAAGGTCTTCTACAACCTCGCCATCACGGGCCTGTCGATCGCGGTCGCGTTCGTCATCGGGACGATCGAGCTGGTGGGCGTCCTGCACGACAAGCTCGACCTGCGCGACGCGGTGACGAACTGGGTGGCGGGCCTGGACCTCGGGAACGTCGGCTACATCGTCGTGGGGCTCTTCGTGGTGGTGTGGGCGGCGGCGCTCGCCTACTGGCGCCTCGCGAAGGTCGAGGAGCGCTGGTCCGCGCGGGCGGCGGACGGCGGCGGGGCCGGCGCGGGCGCCGGCTGAAACGGGGTCATCCGGAAGCGGGCCGGGCCAGGGTCGTATGAACGGCAGCCGTGGTGCGGGGCCGGATGGCCGGGTACCGGCCCCGGCGTGCCGGTCAGGGTACGCGCGCGACCGCCGCGTAGATGCCGCTCATCTCCGGCTCGGGCGCCTCATCGCCCCGGTACCACTCGGGCAGCGGCACGACGCCCGGGTCGAGGAGTTCGAGGCCGTCGAAGAAGCGGCCGAACTCGGCGCGCGTGCGGAACGCGAGCCGGATGCCGCCCTTGGCGTACTCGCGGACCGTGCGGTCGGACAGCTCGGGCACGATGTCCGACGCGGCGTGCGACATGACGAGGTGGCTGCCGGACGGCAGGGCTTCGACCAGCGTGCGGACGATGCCGTACGGGTCCTGGTCGTCCGTCACGAAGTGCAGCAGCGCGATGAGTGAGAGTGCGACCGGGCGCTCGAAGTCCAGTACGGCGCGGGCGTGTTCGAGTATCGCGCCGGGCGTGCGGACGTCCGACTGTATGTAGTCCGTGCTGCCCGCGGGCCCGCTGATGAGCAGGGCCTCCGCGTGCCGCAGGACGATGGGGTCGTTGTCCGTGTACACGATGCGGGCCGCGGGGCGGATGGACTGGACGACCTGGTGGAGGTTGGGTTCGGTGGGAATGCCCGTACCGATGTCGAGGAACTGGTCGGTGCCCTGCTGCGCGAGCCATGCGACCGCGCGGTGCATGAAGGCGCGGTTCTGCCGCGCGGCGTCCTTGGCCTCGGCCGGCAGGCTCCTCGCGACATCACGGTCGACGGGGTAGTTGTCCTTGCCGCCGAGCAGCCAGTCGTAGACCCGCGCAGGATGCGGCCTGCTCGTGTCCACCTGGGGCCTCGGTCCCGCTTCCGCCGTCATGGCCGGCCTCCCGTGCGCGAAGGAACGGCGGGGCGATGCCCCACCCGGAACCGTGTTCTATCACGCCGGTACGACAGCGCCGACTCGGGCCGCCTTCGCGGGGATTGAGGCGGGCCGGCCCGGGGCCGTCGCGCCGGCCGCCGGACGCCCATGACGCCCGCTTCCCCGGTTTCCGCGGGCGGCTCGTCTCCGCCGGGTCGGGCCCGTCGCTCAGCCGCTGGTCTCCGCGCCGTCCGGCACCGGCGGCGCGGAGGCACCCGGCACGTTCTGGCACGGACATCGCCGGGCCCGGCGCCGCCCGGAGCGCAGGCGGGCGCGCCAGGCGCGCCCAGCGCGGGTCAGCGCAGTTCCTTCGGGCAGCCCGTGCCGCGCGGGAGTTGGTACGGGGCCGCGATCCGGTACACGCCGGGCTTCGGCGCGAGCAGGAACGTCCACTCGTCGCCGTCCTCGTCCTTGTTCGCCTTCGTCAGGCAGCCGGCGGGGTTGGTGTACTGCTTGGGCCCCTTCCCGTCGCGCGCCTTAGACGCCGGCGTCTCCTGCGGCGGCAGCACCCTCTTGCCGTCCGCGTCGACGAGGCCGAGCCACGGCGAGTACGGGACCCGGATGAGCACCTTGCCCGCCTTCCTCACGTGGATGGTCAGCTCGCCCGCGCCCGCGCTGTCCACCGTGGCCGGCGGGTCGGCCATCGGCATGGGGTTCTTGACCGCGTAGAGCTGCCAGTTGGCGTCGCCCCACACCTCGTGCAGGTACGGCTGGCCGTGCCGGACGAGCGCAGCCTCGCGCGCCGCGCCCTCGTCCGGCCTGCCCTTGGGCAGGACGACGTAGCGGACGGCCCACCGGTCCAGCCAGCCGCGGTAGTTGCCGGCGGTGAGCGTGTCGTCGTAGAAGAGCGGGTTGCGCTCGATGTCGGCCTGCCGGTTCCAGCCGCGCGCCAGGTTGACGTACGGCGAGAGCGCCGACGCCTCGCGGTGGCTGCGCGCCGGGACCACCTCGACGCGCCCCTTGTTCGCGTCCACCTTCTGCAGCTGGTGCACGAGCGGAGCGAGTTCGCGCGTCCAGGACGCGGCGGGCGCGGTGATGACCATGTCGTCGACGCCCTTGAACCCCGTCCACACGTTGACGCCCGCGAAACACAGCAGCAGCGCGCACCAGCGCACCGAGCCGCGCACCGTGTACGGGATGGCCGCGAGGAACACCACCGCGCCCATGATCATCGCGAGCCGCGAGATGTTCGAGCCGATCTGCGAGTCGATGGCCCAGGTGGCGAGCGTGCCGAGCGCGTAGAGGACGGCGGCCGTCCGCGTGGTGCGCCAGTCCTTCGGGACGAGCACGACGACGGCCACCGCGAAGACGAACGGCAGCGAGGCCGTGCCGAGCGACATCGGCTGGGTGCCGGAGAACGGGAACAGCCAGATGGACAGCGCCTCGACGACGAGCGGCGGCACGCCGAGCGTGTACGCGCCCGGCCGCCGCTTGCGGATGAACAGCGCGACCGCGACGATCCCCAGGAAGAGCCCGGCCACCGGGCTCGCGGCCGTCGCGAGCCCGGCGAGCGGCGCGGCGGCCGCCGCCTTCGCCCACCGCTTCGTGCGCCATCGGCGCGGCCAGCAGAACGTGGCGGCGACCGCGCCCAGCGCGAACATCACACCGAGCCCGAACGTCACACGCCCGGACATCGCGTTGCAGAAGAACGCGAACACCCCGGCCATGGAGCACGCGATCGGGTTGCGCACGGCCTTGACTCGCACGAGGATCAGCGCGGTCAGCGCCGCCGACACCGTCCCGGCCGCCATCATCGTCGTCCGCACGCCGAGCACGGACATCAGGTACGGCGAGACGACGCTGTACGACACCGGGTGCATGCCGCCGTACCAGGCGAGGTTGTACGCCGAGTCGGGGTGGCGCCCGACGAACTCGGCCCACGCGTCCTGCGCGGCGATGTCACCGCCGCTGTTGGCGAGGAAGAAGAACCACACCAGGTGGGCGGCTGCGGCGACGAGCCCCGTCAGCAGGACGGGATGGCGCAGTGCGAGCGCCCGCAGGCGCGCCGCGGGCCGCGGGATTCCGGACGGCCCGGCCCGACGCGACCGGCCGCCCTCCGAGGACAGCGGCTCGCGGGCTTTGGGCACGCGCGTCGGCGTGAGCGGCGCCTGCTGCGTGCGCGACGTACGCGATGGCTCGGCGGTGGTCACTGCGGCACTCCAACGTCTCCCCATGGTCGTCCGGCACGTGGAAGGACGCCGTGGTCCCGCCGAACAGTTGCCGCACACTCCCGTCCCCCACCCCGACCCGGGACGCTAGCACGCGGGGCCCGGGCGGGGCCCGGGGTAAAACGCCGGGCACGGGACGGCCCGGCGTTCACCCCACGAGCCCGCACGGGCGGGTCGCTCGGACGGCCCGCACGGACGGCCCGCTCGGACAGCCCGCACGGACGGCCCGCACGGACGGCCCGCTCAGAAGTGCGAGAGCTTCGCGCCGAAGCCGGGCTCCACCAGGTCCTTCTGCAACGCGACCGGGATCTTCGTGCTGCTCAGGCCGTTGCCCACGGTCAGCGTGCCCACGCGTGTGCCGGCCTTCGCGGAGTGCGGGATGCCTCCGGACTCCTCCGTCAGCCGCAGCTGCTCGGTGAGGCCGCCCCAGCCGACCGCCTTGGCGTCCGCCGTCGCGACGACGGGCGTCGTGCCGCCCATGCCGTCGTCGACCTCGCCCACGACCTGGCCCTTCTTGACGACGGTGGCCCGCTTCAGCACGTTCTCGGCGGCGACCATCGCCGTCTTGCTGACGGCGTTGACCGTGTCGATGATCGGCGGCTTGTGCTGGCCGAAGATCGCGCCGACGACGAGCTGGTCCTTGCCGTCGACGTTCTTCTTGGCGGCGAACACGAGGTTGCCGCCGGCCGCGGTGGTCGTGCCGGTCTTGATGCCGATCGCGCCGTGGTACGGCACGAGCGTGTTCCAGTTGCGCCAGGTGTGGCCGGAGGGGTCCGTCCACTGCGGCAGCGACGTGATGGCCATCAGCGCGGGGATCCCGACGACCTGCTCTGCCAGCTTGACCTGGTCCTGGGCGGTGCTCACGGTGGTGGCCTTCAGGCCGGACGGGTCCGTGTACGTGGTGTTGTCCATGCCGAGCGCCTTGGCCTGCGCGTTCATCTTCTTGACGAACGCGGCCTGCGTGCCGCCGTCCCAACGCGCCAGCAGCCGGGCGATGTTGTTCGCGGACGGCACCATCAGCGCGGACAGGGCGTCCTTGAGGGAGAGCTTGTCGCCCGCCTTCACGGTGTCGAGCGTCGACTCGCCCTCGCTGGACAGCCCGCCCTCCTGCTCGGCCTGCTTGTCGATGGTGATCGACGGGCCCTTCTGGCCCACCTTGAGCGGGTGGTCCTTGAGGACGAGGTACGCGGTCATGATCTTGGCGACGCTGCCGACCGGCACGGACTTCTGCTCGCCGAAGGAGTCCATGGTGCCGAGGCCTGGCGCGGCCAGGTAGCCCTCGCCCTCGGAGGGCCACGGCAGTTGGGGCGCGGAGCCGTCGAAGCGGTACGTCGACGCCGCGGTCAGCGCGAGCGACGGCTCGGGCAGCGGGCGCACCCCCTGCACGACGACGTAGATGATCGCCAGCAGCACGACCAGCGGTGTCCAGATCCTGAACCGCCGCAGGACGGTGCGGGCCGGGGTATCGGGCGTGTTCGTCAGCTCGGCCAGCAGGTCCAGCGGCTCCTTGGGCGGCACGGGCTGCTGGGTGGTGCGCTCGGGGTCCGCGGGCGCCTGCGGGGTGGCCTTCGGCCACGGGGGCAGCGGCGACGACGGGGCCGACGACGCGGGCGCGGGCGCGTCGTCGCGCTTGAGCGGCACGAAGGTGCTGCTGGCGGACGCGCCGGGCCGCGCGGCCTCGGCC
>NZ_JAGIQL010000242.1 GCF_017813245.1 Streptomyces montanisoli
AGACCGCGGCCGTCCGCGGGGGCGGGCACCGCGCCGGTACGGGCGTGAGCCGGTGGCGAGCCCTCGGCCGGCAATGCGCCCTCGGCCGGCGTGCCGTCCCTGCCTGGGCGGGCGTGGACCAGTGCGCCGTCCTCGTGGCCGGCCCCGGCGCCGTGGTCCTGCGCCCGCTCTTCCCGCGCGTCGCCGAGCAGGAGGGTGGCGCGGCCCGCGTCCTGCTTGCGCAGCAGGCGGATGGCGTCCGCGGCGGTGGCCGGGTCGCGTGCCGCGACGGCGTCCGCCGCGGCCCCGAGCGCGGCCGCCACCTGGAGTTCGTGGCCGGGCTCGACGGTGAGCAGCTCGGCTGCCGGCCCGAGCACGCCGGTCAGCGTGGAGCGCGCGGCGAGCAGGGCGCCGGTGCCGTCCTTGCGGCGCAGCCCGAGCGCCAGGGCGTCGTGGCGTGCGGCGACGGCCGCGCGGCTGCGCTCGGCCGACACGGCGGCCTCGCGTGCGGCCGACAGCGCGGACTCGGCGTCGGCGAGGGCGCGTTTGGCGCTCTCGTGCTCGTCGCCCCGTTCGACGTCGTCGGCGTCGAGGCCGTCGACCTCCGCCTTGAGCTGCTCGTACTCCTCCTGCGCCGCGACGGCGCGCTGCTGGGCCTCGTCGCGGCTCGCGGCCAGCCGGTCGATCTCGGCCTGGGCGGAGGCGGCACGCCCGCGCGCGGCGGTGACCTGGCCGTGCAGCCTCGCCAGTTGCTCGCGGCGGTCGGCGATGGCCCGTGCGGCGTCCTTGAGGCGGCATTCCTCGACGGCAAGTTCGCGCTCCAGGTCGGCGCGGTGGGCGACGGTGTCGTCGAGCGCGTGCTCGGCCGCCTCGAGAGCCGCCTCCAGTTCGGCCTCCTGCTCGCGGACCCTGGCGGCCTCGCGCTCCATGTCCTCCGGGTCGCGGCCGCGCCGGTCCTCGGCGGGCGGCTGGGTGGCGCTGGTGACGCGCGCGTCCGCGAGCGACACGGTGCCGCGGACGCGTTCGGCCAGCCGTGACAGCTCGTTCCAGGTCGCCTGGGCGTTCTGCAGCCGGGGGGCGAGGCGGCGCACCTCGTCCTCGAGTGCCGCCTCGCGTGCGAGCGCGGCCTTCAGGCGCCCTTCGGCCTCGTCCTTGCACCGCTTGAGCTCGGCCTCGTCGGCCACCTCGGTGCGCAGCGCCTCCTGGAGCGTGACGAGGTCGTCGGCGAGCAGCCTGAGGCGGGCGTCGCGCAGGTCGGCCTGGATGACGGCGGCGCGGCGCGCGACGGCGGCCTGCCGGCCGAGGGGCTTGAGCTGGCGGCGGAGCTCATCGGTGAGGTCCTGCACGCGCGCGAGGTTGGCCTGCATCGCGTCGAGTTTCCGCAGCGCCTTCTCCTTGCGCTTGCGGTGCTTCAGTACGCCCGCGGCCTCTTCGATGAAGGCCCTGCGGCCCATCGGGTCGGCGTGCAGGACGGAGTCGAGCTGGCCCTGCCCGACGATGACGTGCATCTCCCGGCCGATGCCCGAGTCGGACAGCAGGTCCTGGATGTCGAGGAGCCGGCAGGTGTCGCCGTTGATCTGGTACTCGCTGCTGCCGCCGCGGAACATGATCCGCGTGATGGTGACCTCGGCGTACGCGATCGGCAGCGCGCCGTCCGAGTTGTCGATGGTCAGCGACACCTCGGCGCGGCCGAGCGGCGGCCTGCCGGTCGTGCCGGCGAAGATGACGTCCTCCATCTTGCCGCCGCGCAGCGACTTGGCGCCCTGCTCGCCCATGACCCAGGACAGCGCGTCCACCACGTTGGACTTGCCCGAGCCGTTCGGGCCCACGACACAGGTGATCCCGGGCTCGAAGCGCAGCGTCGTGGCGGACGCGAACGATTTGAACCCGCGGAGTGTCATGGCCTTGAGGTGCACGCCGCCGGACTCTACCCGCAGCGATCGTCCGGCGGCGGTTTCACCACCGGACGCGCAGGGCACATCAGACGTTAAGAAGCCGGGGAAGGGCGGGGCGAGCGCGCGGCGGGGGCTGCGCATCAGGGAGCGGGCGGCTTCCCGGGGCCGGGAGCGGACAAGGCAGACAAGGCGGAGAAAGAAAGAAGGGACGCCGGAGCGTCCCTTGCATATTCTTGCCGGCGAGAATGTCCTCACCTGTCGGCGGCCCGGAAGGGGCCGGTGATCAGGTGAGCGCAGGCTCCTGGGAAACATCAATGTCGATGCCGTCGAGCAGCGACTCTCCAGGGTGCTGTGCGGCGGCAGCGCTCAGCGCGTCGTTCTCGGTCTGGATCCGTACGAGTTCGGACTCCAGGTCCTGGACGCGCTGCTGAAGCCGTCGCATCTCGGCGAGGAGTCGCGGGTCGGAACCGCCGACATAACCGAGAAGCGCCTTTGCCATGATGGATGGTCCTCCACAATGAGTGACCGACCGAATGCGGTGTGGGTCGTGGGTTTCGTGAGGCTGGTCAAGCCCGCACGCCTGGCAGAGAGGTCGCTACCTCTGCTGTTCTCGCCGCCAGACAGTTGGTGTGCGCGGGGCTTCCAGAGTCTCACCAAAAAGTTTGACGGTCAACACGATCACCGTCCGTACGGGCACGGCGCCCGGCGGCCCGGCGCCCGCTGTCGTCCGGCGCGGCCTGTGCCCGGGGCCGGCTCGGTGCGCGCCCTCGTCCGTGCGGAAGACTGGCACGCGCCGGGCCCCGCCCGCAACCACCAGGTCACCACGGTGGTATGGACGCGCGGGGGCGAATCGGCCGCCGGGGCCCGCGCCTCGCACGCCCGGCGCGTGCGCCTTCCCGTCACCTGATCGCGAAGGTCTCGTAGCCGCCACGCACGGTGCCCCATATCTCCGTGACGCCGTCGACGCGACCGGGCGTGTCGTCGGATCTCAGCCAGTCGAGCAGCCGGTGGCAATTCTCACGCGCCCCTTCGGCCACGACCTGCACCCTGCCGTCGTCGAGATTGAGCGCGAAGCCGGTGAGGCCGCCGATCTCCAGCGCGTTCGCCCTGGTGAACCAGCGGAACCCCACTCCCTGTACCCGGCCGCGTACCCAGACGGTGATCCGTACCTGGTCATTCATGGACGCAAGCTAACCGTGCGATTGCTCTCAGGCCCCACCCGCCCCACCGCTCATGGCGTACAGTCCCGTCGCGAAACGCGCATCACTCGTTCGGGTGAGAGCGCCGATGGATGGGAGGCCGCCCCGCTGGGGAGAGCCTCCACGACGTACCGAGAGCACGAGGAAGGACCGCGGATGGGACGCCATGGACGCTCCGCTGCCGGACCCGCCCCCGTACCGGAGCCGGACGGGGGCGCCGGACGGCGCCGCGGGCGCGGGCGGCGTCTTGGCGGCCCCGTGCGTACCGGGCTGCTCGGTGCGTCGGCCGCGATGGCGGTGGGCGCCGTGGCCGTGACGTCGGGGCTGATACCCGGTGGCGGCGGCTTCGACGTCGGCGCGGGCGCGATCGGCTCCGAGCACGTCAGGCCGGCCGACGTCCCGTCCGGCCTCCACGAGCAGGGTGGCCACAGCGCCTCCCCGACGCCCTCGGACTCCGCCACCGGTGGATCGGCGGACGTCGCGCCCAAGGCGTCGGGCACGCGCTCGGCCGAGCCGTCGAAGACGCACGCCGCCACGCCGGACAGGCCGAAGGCCACGCCTTCCCCGCGGAAGACGAGGACGGCCGGCGACACGAAGACATCGGCCGGCACCAAGGCGCCGTCGACGAAGGCCCCGGCGCCCGCGACCAGCACGCCGCACGTCGTCAAGGCGCCCGCCTCCCCCACGGGGGCGTCGACGGTGGCGGCGCAGGTGCTCGCCCTGGTCAACCAGGAACGGGCCAAGGTGGGGTGCAGCGCGCTGAAGGACGACGGCTCGCTCGACTCGCTCGCGCAGAACTTCAGCGACGAGATGGCGCAGCGCGGCTTCTTCGACCACACGGACCCGGACGGCAAGACGCCGTGGGACCGTGCGGACGCGGCGGGCGTGCGGCAGCTCGGCGGGGAGAACATAGCCCGCGGCCAGGCCGACGCGCAGGCGGTGATGGACGCGTGGATGCACAGCGAGGGCCACCGCGCGAACATCCTGAACTGCGACTACACCCGCCTGGGTGTCGGCGTGCACTACGGTGCCGGCGGCCCCTGGTGGACGCAGGACTTCGGCTTCTGAGCGCTCAGACCGTGGGGCGTGGCGGGCGCTGGCAGCGCGGGCAGAAGTAGCTCGACCGGTTCATCCAGGGCCTGCGCCGCATCGGCGTGCCGCATCGGCGGCAGGGCTCGTCCTCGCGCCCGTACGCGTCGAGCGACCGGTCGAAGTATCCCGACTCGCCGTTCACGTTGACGTAGAGGCTGTCGAAGCTGGTGCCGCCGACGTCGAGTGCCGCGTTCATCACGTCGCGCACGTGACCGAGCAGGTCGGCGGCCTTCTGGCGGGTCAGTGTCTCCGTGGGCCTGTCGTAGTGGAGCCGGGCGCGCCAGAGTGCCTCGTCGGCGTAGATGTTGCCGACCCCGCTGATGAGCGACTGGTCGAGCAGGGCACGCTTGACGGTCGTCCTGCGGGCGCGCAGCGCCGTGTGGAACGCGGCGTCGTCGAAGCCGGGGTCCAGGGGGTCGCGTGCGATGTGCGCGATGACGTCGGGCAGGCCGTCGGCCGTGTTGTCGTGGAGCGAGAGGCCCCCGAAGGTGCGCTGGTCGACGAAGCGCAGCTCGGTGCCGAGGGCGTCGGAGAACCGCAGCCTGACCCGCAGATGCTTCTCGTCAGGCGCGTCCTCGGGGCGCACCAGCAGCTGGCCGCTCATGCCGAGGTGGCCGAGTACGGAGAACCCGGGGTCGTCGAGCGGCAGCCACAGGTACTTGCCGCGGCGGCGTGCCACCCCGAGGGTGCGGCCCCTGAGGCGGGCGGCGAAGTCCTCGCCGCCCGCGAGGTGGCGCCGTACGGCGCGCGGGTGGAGCACGTCGGCCCGGGCGACCGTCCTGCCGCTCACCCAGCGTTCAAGACCACGCCGTACGACCTCCACCTCGGGCAGCTCGGGCACGTCACCCCCGGGGAGCGCCGGCAGCGGCGGCCGCGCGCTCGTCCGCGGCGGCCTTGATGGCGCGCCACGCGGACTCGGCGGCCTGCTGCTCGGCCTCCTTCTTGCTGCGGCCGGTGCCGGTGCCGTACGAGACACCACCGACGCGGGCGGCAGCAGTGAAGGTCTTCTCGTGGTCGGGACCCTCCTCCGTCACGAGGTACTCGGGCACGCCGAGGCTCTCGGCCGCGGTGAGCTCCTGGAGGCTGGTCTTCCAGTCGAGGCCCGCGCCGAGGTTGGAGGACTCCTCGATCAGCGGGTCGAAGAGCCGGTGGACCAGCTCGGACGCCGCGTCGAGCCCCTGATCGAGGTAGACGGCGCCGATGACCGCTTCCAGGGTGTCGGCGAGGATGGACGCCTTGTCCCGTCCGCCCGTGCCCTCTTCGCCGCGGCCGAGCCGGATGAAGGAGCCGAGGTCGAGGCCGCGGCTGACGCCGGCGAGCGCGCGTGCGTTCACCACGGCGGCGCGCAGCTTCGCGAGCTGGCCCTCGGGCAGGTCGGGGTGGATGCGGTACAGCGTGTCCGTGACCACGAGGCCGAGCACCGAGTCCCCGAGGAACTCGAGCCGCTCGTTGGTGGGCAGCCCGCCGTTCTCGTACGCGAAGGAACGGTGCGTCAGCGCACGCACCAGAAGGGCGGACTCGAGGTGGTACCCGAGCCGCCCTTCCAGAAGCGTGTGGGACGAGGCTGCGTGGACGGTGTCTGTCTGCTTGGTGACGTTCTTGTCCGCGGACAGTTCAGACATTGAGCCTCTCACCAGCCGCTCAGACCTCGAGGACCTGGCGCTTGTTGTAGGTGCCGCAGCTGGGGCACGCGATGTGCTGCAGCTTCGGCTCCTGGCAGCGCTCGCACGCCACCAGGTTGGGGGCCACAGCCTTCCACTGCGACCGGCGGTGGCGCGTGTTGCTGCGCGACATCTTCCGCTTCGGAACAGCCACGGCTACTTCTCCTGCTTCTCGTCGGTGCCGAAGCCGGCACCGTCCATGTCGTCCTTCTCGCCGTCCTTGACGGTCTCGGCGAGTCCTTGCAGTGCCGCCCACCTGGGGTCGACGGCATCGTGATGGTGCCCGGGCTCGTCCGCCAGCCTGACCCCGCACTCGGGGCACAGGCCTGCGCAGTCCTCCTGGCACAGCGGCTGCATCGGCAGTGCGAGCACCACCGCGTCACGCAGTACCGGTTCGAGGTCGAACAGGCCGTCCTCGATGAAGAGCGTGTCCTCGTCCTCGGCGTCGTCGCCGGGCTCCGCCTTGGGGCGGCCCCGGTCATCGGCGTCGTGGTACGAGAACAGCTCCTGGATGTCCGCCTTCACCTCGCGGGTCAGCGGCTCCAGACACCTTACGCACTCCCCCTCGGCCGTGGCGCGGGCGGTGCCGGAGACCAGCACGCCCTCCATGACCGACTCGAGCCGCAGCTCCAGCTCGACGGGGGCCGACTCGGGCACCGCGATGACCCCGGCGATGCCGAGGTCGCTCGGCGCGGGCACCGAGCGGGACAGCCGCTGGAGCGCACCGGGTCGCCGCCCCAGCTCGTGCGTGTCGAACACGAGGGGGTTGCGGTGGTCGAGGCGCGCGTTCAGAACTGTCCCTGCTTTCGTCGGATCGGGGTGGTCACCGAAGGGCCGCCGCTATCGCCCATGGGCCGGGCGGGCAGCCGTGATCGCGGCGAGCACGCGACTGAAGGGCTAGGATACCGGTACGTGGGCGCAGGACCCAATCCGGCTCCCTGCCGGTGGTCAGCGGCCCTGCTCGTACCTGCGCAGCTGCTCCAGGTCGATCATGCTGGTGTCGAAGAAGCTGGTCTCGTCGAGCGCGGGCTGCTGCCCGGTCTGGGCGCCGTCGTGTGCGCCGTCGCCCGCGTCGACGGGCTGCTGCTGCCAGCCGTAGCCCTGGTCCTGGCCGTACGCCTGGGGCTGCTGGGCGGGCTGCTGCGCCTGCGAGGGGTCGTAGCCGCCCTGCTGGTAGGCGTACGGGTCCTGCTGCTGGTAGCCGTAGGCGTCCTGCTGCGCGTAGCCGCCGTACGCCTCGCCCGCGCCGTAGGCCGCTGCCACCGGGTAGCCGGCGCCCTCCTGCCCGGCCGGGTCCGCCATGTCCGACACGTTCGCCATATCCGCCACGGCGTAGGCGCCGGTGTCGTACACGGTCGGCCCGTACCCGGCCTCCTGATCGGTAC
>NZ_JAGIQL010000243.1 GCF_017813245.1 Streptomyces montanisoli
CGAGAGCGGACACCGCTTCCGGCAGGCGCGCGGCGACCTCGCCGGCCGCGCGGTAGGCGTCGCGGTGGCTGCTGCGCTGGGCCTGGCGGCGGCGCAGGTACGCGCGGCCCGGGCTCGTGGCGCCCTCCGCCTCGGGCGTGCCGGCGGCCGGGGCCTCCTGCGGCTTCGCCGGTGCTACCGCGTACACCTTGACGCCGAGCTCCTCGTGGCCGTCGAGCCAGTCGAGCAGCTGCCCGAAGTCCTCGGCGCCCGCGCGCAGCACCTCCGCGACCCGGGCGTCGTCGAGGTAGACGGTGGCGAGCCGCATGGGCAGCACGGTGGCGCGCGCGTGGGCGGCGTCCACCACGGCGTTGTGCGCGCGGGCCAGCGCCTCCAGTTGATCCAGGTCGTTGAGGCGCGCCTCCAGGCCCCGCGTGCCGAACTCGTCCGCCGGCACGGACGCCACGACGCCGGCCAGGCCGCCCTCCCGGACGAGCCGCAGCCGCCCGCCGGCGCCGGCGGGCGGCTGCCCGCCCGCCGGCTCGGGGGCGTCGGCGCGGCACACGGCGTACAGGTACGACACGGTGTCCGCACCGCTCGCCGGGGTGGGCGTGTGCGTGGGCGTGGCGGACATCAGTGCTCCTCGTCCGTGTCATGGCCGTCCGTCCGCCGAGCCCTGCGGGTCGTCTCCGCGCCCTTCTCCGTACGGCGCGGCCGCTTGCGCGCGGGATCGGGCTCACGCTCGGCGCGGGTGCTCTCGCCCTCCGGGAGGGCGGCGGCCGCACGCAGCTCGGCCACCTCCGCCCGGAGCCGCGCGATCTCGTCGGCCTGCCCCTCCGCGTCGACCTCCGCGCCGCCGGAGGCACGGCCCCCCGCGTGCCCGGCGGACATCTGCCGGTGCGGCGCGTCGTCCCTGGCGCGGGAGGACAGCGAGGGGTCGTGCTCCCACCAGTCGATGCCCATCTCCTTCGCCTTGTCGACGGAGGCGACGAGCAGCCGCAGCTTGATGGTCAGCAGCTCGATGTCGAGCAGGTTGATCTGGATGTCGCCCGCGATGACGATGCCCTTGTCGAGGACGCGCTCCAGGATGTCCGCGAGGTTCGCGGAACTCCCCTGGGGAGCGGCCCCGTAGGGCGCCCGGGCAGGGGGGCCACCCATACGGCCTGACAATGAGTCGGACACGTCGGTTCACCCTCGTCCTGCTGATCGTTGCGAGACCGCCCCGGGAACTGGGGCGCCGGGCTTGACCATGTCAGCTCCGGCCCGCACGTGCCGGGCGGCGTGCGCCGTCGCGGTCGTCGTCCTCCTCGGGCTCTGCGTCCTCGGGCTCGCGGTCGGCGTCGTCCTCGGCGGCGGCCTCCTCGTCCCCTTCGGCTTCCTCGTCGTCCTCGGGCTCGGCGTCCGCGTCCTCTTGCCCGGCCTCGGGCTCGTCGAGTTCGTCGTCGTACGGCTCGTCCTCGCCGTCCTCGGCCTCGGCCTCCTCGTCCTCGGCCTCCTCGTCCTCGAACCTGTCGCCGTCCTCGTCGTCGTCCTGCGCGCCTTCCTCTTCGGCCTCTTCGGACTCCTCCGAGCCCTCTGACACCTCGGGCTCCTCACCGTCCTGTCCTTCCTGCTCCTCCTGCTCGCGCTCCATCGCCTCGTCGTGGTCCATCACGACCTCGCCGTCGCGGATCTCGCCGCGCCAGGCGTCGGTTGCCTCGCCGCGCATCATGATGAACTTGCGGTACAGCTTGAGGTCGAGCCGCGCCCGCCTGCCCTGTGCGCGCCAGATGTTGCCGGTCTTCTCGAAGAACCCCTTCGGGAAGTACTCGAGGACCATCAGCACCCTGGTGAGGTCGTCGGTGATCGCGTGGAAGGTGACGACGCCCTTCACGGTGCCCTTGGCACCCTCGGTCGTCCATGTGATGCGCTGGTCGGGCACCTGCTCGGTGACGTTGGCCTTCCAGCTCCTGGTGGACTTGGCGACCTTCACCCGCCAGTTGCTCGACGTGTCGTCGCCCTTCTCCACGCTGACGACGCCCTTGGCGAAGGTGGAGAACTCCTGGAACTGCGTCCACTGGTCGTAGGCCGTACGCACGGGCACACCGACATCGATGTCCTCGCTGATGGTGACGGACTTCGACTTGCCGCCCCCGCCCTTGCGGCCCTGGCCGAACACGCCCTTCACCTTGTCCTTGAGGGTGTTCTTGAGCTGGTCCTTGCCGATCGCCTTGGCGGCGTCGAGCGGCGACTTGCCCTCCGTGAGCGCCTGACCGCCCTTGGCGAGACTGCCCGCGAGTCCACCCGCGTCCCCGGCGGAGCCGGCGAGCTTGCCCGCCCCCTCGCCGAGGCGATCGCCCAGGTTGGTCACCGTGTGGGTGGCGCGGGCCATCAGGTAGTTGCGGAGCTCGTCCTTGAGCCGGTCGGCCGCCGGACTGTCCGTCAGCTCCTTGCGGAGCGTTCCGAGTGTCGAGTCAGCCATGGTCGGCGCCTCCCCGGTTGGTCGCCTTCCGCGTGGTGCCGGAGGCGGTCTTGCGTGCCGACGCCGTGGTCTTCCGGGCGCCCGATGCCGTCTTCCGTGCCTTGGGTGCCGCCTTGCGGGCACCGGACGACGCTGTCTTCTTCGCCGTGCCCGATGCGCGGGAGCGGCTGCCCGAAGCGGACTTGCGCGCCTTGGAGGACTTGGCCCCGGCCTTCCCCGCGTCGTCGCGGTCGTCCTGGCGCTCGTCGTCCTCGCGCCGGTCGTCCTCGCGCTCGTCACGTTCGTCGCGCGCGGCCCTGTCCTCGGACTCGTCGCCTTCGTCGGAGTCGTCGTCCTCGTAGGCGTCGTCCTCGTAGGCGTCGTCCTGGCCGCCGCCCTCGAGGGACTGCGTCCGCTCGTGCAGGGAGTCGGCGAAGCTGCCGATCCGCTTGGTGAGCGCGGAGGTTGCGGCGGTCTTGGTCGTGTCGAGCAGTTCCTTGCGCACCTGCTCGTTCAGGCCGCCGAGCAGCTGCGAATCGGAGAGCATCGACCCCAGCTGCTTCGGATCGAGGTTGAATTTCTTACCGGCCAGGAACATGCCCAGGCCGATCGCCATTTTCGCTTTTTTCGTCCGCCCCAGTAGATAGCCTCCGACCAGGGCCATGCCTATCTTGGAATTGTTCGTTGCCATCTGTCGCGCACCTCGTTCTCCGTGTATGAGTCAGGTGTCAAGACCGAGTCGCATACGCTCGTTCTGGATGAATTCCAGCCGGTCGAGCAACTCGTCCTCGCGCCGGTCGAACTCCTCCTCGGAGATCTGACCCGCGAGGAGTTCCTGTTCCAGTTCGGCGAGCCGCCCGCGGACCGGGCCGGGGTCGTAGTACTCCTGCTCGGCCGCGGTCAGGACCTGTCCGAAGACCCAGCCGAATCCGCGGACAGGGGCGACCGGGAGCGTGAGGATCTGCGTGATGAGTCCCATGTTCTTCCTTCCCGTGTCGCCTTTCCTTCAGGCTCAGACGAAGCTGTACGGCGGAAGAGGGCCGTTCAACCGGAACGTGTGGGCCTCGCTGTGCCGGCCGGCCTCCTTGTGCACGGCCTCGGAGAAACCGGCTGCCTTCTCCCGCTCCACGAGGAACGACACGTTCAGCAGGGTGTCCTGCACCGGGTCGCCGATCGCGGTGTTCAGCGCGGCGGGGGAGAGGCGGTCGGTGATTTCCCCGGCCTCACGTTCCTGGCGCGTCTTGACCTCTTCGGTGATCAGTTCCCCGAGGCGCATCTTCTCGTTCTGGGCGTCCGGGTGCTCCCGGGTGAATTCGTTCAGCCTGCGGATCTCGTCCGACTCGTGGACGATCTCCGTCAGCAGGTCGTCCTCGTCGCGCGTGACCTTCAGGTTGAATTCGAGGCAGCCGTCGAGTTCCGTCAGCCGCTCCCGGTAACCGTCGCGGTTGCCTTCGAGCGCCGCGGCCACCTGGTCGTCGTCCGGCCCGACGAGCCCGAACCGCATCGGCAGCACGGCGCCGTCCGCCATCAGGCGCTCCAGCACGGCCTGGTGCGCGGAGACGTCCCTGCGCTTGGCCCGCAGCCCCTCGGGCGCGTCGCTGACGACCGCGGTGAGGGCGTCGGTCTTCACGGTGCGCACCTCGGACGCCGGCTCGCCCACCCCGGTCAGCCCGTCGAGCCGTACCGGGTGGTCCGACGCGGTGATCGCGTAGATGTAGGTGGACATGGACTACTCCTCCCGCCGGCGGGTCGTACGGCGGCCGGACGACGACTTGCTGCTGCTGCGCTCGCGTTCCCGCTTTCCGTCGTCCTCTTCTCCGCTGCCCTGGAGCGAGTCGGTGATCGCCTCGACCGCTCCCGTCAGCGCCCCTTTGCTCTTGCCCTTCGCGCCGCTCTCCATGGAGTCACCGACGAGGTCGGTGAGGCCGGACGGCTTGTTGCTGCCGGCCTCCAGATCCAGCCTGTTGCACGCCTCGGCGAAGCGCAGATACGTGTCCACGCTGGCGACGACGACGCGCACGTCGATCTTGAGTATCTCGATGCCGACCAGGGAGACCCGGACAAACGCGTCGATCACAAGACCACGGTCCAAAATCAGTTCCAGGACGTCGTAGAGACTCCCGGATCCGCCACCACTCGTGGGAGCGTTGGACTGTTGCACGATGCTCACGTTGTTTCTTCCTTCCTCCACTGTGGGGCCGCTTCAGCGGTCGACGCGGCCCCGGGGATAGCGCTGGATCCTTTCGTAACCGATCAGTTCACCCTCGCCGTCCATGTCGACGCGGTAGGACGCCATGACGCTGGACGTGTCAGGAATGCGCTCGATCTCCATGACCTCCACGGCGGCCGTCCAGCCGTCGTCGGTCTTCTTGATGGCGGACACCGATTCCGGTTCACTGCCCAGCAGACTCGCCAGTTGTTCGGCTGCGCGGCGCATCGCATCGGGAGCGCCGATGTGTTTGCGGCCGCTCCGGCTTTCCGGCGCGCTGCTGCCGCTCTCCGATTTCGTCATGGTCCCGTCCGTAGCGTCGTGGACAATGCGATCCGCGCCGGGCCGGAGTGCCGTGCGACTTTCGTCGCGATACACGTTTCGCGATCGGCGCGCCCGCAGGTGATGAGCGCTCCGCCCGGCCATTTCTCGCGGGCTCGCTCTCTTTGTGTAACGGATCGCGTGCCCCTCACCCTGCGATCTATGCGTGAACCGGGCAGCGAGCCCAAGATGACCTGCCGAATACGCCACCGGGTGCGGACGGAAATTGATCGCCGCAGGTCAGCCGAGTGCGAGCGCCGTGAGAAAAGCACCGAAGCCGTGCGGTGCCCGCGCGTCCCGGCGGCCCGACGTGACGACGGGGCACGCGTCCGTGCGCAGTACGCGGTGGCCCGTGCCTTCGAGTGCGGCGACCAGCGACCTGTCCTCACCGTACGTGTACGGCGGGAAACCGCCCGCGACCAGGTAGGGGCCGAGAGCCACGCCGAGGTTGGCGCCGTGGACGTGCGGATGGCGCCATGCGCCGGCGCCCGGCGGGCGCCCGGCGAAGTAGTGCGCGTCGTGACGGGCGGCCGTCGCCGCGCTCAGCGCGGGATGCGGCGCGACGCGCACGGTGCCCACGACGCAGTCCCACCCCGCGCGCGCCTGGCGGAGCTGGTGGGCGAGCCAGTGCGGTGGCACCACGGTGTCCGCGTCCGTGGTCGCGAGCCACAGCCTGTCCCCGTGCGCGGCGAGCAGGCGCCGCGCGGCTTCCGCTCCGGCGGCGCGGGCACGGCCGACGTTGCGGAAGCTCTCACGTGCCACGAGCGCGCCGCCGGCCCGGGCGACGGCGGCCGTGTCGTCGGCGCACGCGTCGGCGACGACGACCGTCACCACCTCCACACCCGACAGCGCGGGGTGACGGGCCGCGGCACGTATCGAGCGCAGTGTCGCCGGCAGCGACGCGGCCTCGTCGTGCGCCGGGACCATCACCGCGCACGCGTCCCGCACCGTCACAGCAGCCCTTCCTCCGCGGCGGGCGACAGCGGGGTGCCGTCCGCGGGATCCGTCCTCGTGAACACCTGGAGCCTGAAGTCGCTGTCCCGTACGTCGGTGAGCGGGGACAGCCCGGGAACGGACGCGAGTGGCGCGGCCAACTCCGAGCCGGTGCGGTGGTGTTCGGGCACGGGATGGTCCCAGTGGACGGCGACGAGTGTGCCGCCGGGCTCCAGGGACTCCAGCGCCCGGTCGAGCAGCCGGCCGCGTGTGTCGTCGTCGAAGTAGTACAGCAACTCGGAGAGCACGATCAGGTCGAAGGAGCCGCCGGGCCACTGCCCAGGCACGGCCATGGTGGCGACCTCGACGTGGTCGAGGCCGCGCACCCGCTCGGCCGCCGTGCGCACCGCCGACTCCACCCGGTCGACGGCGAGAAGCCGGTCGCACCGCCGGGCCAGCCGCTCGGTCAGCACGCCGACCGAGCAGCCGGGCTCGAACGCGCTGCGGTAGTGGGGGCGTGGCAGGGCCGCCACCGTCAGCGCGTACTTGCGCCGCTCGTACCAGCGGCCCGCCAGGTCCCAGGGATCGGCGGACGACGCGTACATGGTGTCGAAGTAGCCGGGTGGCGTGCTCATCGGAAGACCACCTCGAAGTCCCTGACGTGATGGGCCAGTTCGCCGGGTGGCAGGATCGCCTCGTCCCCTTCGGCGTTGCCCAGCGGCTCGATCTGGCTCCTGAACCGGCGCACCGCACGCCGTTTGGACGCGGCCTCCCGCCCGCCGAGCGGCAGGCGAGCGGCGGTGTGCCACGGCACCCGGGTGTCGCCGGGGAAGGACCAGTGCCACAGCCACACCGGGTAGCGCCATACCGGTACACCCACGGCGGCGCACGCGGTGACGGCGGCACGCCCCGCGGCCTCGTGGTCGCTGTGCAGGTCGCCGGTCCACGGCGCCACGCACAGCCGCGCGCCGGTCTCCCGCAGCAGGCGGGCGACGGCGTCCGCCACGCGCGCCTCGTGGGCGTCGACGGCCGTGTCGGGTACGGCGAGGTGACTCGGACGTACCCGGTCGAGGCCGAGATCGGCGAGCGCGGCGGCCAGTTCCGTGCGGCGCAGCGCCGCCAGGCGGCGGGCGGCCGGGCGGGTGGAGCGCGGGTGCGACCGCTCCCCGTCCGTGACGGACAGCAGGTGCACGGGCGTGCCGGCGGTGGCAAGCGCGGCCATCGTGCCGCCGAAGCCCAGTACCTCGTCGTCCGGGTGCGCCGCCACCACGAGGACAGGCCCGCGCGGCGGGCGCGCCACCGGCAGCGACCCGAGCGCCTCCCAGGCGGCCCAGCGCGACTCGGGCGTGTTCTCCGCGTCGATCTCCCGGGCGGCGGCACG
>NZ_JAGIQL010000244.1 GCF_017813245.1 Streptomyces montanisoli
CCTGCGCCCCCCGCGCCGCCCGCGGCGGCCGGGTCGTACGGGTGGCCGCCCTGCGCCGCGTAACCGGGGTCCGCGCCGTAGGCGTAGCCGGGCGCGGGCGCCTGGCCGGAGCCCGGCCGCACGCGCCGGGTGTCGAGCGGCTCGGTGGGGTCGTCCTCGTCCTGGTTCTCGGCGGGCAGCGGCATGGCCATCGGCATCGGCATCGACACCGGCGCGGCCGTCGCTCGGGAGGCCCGCGGCCCGGAGGACGCGTGCGGCAGCGGCGAGGAGGGGGCACCGGGCATCGGCGACGAGACGGCCTGCGGCATCGGCTGCGCGGGGGTGTGCCACTCGGGCTGGGGGGACGCCGGCCGCTCGCGTTCCGCCGGGCCCTCCTGCGCGGGCACGGAAGGCGACGGGTCCTGGGCGGGCGACGGGTTCTGGGCGGGCGACGGCTTGGCGGCGGCCGGCGCCGGGGCGGAGGCGCCGGGGCTCCAGAGCAGCACCGCGTTGCACGTGTCGCAGAAAGCCTGGCCCGGCTCCTGCGGGGTGCCGCACTGGTCGCAGGTCAGGGTGCGCTCGTCCTCCCTGTGCCCACCGGAGGCCCAACTGCTCGTCATCTGTTCGAGGTCCTTTCCGCGGCGGTCACCTGGACCGTGTAGGGCATGTGGGCGGGGCGCGCGGCCGCCACCAGATCGTCCAGCCGGTACTCGTCGGCGGGCGTCGGGGCGGGCAGACGGATGGACACCTTCAGGTGGGGCCGGCGGTCGCCGGGAACGGGACCGCGGGGGCGGGCGCTCCAGGCGGCGCCGCCGCTCTCGGTGATCTCGGGTTCGACGCCGAAGGCGAGGCGCACGGCCTCCGCGAGGCCCTCGCGGGTGCCGCGTGCGCGGTGCAGGCTCACGGCGGCGGCGACCGCGGCGCGCAGCCGCGCCTCGCCGCCCGGCTCGTCGTCCTGGATGCCGTCGGTCTCCGCGCCGACCCAGTCGCCGAGCCAGCGGGCGAAGTCCGCCGGTGCGAGGGACGGCGTGAAGTACGTGTCCAGGCAGTCGAGGACGTTGAGGATCGGTGCGATCACCTCGTCGAGCCCGGCGACGAACCGCTGCGCCAGGTCGTCGTCCGCGAAGACGGCGGGCAGCATCGTGCCGAGCGGGACCGAGGAGGCGAGGCCGTCGACGGAGCCTCTCACGACAGCCCCTCGATGACGCGGACGTGGTGGTCGTAGGGGAAGACCAGCGACGGCGCGTCGAGGTCGATGCGGTCCGTGCGGTCGCCCCGCTTGCCGGTCAGCGGGTCGGCCGGGTGCAGCGCCACGTCGTCCACGAGTGCCACGCCTGCCACGCGCTGCAGCACCGAGAAGACCTCGCCCGACTGGACGGGGCGGCCGAAGGGCCAGCCCTTGCCGTCGACGCCGCCGGTGAGCGGGTCGAGGTGGCGGTAGAGCGCGTCGAGCGCCTGCCGCCTGACGCGGTCGACGTCCGCGCCGCGGAAGGCGTGCAGCGTCGTGACGACGGTGACGCCCTGGTAGTAGGGCGGGCCCACCGCGAGCCTGGTGCCTATCAGGCGGCGCTCGTCGAGGTAGCCGGTGATCCGCTCCAGCAGCCGGTCGGCCGGGACGAGTTGCTCGAAGCGCAGCCTGCCGCCGGGGTCGGGCACGGCGCGCGGCACGACGAGGACGCGCACCGCGTAGGCGCCGTGCTCCTCGGGCTCGCCCTCGATGCAGGTGATGCGGGCGGTCTCGGGGGCGGCGTGCCGGGCGAGCTGCTCGTAGTCGCGCAGGGTGACGGCGCGGTCCTGGGCGCGCAGGGTCAGCGGCGCGCGCGCCTTGGCCTCCTCGACCGTCTCGCCGTCCACACCGCCGTGCGCGGCCTCGCGGTTGATGACCTCGGTGACGTACGGCACCGAGTCGCGCAGCGTCCGTATGACGCCGCGGGCGATGTTGCCGGTGCGGCCGCCGCCGGTGCGGTAGCGGCGCGCCCGTATCACGGCGCCCTTGGAGGGCACCGCCCCGTAATTGCGCAGCGTGCCGTCGGCCTCGCGCACGGCGGGCCCGAAGGCGATCTCGCCGGTGGCCGGGTCCAGGGTGATGTGGCGGTCCTTCGGTCCCGACGCGGCGAAGTGCTGGACGACCTCCCAGTCGGTCCAGCCGTCGTACTCGGCGACCTGGAGGAGCAGCGGGGGCACGTCGCCGACGATGGGGGCGTGCGCGAGCCGCAGGTGCTGTCCCGGCAGTCCTGTGGATTCGCCGAGCGCCTCGTCGTAGACCGCGTCCGCGTGGACGGCGGGCGCGGTGCCGCCCATGGTGAACGCCTCGGCGGAGCGCACCGTCGGCGAGGTGGTGTAGAAGGGCTGGTTGGGCCCCGGCTCGGTGACGCGGCAGCGGAGCCAGCCGCCCTCGTGGCGTCCCGCACGCGACAGGACGTGGCCGCCCGGCACGTGCAGCACGACGTCGCCCGGCCGGTTGAGGCCACCGGTGGTGTCCTGCTCGACCTCGCACGCGGCCCAGCCGTCGGCGGTCCACGCCTCCCAGACCAGCGGGGGCTGGCGCGGGTCGACACCGACACCGTCGACGCGGCTGTCGAGGCGCAGCGCCACCGCGCAGTGCGGTACGGCCGCGCTGAGGCCGAGGAGCATGCAGTCGCCGGCGCGCGGCGACTCGGAGAAGCACAGCACGTGCTTCTCCTCGGCGAGGTCCGCGCTGCGGTCGACGATGGCCTGCCCGCTGTTGTGCACGGCCAGGTGGCCCAACGTGCTGGGGACGATGGTCAGTTCGCGCTCGGTCGAGAAGACGACGGACTCCTCGCCGTCGGCGCGCGCGGTGGCCGTCTGCGTCCCCAGCGGCACCACGATGGGGTCCTCCTGCGGCGCCGAGAGCCAGAACGTCACGTCGGTGCGCGCGGCGGTCGGCGGGAAGAGCGTGATCCCCACGAGGTCGAGGAAGGCCAGGTGGTTCTTCTCCGGCACGCGGTTGAGCCGGTACACGATCTGGTCGGCCATGTGGGCGACCGTCTCCACGAGGGTGACACCGGGGTCCGACACGTTGTGGTCGGTCCACTCCGGGGCGCGCTGCTGGATGTAGCGCTTGGCGTCGTCGACGAACTGCTGGAAGCGCCGGTCGTCGAGGTTCGGGGAGGGCAGTGCCATCAGCGGTCGCTTTCGGTGGCCGGTCCGCCGCCTTCCGGCGGTGGCTCGGGATCGTCGTGTGAGGGGATGACGTAGAACGGGAAGACGAGGCTGCGCGGGTTGTTGGTTCCGCGGATCGAGTAGCGGACGTCGATGTGCAGCACCCCTGGGTCGTTGCCGGGTGTCACCTCCACGTCGTGCACCTCGATCCGCGGCTCCCACCGGTCGAGGCTGGTGTACACCTCGTGCTGGATGCGGCCCGCTGTGGCCTCGTTGATCGGCGCGAAGACCATGTCGTGGATGGCGCAGCCGAATTCGGGCCGCATGGGGCGCTCACCGGGCGCGGTGGCGAGCACCAGGTGCATGGCCTCCTCGACCTCGCGCTCCCCGCTGACGAGGGCGATGCCCCCGGTCGGGCTGATGCGCATCGGGAAGGACCACCCGGATCCCACGAACTGTTCTGGCATCAGACGACCGGCATTCCGTTGGCGAGGAGGGTGGCGGGGTCGCCGGTCTCCAGCAGGATCGACGCGGCGAGGATCGCGAGGTCGGCTCCGCCCACGATCTGCATCGCGGTGCTCTCGATGTTCGCCTCGGCCTCCGACGAGATGCTCAGCGCGGCGCGCGCGTTGATCTGCATGGCCGTCGAACCGATGGTCATGGCGCCGCCCGACTGGATACTCATCTCACCCCCGGCGTTCAGGTTCATCATGCCGCCCGCCTTGAGGCTGAGGTTCGCGCCGGCCTCGACGGACACCGACCGGTTGCCCTTGATGGTGACACCGCCCCTGCTGTCCACGGTGATCTCGGTCTTCGTCCGGTCCATGTTGATGACGAGATTGCCGTCGCCCGTGCTCAGCCGCACCCCCTGCTTGCGCAGGCCGGTGCGCTCGCTGAGCAGGTCCATGCGGTTGAACTCGCGGTCGGAGATGGTGTGCCGGCTCGCCTTGCCGCTGAGCCTGTCGTGCAGGGGCACGTCGTCGCGCTTCGGGTGGTCCTTGCCGTTGTAGAGGCCGCCGATGACGTACGGGTGGTCGAGCGCGCCGCGGTCGAACGCCACCAGGACCTCGTCCTTGACGTCGAGCGGCATGATGCTGCCGCCGTCGACCCCGCCGTACTGCACGACGCGGGTCCAGTCGCTGACGTACTTGTCGTCGAGCCACGGGAACTCGAGCTTCACCCGCCCCTGCTTGAGCGGGTCCTTGGTGTCCGTGACGAGCGCGTTGGCGACGGACGGCAGGCGCGGCGCGGCGCTGGTGCCGCCGGAGGCGAGACCGTACAGGGAGCGCCACTGCCGGCCGCTGACGGTCACCAGCGTCTCGTAGGGCCTGCCCGACGCGAAGACGTGCCGTGCGCCGGTCACGGTGTACTTGCCCTCGAACGGGTCGCCGACGTCCTTGAGCGTGACGGCGGTGTCGGGCCGCAGCCTCGGGTTGCCGCGCACGGTGACCTCGAGCTCGGCGAACGACGACGTCACGTCGTCCGCCAGCGACTTCGCCGCCCGCTCGACGCGTCCGATCTTGTCGTACGGGGTCGACGTCTCGACCAGCGTGGCGCCCTTGAAGCTCCTGCCGACCTTGCCGGGGGTGGTGCCGATCTTGAACCCGTCGTTGCTCCGTGCCCCGGCGGTGGACTTCAGCGTCTGCTTCGCGTCGACGTTCCAGCCGCGGGCCCGCACCTCGGGCACCTGGTCGGCCGAGGTCACGCCGGCCCGGCAGCGCTTCACGTCGTGTCCTGCCTGGAGGACGAGCGGGCTCTTGTCGCTCGGCGTCGACTCGGGGGGCGCTCCCGAGGCGTTCTCGCGGGCGACGAACTGGAACTTGCCGTGCGGGTCCAGGTAGAACAGCTTGTCGTTCTCGTCGGCCAGCCGGGCGATGAAGTCCCAGTCGGTGATGTTGTCCTGGGTGACGAAGTCGTAGGCGGCGCCCGTGGATTCCATCTTGCCCTTGGGTATCCCGTGGTCGCCCAGGATGTCCTGGACCATCTCGGTGGCGCTCATCTTGGGAAAGCCGAACACCCGGCGCCTGCGCAGCAGGCGGTGGCCGAGGTCGTAGCCGCGCACGACGGTGAACGTGCCCTTGCCGTCGTAGTCCGTCTCCAGCGCGGTGACCTCGCCGGTGAGCAGCGGGTCGTGGGCGCCCTTGCCGTCCGAGACGGGTGACAGCACGACGTCCGAGCCAATCTTGATCTTCCCGAGCTTGAGCACCTTCCTGTGCTGGTCGCGGAAGACCAGCTCGAAGGCGCCAGGCACCCCGGCGCCCAGGTCGACCCAAGCGCCGACGAGTTGCTCGGCGACCTTCTTCGGCAGCTTGGCACCGCCGATGTGGACGTCGATGACGCTGGAGAACGCGAGAGGTGGCATCAGGCGGTGACTTCCTCGACGGCGGGCAGCATGAGCTCGGTGCCCGGAGTGAGCTGCGCCGGGTCGTCGATGCCGTTGGCGTCGGCGATGGCGCGCCAGACGGTGGCGTCCCCGTACTCCCGCCAGGCGAGCGACTGGAGGGTGTCGCCCGCGACGAGGCGGTGCACGCGGCGCGCGGTGAGCGCGCCGGACGTCGGGTTCTGCCCCAGCGTATCGGAAGGGATCTCGTGCAACTGCACCTGGCAGGTGGCGCGGATCGGCATGCCCGTGGTGCCGAAGAGCGTGTACGTCGCCTCGACCGATGCGACGTACGCGTGGAACCTGGCCGTCTTGAACGAACCCCACTGGAAGATCACCCACGGCGTGGACGGCTGCTTCGCGGCGATGCTCGCGGACGTCACCTCGCAGCAGCGGAACAGCGACTCCACCATCTTCATCACGTCGTTGCTGTCGGGGTCGTCCGACCGGTCGAAGAAGATCTCGACGGACAGCTCCCGCGGCTCGGGCCCCATGAACTCGGGGACCACGCCGTCCCGCAGCGCGGCCGTGGGCGTGGACTGCCACTGGGCGCGGCGGCTCATCGAGAGCTGCGACGGGTTGAACTCGAAGTCGAGTGCCTTGATCAGCCCGCCGGGCGTGGTGCTGTACCCGAGCGGCGGCTCGTGGATGGCGAGGTGGGCGTGGACCAGGCTGCCCATGAGCTGGCTGAGGTGCTCGCCCGCCTTCTCCATCTTGCTCATCTTGCTGCTCTTGCCTGCCATGGTGCTACTCCCCCTCCACATCGGTGAACCCGTGATGGGTGATCTCAAGTACCTCGGTGGCGACGGACGGGTTGGCGGGGTCGAGCGACGGACCCTGCCAGCGCACCGGGAGGACGTCGAGCAGCCCCCAGCGGGCCACCAGGGAGCCGTCCGCGCGCAGCGCGCTGATCTCGGCGGTCGGCCGCTGCACCCCGGTGGTGATGGACGAGATCCAGGCGGCGACGGTCGCCGTGTCGGCCGTCAGGGGCCGGGTCAGGCGGATGGTGGAGAACGTCACGCGCGTGGGGAGCTGCCACACGAACCCGTTGTTGCCGCCCTCCTGCCGGTGTTCGACCTCCACCTCGGAGGACAGCCCTTCGCAGCCGTTGAAGAACCCCAGGCTCTCGCCGTCGATGGACAGGGTGAAGAAGATCGTGGATCCCGGGTCGAGATCGCTGGACATCGGGGCGGCCTTTCGTGTGCGGTAGGGGGGTTCGCCTCGGATCGGTGGGCTCCCTGGCCACCGGTGCCTCCGTCAGCGGCGCGGGTCGCGCAGTCTGCCGACGCGTTCACGGTCGAGGCGAAATTCGGTTCTCAGCAGGCGGGTCAGCGGGCCGATCAGCCGGTGCAGCAACTCGTCGACCTGGCGGTCCGTCAGCTTCGTCGGCTCGAAGTCGTCCGTTGTCCTGACGCTGCGGTCGGCCTTGGCGGCCGCCTCGGCCGCCTTGACCTTGCGCTCGGACGTGGCGCGCCTGCGGGGCTGCGCGGGCTGCTGCTGCCTGGCCAGTTCGAACCCGGAGAGCCCGGACGGCTGTGCGGCCTGCGAGGTCACGGTCGTGGGCAGGGCGAACGGTGAGGACACCGCCTGCTCGGTTGCGGGCGGGGCCTGCTTGGCCATCATGTTCCGTTGCACCGGAAGCGCGACGGGCGGTTGCGCCGGTGCGGCGGTCATCCGCACGGGCGCGTTGACGCTCCCGGCCGGCGCGGCGGGGCGGGCGGCGAGGCCGGGGCCCGCGGTGGTGCGGG
>NZ_JAGIQL010000245.1 GCF_017813245.1 Streptomyces montanisoli
CGAGTATGGGGCCGCGGGAGGGCGTCGGCCGCCCCGGCCGGTCCGGCATGCACGACCGCGTCGCCTCCCCCGGCGGGTGCGCCCTCGCCCGCGGCCCCGGCATCCGCTCGCGTACCGGTGTCACCGGTGCCGCCGGGGCACCCGGCCGCGACGGGCCCGGCCCCCGGCAGGGGCCTGGGTGCCCCCGGTGACACGTAGGGGTGGTCCCGCACAGCCGTGCGCGTGCCGAAGGCATCGTCCCGAGTATCGGGCCGCGGGAGGGCGTCGGCCGCCCCGGCCGGTCCGGCATGCACGACCGCGTCGCCTCCCCCGGCGGGTGCGCCCTCGCCCGCGGCCCCGGCATCCGCTCGCGTACCGGTGTCACCGGGGCGCACGGCCGCATCGGGTCCGGCGTACGCGTCCGGCGGAACGTCCGCCTGCGCGTCCGGCGCGGCGCCCGGCAGGCGGGCTGCCTCGGACCGCCCGGCCGGTGAGCCGCCTCCTGACGGCGGCTCAGGCGTGCCGGTCGTCCCTCCGGAGGAGGCCCGCGGCAGCGGGGCGTCGGGGGGCGGGGTCGTCGCTGTCATGGTGTGTGGTCTCCTCCATCATGCGAAAAGTCGTCGCCATGTCTCGCGGCCCGGGTAGCCGTCCGCCGCGCTGCCCGTCCAGCCCTGCGCGCGCTGGAACGCCTGCGTCGCCCTGCGGTCCGCCTCCCCCCACGCCGGGCCGGGGCCCCGCGTGTAGTACCTGCCGAACCCCTTCTTCACGAGCTGCTTGCCGAGCCGCTCCACGTACACGTTGGACTGGCCCGTCCTGAAGTACCGGTCGCCCGGGTACGCGGGCGCCTTCGCGGCCGTGGCCGGGGCGGCGGGGGACGCGGCCGCCCCGGTGTGGGTGGCGGCGGAGGCCGGCGTCGCGTGGGCGGCCGACTTGCGCGCCGGCGGGATGTCCTTGCCGTGCCCCGACGCCAGGAGGTGCCACGTGTCCGGGCCCGGCAGGCCGTCCGCCTCGCTGCCGCGCCACCCCTGCGCACGCTGGAACGCCTGCGTCGCCCTGCGGTCCGCCTCGCCCCAGCGCGGTCCTGGACCGCTCGTGTAGAAGCGCTTGCCGCCTCGCGCCACCAGCATCTTGCCGAGCTGCGTGACGTACGCGTTGTGCGCGCCGGGCCCGAAGCGGGACGCGCCCGGGTACGTGTACGACGCGGTGGCGGCCGCGCCGGCCGCGCCCTCCTCGGTCAGCCCCTTGTAGCGGTACGGCACGTACTTGTCGGAGTTGGTCCAGTACGCCATGGGCGTCACCTGCGACCGCGTGTGCGGCGGTGTCTGCTCGTACGCCAGGTAGGAGTGGTGCGAGGCGTCCGCCCAGCCGCCGAAGATCGTGACGTGCGACCCCTTGTTGGGGTCGGCCGGGTTGTGGAACAGCAGGATGTCCCCCGGCTGGAGGTCGGCGCGCGCGATCTTCACGCCGTACCGCGCGAGGCTGCCCGTCCACTCGTTCTTCGGCAGGTGCCAGGCCATGGAGACGAAGCCGGAGCAGTCCTGCCGGTAGCCGTCGGTCCAGAACTTGGTCATGCTGTACGGCACCTTCGCGGTGACCCATTTCTTCGCCCGGCTGATGATCTCCGCGCGTGTCGTGCTGGGCAGCTCGGCCGATCCGCCGCCCGGCTTGCCGTGCAGCGGGCCGCTGCCGCCCTGCGGCGTCGCCGGGCCCGGCTCCGCGTATCCGGCGGGGACGGGCGAAGCCGCCATCGGCCCGGCATGCCCCGCCGCACCGTTGTGCCCCTGCGCCGCGGCACCGCCCGCGACGTGGGCGGGCGCAGCCGTCGCGGCCGTCATCCCGCAGCCCCAGGCGAGACCGGCCGCCGCGGCGAGCGCCAGCGCACGCCGCCCGCCGGATCCTCCCTGCCGGACGGCGAGGCCGCTTGCCGCCTCGCGCCGCCGCTGCGCGCATCCGGCGCAGGGGCAGTCGAGAGCGGGTTCGTACTCTTCGAAGACCGGGACGGTCATGCGATCCCCTCCACGCGCTGATCAAGTTCGTTCCTGACGTGGTGTCAAGGCGTCAGTGTCTCAACTATCCCTGTACGTCGCATTCTGACCGATCATAGGTAGTAAATACATGTATGCCGGGGTGCGGCGTACGGTGGATGTCGCGATTCACCCGGGAGACAGGCGTAGAGTCCCGGCCGCGAAAAGACGGAGCGCTAAATCGACAATTGCCCGGTACTATGACGGGGACATGACCGCTCGCGAGCTCCCGCGCGGGCATGGGCGCCCTGTCGTGGTGCCCTGCCGTGGCGCGGTCGAGGACCGGTCCGGCCGGCGACCCTCGGGGGGATGGGTCGCCGACCGGACCGGATCGGATCAGGCCGCATCGCAGCGGATCGGATCAAGCAGGACACAGAAACGCCCCCGCCATGGCTACGGCGGGGGCGCGGCGGCGCGCGGTGGCGGTCGGGTCAGCTGTCGGCCGTGTCCGTTCCGCCGCCCACGACCCCCGTCAGGTACGCCGAGACGACGACGTTCGCGGTGTACTCCTGGGACGCGCGGTCGAATGTGCCGCCGCAGGTGATCAGCCGGAGTTCGGCGCGTTTGCGTTGGCTGACGCCGTAGACCTTGTCGGCGTCGAAGTGCTTCCTGCTCACGACCTCCACGTCGTCGACCGTGAACTCGGCGACGGAGCCGTCCGCGCGCGCCACGCGCACCTTCTCGCCGGCCTTCGCCGCGCTGAGCCCGTAGAAGACCGCGGGCTTCGTCTTGGTGTCCACGTGCCCGACGAGGATGGACGTCCCCGCCGCGCCCGGCTGCGTGCCGCCGTCGTACCAGCCGACCGTGCCGGGCGTGGAGAACGGCGGCGGGTCGACCGCGCCCGTCGCGTCGAGGCCGCGGCCGGTGACGGGCGCCGTGATTCCGAGCGACGGAATCTCGACGCGCCGCGGCTTCGACGGGGAGAGGGGCGCGTGCGCGGGCGGCAGGGGCACTCCGAGCGGACGGCCGACGGCCGCGATGTCACCCGTGGCGGGGGCGTGGGCGCCGCCCGCCGTCCCGTCCGCCGTGCCGCGGCCCCAGAGCCAGAGGCCGAGCAGCAGCACGGCCCAGGCGACGCCTGTCGTCAGCTTGCCCGAGCCCCGGCCGGAGCCCGCGGCGTCGTTCCCCTCGGACACGGTGACCGCCTCAGTCCGCTTTCCGCGACGCGGAGACGGCCGCGGCACGTTTGCGCTGAGTGGTCCTGTACGCCACGGTCACCGCCGCCACTCCCGCGAGCACGAGGCCGACGACGGTGTAGGGGGTGCCGGGCCCCGACTGCTCGGCCGGAGCGGCCGCGTCCTTCGCGTCGGCGGCCAGCACCGCCGTGCCGCCTCCGCCCGCGTGCACGGGGGCGTACGGCCTGTGGTGGTCACGGCCCCCGTGGTCGTGGCGGCCGTCCACGACCTGGAAGCGGCCGACATGGCCGTGGTCGTGCCCGTCGCAGCTGACGCTGATGTCGTAGCTGCCCGCCGCCATGAAGGACTTGATGGAGACGTCGCCGTAGAGCGCGTCACCCGACCCGCTGCTGATGGTCACCGCCTGGACGAAGGCGGTGGACGACACGCGCGCCTGGCCGTGCCTGCACCCCTCGACCTTGATCTGCACCTGCCCCTGCGCCGCGATGACGGCGGGGCTGATGGTGGCGGTGACGTTGTCCTGTGCCTGGGCGGCCGTGGCCCCGTAGACCGGAGCCGCGACGAATATGGCGGCCGCACCGGCGGCACGCAGAGCGAGCAATACTGAACGCATGGTGAACCTCCTGTCAGGAAGACTCACCCGCGCGGGGGCTTTCCGCATCCGCAGGGGCCCTTCCGTGTCACCCGTCCGGCCCCGCGGACGCGGCGGTGACCTGCTCGTACCCGGCCCCCGCCGCCCCGGCCGGCGGAGCCCGCGGCCGGCTTCCATGCTTATGGGATGATCGGCGCTGTTGACGGCCGCACACCTGCAGGAGACTGGCCCCATGACGCACCGCAAGCCCATCGCATCCTGGCTCACGGACATGGACGGCGTGCTCATGCACGAAGGTGTCCCCGTGCCGGGCGCCGACGCCTTCATCAAGCGCCTGCGGGAGTCCGAGCGCCCGTTCCTGGTCCTGACGAACAACTCGATCTACACGCCGCGCGACCTGTCGGCGCGGCTCAGCCGGATCGGCCTCGACGTGCCCGCCGAGAACATCTGGACCTCCGCCCTGGCCACCGCGAGGTTCCTGGAGGACCAGCACCCGGGCGGCACCGCATACGTGATCGGTGAGGCCGGGCTGACCACGGCGCTGCACGACACCGGCTACATCCTCACGGACGTGGACCCCGATTTCGTGATCCTCGGCGAAACGCGCACCTACTCGTTCGAGGCGCTGACGAAGGCGATCCGGCTGATCAACAAGGGGGCGCGGTTCATCGCCACGAACCCCGACTCCACCGGGCCCTCCCCCGAGGGCGACCTGCCCGCCACCGGTTCCGTCGCGGCCCTCATCACCAAGGCGACGGGCAAGGAGCCGTACTTCGTCGGCAAGCCGAACCCGCTGATGATGCGCACGGGGCTGAACACCATCGGGGCGCACTCCGAGTCGTCGGCGATGATCGGCGACCGGATGGACACGGACGTCCTGGCCGGTCTCGAGGCCGGCATGGAGACGTTCCTCGTGCTGACGGGGCTGACCCGGCCGGGCGACGTCGAGCGGTACCCGTTCCGTCCCACGCGGGTCGTGGAGTCCATCGCCGACCTCGTCGAGCTGGTCTGAGCGCCGAGGTCCTGAAGCCCTCAGGACATGAGGGCTTCAAGGCCTCGCCGGCATCAGGGTGTAGGCAGCGTCAGGCCCTCGGCTGCGTCAGGCCCTCGGCTGCCTCAGGGCCTCGGCCCGAGCACCTCGCCCGATTCGCCGTCCGTCACCGTGACGGCGGAAGCGGGGCACGAGTCCGCCACGTCGAGCAGCACCTCGTCGGCGTCCGTGTCCGCCGCGCCCTGCACCACGCTCGCCGCCGGGCCCTCCAGCACGAACCGGTCGGGCGCCAGCGCCGCGCACATGCCGGAGCCGACGCACACGTTCTCATCCACCTCGATGTGCCATGCCCCCATCGCGCTCACCACCCCACCGGGAGGACCCGCGGAGCCCGTACGAGCATCTGGCGCTTCCACTCGGGCTCGCCCGCGATCCTGAGCCCCGGCACCTTCGTGACCAGCGCACGCAGCGCCTCCTGCAGCTCCATCCTGGCAAGCTGCGCGCCCAGGCAGTGGTGCACGCCGTGGCCGAAGCCCAGGTGCTGGTTGGCGGGCCGGTCGAACCTCAGCGTCTCGGGTTCGTCGAACCTCGCCGGGTCGCGGTTGGCCGAGCCGAGCGAGACGACCACCGCCTCGCCCCTGCGCACGAGCACCCCGCCGACCTCCACGTCCTCCTTCGCGTACCGCGGGAACGCCGCGCCGGCGCCCAGCGGGATGTACCGCATCAGCTCCTCGACGGCGCCCGGCACCAGCTCGGGGTCGTCGACCAGCCGCTGCCACTCCTCCGGCTGTTCGAGCAGTGTCCAGACGAAGTTGGGGATCTGCGAGGCCGTCGTCTCGTGCCCGGCGACGAGGATCGCCACGCACAGGCTGACCAGCTCCTCCTCGCTGAGGCGGTCCTTCGCGTCCCGGGCCTCGATGAGACCCGACATCAGGTCGTCCCTCGGGTCGGCCCTGCGCTCGGCGACGTATCCGGCGAGGTAGCCGGTCAGCTGGTCCTGGTTCTCCTTGAGTTCGTCCTCGGTGAGCCGGGTCGTGGACAGCAGGGCGTCGCTCCACACCCGGAACTGGCCGCGGTCCGAGGCCGGCACGCCGAGCAGTTCGCAGATGACCTGCACGGGCAGCGGCAGCGCGAAGTTCTCGACGAGGTCGGCGGGCGAGCCGGCCGCGACCATCTCGTCCAGCAGGCCGGACGTCAACTCCCGTACCCACGGGCGCAGTCCCTCCACCTGGTGGCGGGTGAAGGCGCGCGACACGAGGGTGCGCAGCCGGGTGTGGTCCGGTGGGTCCATGGACAGGATGCTCGGCTTGGACCTGGCGGCGTTGTAGCGCGGTTCGTCGTTCTCCAGCGCCATGGCCCGCGAGAACCGCAGATCGCCGAGGACGAAGCGGGCGTCCTCGTAGCGCGTCGCGAGCCACGCCGGCTCGCCGTGCGGCAGCCGGACGCGGACCATCCCGGCGCCCTCGCGGGCGTCCGCGTACGCGGCGTGCAGGCCGAGGCCGTCACCCTGCTCATTGAACGGATACGGGACGGGGGCGGGGAGCGAGAGGGAGGTGGAGGTGGGGGGTGTGGTGCTCGTCAAGGGTCTCTCCCACGGGAACGTGGCCGACGGGGGGTTCCCGGTCGTCACCGGGAGCGCGGTGCGGCCCTGCGCACTCTGCGTGGCCCCGGGTGGACCGAGCATCTTGCAAGCATGCGCTTACAAGCTAGGCAGCCCACTTACCGGCAGTCAAGGACGGCCATGGCCGGGAGGTGGGCGATACGGTGTGTCCAGGAGGACATGTGGCCGGAACCGAACGCCCCGCAGGGCCGAGACCCAGGGACGCGGCGGCGACGCGGAAGGCGCTGCTCGACGCCGCCGCCGAGCTCTTCTTCGAGCGCGGCTTCCAGCGCACCACGGTCCGCGACATCGCCGACCGGGCGGGCGCGAACCAGTCGCTGATCTTCCGCTACTTCGGCTCGAAAGCCGCGGTCTTCGAGGCGGTGGCCGCCCGCCTCGGCCACGAGCAGCTTGAACGCACGCCGGCCGAGCGGCTGCTGGACACCACACTGCGCAGCATGCTGCGGGACGAGCCGGGCAGGCGCCGCGACCACACGATGGTGACGTTCCTGCGCTCGCTGGGCACGGACGGGCCGGCGGCGGACATCGCGGAGCAGCTCGGCGACGACTACGCGTCGGCGCTCGCCACTCTCACCGACGCGCCGAACGCCCGTCTGCGCGCCCAGCTGGTCCTGGCGTGGCTGATCGGCATCGGCCTCGTACGTGACGTCAGCCGAAGCGAGCCGCTCTCGGGCGCGGACGCGGACGAGGTGGCCGGCCTGTTCCTCACGGCGGCGCGCACGCTGCTCGAAGGCACGCGCTGACGGGCGTGCCTGACGGGCCCGCCTGACGGGCGCGTGACTGACGGGCGCGGGCCGGTGAGGCGCCCGCGGCGGGCGCCTGGCGGCGCGCCGGGCGGG
>NZ_JAGIQL010000246.1 GCF_017813245.1 Streptomyces montanisoli
GCTGCGCTCGCCCGGCGCGGCCGACCCCGCCGAGTGCGCACTGCGCCTCGTGCTCGGCCAGGACGCGGCCGCCGTCGCCGGGTACGGCGAGCAGGTGCCGTGGCCGTACGACGCTCCCGTACCCGCCCGCCTCTTCCCCCGCCCGCGCGAGCTGCGCTACCACCCCGTGGCCGGTCCTCTCGCGACCGCGCTCGCCGACGGCGCCGTACGCCTGGACCCCGGCGCGGACCGTGACGAGACCGAGCGGGCCCTGCGTGCCGTGCCGGGCGTGGACGCGCGCATGGCGGCACTGATCAGGATGCGGGCGCTCGGCGACCCCGACGTGTGGCCCGCCGACCCGGACGCGGAGGACGCCCACGAGCCGTGGCGCCCCTGGCGCTCGTACGCGGCCCACCACGTCGGAGCCGTCTGAGAAGCCGCTGTCCTACCGCCGCGCGCCCCGCGCGACGGCGTTCACCTGGACCGGAAGCGGTAACCGAAGCCGCGTACCGTCTCGATGTAGCGGGCGTCGCCGCCGAATTCGCCGAGCTTCCCGCGCACCCTCTTCACGCAGGCGTCCACCCGGCGTATGTCGCCGTGGCAGTCGTGCTCCCAGACCGCTTCGAGCAGCTGCCGGCGGGTGAGCACCTGCCCTGGCGACGCCGAGAGCGTCAGCAGGAGCCGCAGTTCCGACGGTGCGAGGGCTATCCGCTCGCCGCGCAGGGTGACGGCGAGCCCCGCCCGGTCGACGCTGAGGTCCCCGTGGGTCTCCGCCCTCGGTCTCGCGGTGTCGGACACGGGCGCGCCGTGCCTGCGCAGGACGGCCCGGATCCTGGCCTCGAGGACGCGCGCCGCGACCGGCTTGACGACGTAGTCGTCCGCCCCGGACTCCAGACCGACAACGATGTCCGCGTCATCGCCCCTGGCGGTCACCATGATGATGGGGACCTGGTCGTGCTCCCTGATCCTTCGGCACACCTCGAGGCCGCCCGTGCCCGGCAGCATCAGGTCGAGGACCACCGCGTCGGGCCGCACCGAACGCACCCGCTCCAGCCCGTCCTCGCCGCTCGCGCCGGTGAAGACCTCGTGACCGCCCCGGCGCAGGGCCAGTTCGAGGCCGCGGCGCACGGACGGGTCGTCCTCGACGAGCAGGATTCTGGGCATCGCACCAGTATGAGGGACCGGCCGGAGGCCCAGGCGGCAGGTGGGAAGGGCTCCCGGCGGGGGAGTGGGCGTCCGGTGTTGTTATGCACTCGTTACCGCTTGGCCCATTGGTCATCATGTATGGGCATCATCCTGTACCGCTATGCACGAAAGACAGAACGCCAGTTCGGGGCGTAGGCAGTCGCACGGATCGGGCGGCGGCCACCGGTCGGGGAGCCGGCGGCGCTCCTCGCGCCGCAAGAAGAAGAGATCCGGCCGGCGCGGGCTGCTCGCGGCCGGCGCCGTGGTCGCGGCCTGCCTGATCGGCGCGGCGGTGACCGCGATGAGCCGCGGGGGCGGAGAGAGCGCGGCGGACAAGGCGGCCTCCGCACACGCCACGATGGAGGCCGCGCCGCTCCTGACGCGCTCACCGTCCTCGTCGCCGTCCGCGTCGGCATCCACCTCGGCGTCCTCTTCCTCCTCCCCGAGCGCCTCGGGCAAGCCGTCGTCCTCCCCGAGCCACCACGTCGACTGGAACAAGCCGGGCACCGGCAGGTTCAGCACGGCCGAGGCCTCGGGCGAGGCGGTCGGCCACGGTCGGATACGCCGCTACAAGGTCGAGGTCGAACAGGGCACGGGCGTCACGGCGAAGTCCGCGGCGCGGGAGATCGAGACCATACTCGCCGACCCGCGCGGCTGGACCACCAACGGCCACGACGGCTTCCAGCTCGTCTCCTCGGGGCCGTCCGACTTCGAGGTGAAGATCGCGAGCCCCGACACCGTCGACGCGATCTGCGGCGCCGCGGGTCTCGACACGCACGGTGAGGTCAACTGCGACGTGGGCAGCCAGGTGATGGTCAACCTGAAGCGGTGGGAGACGGGCTCACCCGAGTTCTCGGGACCCGTCGGCGAGTACCGCGCCCTCATCATCAACCACGAGGTGGGCCACCGCATCGGCCACGGCCACGAGGCCTGCCCGGGCCCCGGCAAGCCCGCGCCGGCGATGATGCAGCAGATCTACGGGCTGCACGGCTGCGTGGCCAACGCCTGGCCCTACGACTCCCACGGCCACTACCTCGGGGGCCCGTCGGTGCCGTGACCCACCCGCCCGCGCACCCCGCGGCGCCCCGGCCGGTGGCTACGACCATGTGTCGTACGCGTGGACCCGGCGTCCCGCGAACCACGTCTGGACGACCTGCGTCGCGTGGATCTCGTCCACGGGGATGTCGAACAGCGGGCGGTCGAGGACGATGAAGTCGGCCGAGAGGCCGGGCCTGAGGCGTCCCGTCTCGTGGGAGAGGCCCAGCGCCTCCGCGGCCACCACCGTGTGGGCCGCCACCGCAGTCGTCAGGTCGAGTGCCTGGTCGTGCGCCAGGTCCCCGGGGAAGGTCGGGTCGGGGTTGCGGCGGGTGACCATCGTCTCGATGCCGAGCCACGGGTTCGGCAGTGCCGCCGCGGCGGGCCAGTCCGAGCCCGCCGCGATGGCCACGCCGGCCTCGTGGAACTCGCGCAGCGGCCACGGGCGGTCGCCCGGCCCGGCCCCCTCCTGACGGGTGAGCCCGCCGTTCGCCGCGTCGGGGAACCACTGCACCGGCGACGCGTCCACCACCACCCCGAGTTCGCGGAAGCGCGGCACGTCGTCCCGGCACACGAACTCGGGGTGCGCGATGTGGAACACCGGCCCGTCCCCGTGCCGCGTGCGCATCACGCGCACCGCGTCCAGCGCCCGGCGCACCGAGCCGTCCCGCGTGGCGTGCACCTTCGCGTGCAGGCCCCGCGTCACCGCCTCCTCCAGCAGCAGCTCCAACTCCTCGCCGGACAGGACGGCTTCGTCGCCGGCGAAGCAGCCGCCGTCGTCGCACGCGCCGGACGCACGCGCGTGCGACCGCGCCGGCCCCGGCCCGTCGCCCAGGCGCGCGCGCACGAAGTCCGGCCGCACGTGCGGCGACCTGTGCGCGGGAGCTGCGTCGAGCAGGGAGCCTCCGGGCTCGGGGCCGTCCTGATCCCCGGCGGGCAGCGACCCGACGACCCAGCCGTTCAGCCCGTCGGACCGGTCGAGCCCGGCGAAGACCTCCAGCCACCGCGCCGTCGTCGCCGCGTCCTGCGTCGCGGTGACGCCCACCGAGTTGAGGATCGCCACCGCCGTGCGGGCCGACAGCGGATCCCGTTCGTGCGAATCGGGCGCGGACCGCTCCACCGCGCGTTCCGCCTCCGCGGAGGCCGCGCCGAGCAGCAGCCCGACGGCGTGACCCGCGGCGTCCCGCACGTACCGGCCCCCTTCCGGGTCGGGTGTCGCGTCGTCCACGCCCAGTGCTTCGAGCGCACGCGAGTTGACCCAGCGGTGGCGCAGCGAGTCGTCACGCAGCATGACGGGGCGCCCCTCAGCCGCCTCGTCGAGCGCGGCGAGCATCGCGCGGTTGCCCACCGCCTGGAACAGCGGGCCGACCACCACGCCGCCCACCACCCACTCGTCGCGGCCGAGCGTGGAGGCCCTGTCCCGCACGGCCCCGAGGATCTCCACCACGCCGGAGAGCGGCGGCAGCGTCAGCTCCCACACGGCCGCGCGCCCGCCCGGACCGAGCTGCGTGTGGACGTCGACCAGCCCGGGCATCACGGTGCGGCCGCCCGCGTCGACGACCCGCGTACCGGGCTGCACGAGCGCCTCGATGTCCCAGTCGCTCCCGACGGCGACCACCCGGCCACCGCGTACGGCGAACGCCGAGGCGCGCGGCCTGCCGGCGTCCAGGGTGTGCACGTCCGCGTCGCGCACCACCAGATCGATGCGGTGGTCGGCGCCGCGGGCCGCGGCGGCGGCAATCTCGGCCATGGCGATCCCTCTGGTCCGCGGGGACGGCGCCCGGCGCCCAGGTCCTGGCGCGCCCGGACGTCCTGTTGTGCTCTCTTTGCGAGGGTATGGCAGGGCGGCGCGCCGCGCGTGTCGTGGACGCCGGGCCCGAGCGCGAGGCGCCCTCACGCCCAGATGAGCGCCCCGATCCAGGCACCCACCGTCAGGAGGCACGTCATCAGCTCGACGAGCAGGGGCGCGGCGGGCCCGCGCATCAGCCCGCGCGTGGACGCCCAGCCGTCCCGGCGGCTGCCGAGGCGCTTGCGCTCCGCCCCGTAGACGCCCCCCACGAACCCGGCGACGCCGCCCACCACCGGCAGCACGAAGAACCCCACCATCGCCGCGACCCCGCCCATCGCGAGACTCTGCCGGGGCGCCGCCCTGCGACGCGAGGGCAGGAGCGATCTGAGCGCGACGTTCAGGAGCAGCAGAGCCGTCGCCGCCAGCAGCACCACCCACGCGGACGTGGACCGGTCCGACAGCGCCCACCACACCACGGCGGCCCACAGGATCGCGGGACCCGGCGCGCCGGGCACCAGCACCGACAGAAGGCCGAGCAGCATCACCAGGCCGACCAGCACCAGCTGCCACACGTCCATGAGCCAAGCGTGCAGGACGCCCGCCGATCCCGCTAAGCGACCGCCCGGCGGACGCCGTCCCAGGTCAGCGCCGTGGCTCGCGGATCAGCGCCGTGGCTCGCGCGCCACCCAGCCCCGCTCGTACGCGTGCCAGCCGAGCTGGAGCCGGGTCGTCGCCCCGCTCAGCTCCATCAGCCCCTTCACGCGCCGCTGCACCGTCCGCAGCCCCAGGTCGAGCTGTTTGGCCACGCTCGCGTCGGTCATCCCGGCCAGCAGCAGCGACAGCACGCGCAGGTCCGTGGCGTCCGGCTGCGGGAGGGTGCTCGCCAGCACCGCGCCGCTCGCGTCCAGGGCCAGCGGCATGGACTCGCGCCACACGGACTCGAAGAGCGCGCGCAGGGAGTCGAGCAGCCCGCTCCCGTGCACGACCAGCGCGGACGGCTCCGCGGTGGGCTCAGCCAACGGGCCCGTCAGCGGAACCATGCCCACGCTGCGGTCCGCCACCACCAGCTTCGTCGGCACGCGCTCTGCGACCCGTACCAGCTCGTCGCGGTCCAGGGCCGTGCCGAGCTCCTCGACGCCGCCGGGCGTCGTGAGCACCTCGCGTTCGATGACGACGCGGTAGCGGACCCCGCGCGTCGCCGCCCTCTCCTCGGCCTTGTTGTCCCGGCCGGTCACCGCGACCGGGGCGCCGGTGACCAGGGCGCACACCTCCTCGGTGGCGCCGAGTTGCAGCTGCAGGAAGCGGTGCGAGACGGCACTCGCGCCCGTCACGACCTCGACGAGTTCGTGGATGGCCGGCTCCGCGGCCTCGGAGCGGTACTCCTCCGCGAGCAGGACGGCCGCGAGCTCGGCCTGCTCCAGTTCGTGGCGGTGCTGCGTCAGCAGCGCGCCGAGCGCCAGGGACGGCGGCGCCGCGACCCAGCGGCCCGCACGCGCCGGCGACTGCGCGGCGAGCCCGTGCCGCTCCAGCCGGCGCAGAGCCGTCTCGATGTCGCGCTCGGGCAGCGCGAGCCGGTGGGCGAGCTCGGCGGCGTCCGCCGCGCCGATCGCCACCAGCGCGCGGTACGCGGTCTCCTGTTCCCCGTCGAGTCCTATGGCACCGAGCACGCGGATCCCTCCCCTGGTTCTGCGTTCGTCCTCCGGCGGTCTTACGGCAGTGGCGGAAAACGGCCACGGCGTAAAGCCGCCGCATACATCGTGCCTGTACAGCCGGTAACTCTGCCAAGGTGGGCCGGGTCGGAGCAGCTGTGGACCACGGTCATATGCCTCTCCGAGGTTGTCTGCCGCGCGTCCTTCCCGTGGGGGGTGGGGGTGCGAGGGCGGACTTCGACCGGCCGGCCGCGGCCGGGCGCCGGGCGTGACGACGGCCCTCGCCGCGCCCACGCAGGCGCCCCCGCGCCCCGGCCGGTCTCATTTTTCCTGATGCCCGTTTTCGCACGCCATGCGCGGTCGAGGATTAGGGGCATGAGCAAGCAGGGGGAGCGACCCGGCCCATCCGCCGACGACGACTGGTGGAGCCGGCTGTACGACCAGGGCTCGACGGACACGGGCGCGGGGGCCGGCGACGGCGCCGGCGCGCAGGCGGCCGACGACACGCTGGAGGACAGGTTCGCGTCGGCGGCGCACGCGGTCGCGGCCCCCGCGGAGGCGCCCCGGGGGCGCCGCCCGAGAGCCTGGTGGGACGAGCCCGCCCCGACACCCGGGCGCGCCCCCGACGCTGCCGCCCCGGGCCCCGCTGACCCGGGCGCTGCCGACCCGGGCCCCGCCGACCCGGGCCCCGCAGACCCACCACCTCCTCCGGCCGCACCGGACGGCCACACGGAGACGGGCCGACCGTCGGCGTCGGCACCGAGTTCCGTCCCGGAACCGCCGCCCGAGCCCGCGTCCGCCCGCGACCCCGGCGTGCGGCCCGGTCCAGCCCCGCAGCGCGGACCCGAGCAGAAATCCCGGTCCGGGCCCGAGCCGACGACGAGCCCCGCCCCGGATTGGACTCCGGGCCCGCCCGACGGGAGTCCGCCGGAACCACCGCCTGCGCCAGTGCGGGAGTCCGGTCGCGAGCCGGAGCGGACGCCCGGTCGCGAGCCGGAGCGGACGCCCGGGCCCCAGCCGGATGTGTCCGGCCCCGGCCCGAACCTCGACCGCGAGTCGGGGCGCGGCCTTGCCTCGCAGCCGCCGCGACCGGAACCGATGTCGTACCCCGCCGGAGAAGCGGCTGACGGGCCACAGCAGGGGCGCCTGTCGGAGCCGCCGCCCGGCCCCGTGCGGGGGCCAGGTCCCGAGCCGGAGCCCGGGCCGCCTCCTCGGTCTCGGCCGGAACTGTCTGGTCCCGGCCCGGAACCTGCCCCCGAGCCGTGGTCCGGTCCAGCCCTGCACCGTGGGTCCGAGCCGGAACCTCGGTCGGGGCCCGAGGCGACGTCAGGTCTCGTGCCGAAGCGGAATCCCGGCCCGCAGGACGGGCGTGGGCCCGGGCCGGGGCCGGGTCCGGGACCCGGCCCCGAACGGGGGCTCGATCTCGCGCCCGAGCCGCAGCCGGAGCCCCCGCCGCTGCCGCGGCGGGTGCCGGGATCGGGAGAGCTGGCGCCTGAACTCCTGTCACCGATGTATCATGTATGCCGACCTTCTTCTT
>NZ_JAGIQL010000247.1 GCF_017813245.1 Streptomyces montanisoli
GAGGCGCCGGTGCGCCTGCCGCGCCCGCCGGGCACCCGGGCCCGGTGGGCCTGCCGCATCGCCCGAGGCCCGCGGTCGGTGCCGGGTGCCGTTGTCCGGCCCGGGGCGCCTTCCGCCTCCACCGTGCACTCGGCATGCGCCCGGTGGGTCATCCGTCATGGCGCGGTGCCCGCCGCGTCCGTCCCTGCCGTCTCCGTCCAGCGCCCGCTGCCTGACGCCCGCATCACTTCCGCCTGGCGCCCGCCGCCTCCGCGTGCGCCCCCCGCCCGCGCCCGGCGGGGTCGCGTGGGTGCGCTGTCTGCGCTCGCTGGGCCGGCCCTCCGTGCCCGGAGCCTGCCGTCTCCGGCCGGCCTGCCGCCTGCGGGCTGTTGACCAGCGGGTCCTCCCCGCCTGTCTCGGCTCCGCCCGCCGCCCGGGCCGGTGCGCCTGCCGCCGGTGCCGGGTGTCCGGCAGCCGCCGTCTTCGGCGTGCGCCACGGCCTGCGACCGGTAGGCCGGACGGCTTGGCCCGGTGTCGCGGGCTCAGTCCCCGAACGCCGTGAGCGGCCCGGGCACTGCCCGGGAACCGGCGCGGCCTGCGACCGGGAGGCCGACGCGGCCCGGTCAGAAGCCCGGGCCGCCCGGGCGGTCGGCCGCGCTTGCCAGCCGTCCCCAGAGCAGGTCGGCCATCGTCGTCACCAGCTCCTGGCGTGCGCACGGGCGCTCGCCGAGCCACCAGTCGCCCGCCGCGTGCATCATGCCGACTATCCCGTGGCCCCAGATCCGCGCCCGCTGCCCGCCGTCGGGGCCCAGGTCGATGCGCTCCTCGATGACCTTGGCGAGCTCTTCGCCGAGGCGGCGCAGCAGCGGCGCCGAGTGGCGCCCTATGTCGAAGCTCTGGTCGAGCGGCGCCGCGTCCTCGGCCGGGTGCATAAGGAACCGGTAGACCTGCGGGTTCGCCTCGATCGCGGCGAGGTACGTGTCGAGCGTGGCCTCCACCCGCGCGCGGCGCTCCGCCGGGGCGTCGAGCGCCGCGCGCAGGGCGTCGAGCAGGGCGTCCGTGTGCCGCTTGGCGAGCGCCTTGTACAGCCCGCCCTTGTCGCCGAAGTGCCGGTACAGGATGGGCTTGGTGATCCCAGCCTCCGCCGCGATCGCGTTCATGGACGCGCCCGGGCCGTCCCTGAGAACGACCCGTTCCGCCGCCTCCAGCAGCTGACGCCGCCGCTGCGCGGCCGCCTGCTGCTGAGCCGACTGTCCTCTGCTGTCCATGTCCTCTCCCCGCCCCACCCAAAGCCTGTTGTCCCACCCGAACGCAACGCCTGCGCAACGTAACACCCTCCGCCGACGGGTCGCTGATCAGGCGTGATGGCTTGACAGGGCCTACCCGCCGGTAACAGACTGTAGTTACCAGTGGTAACCAGTGGAGGGGAAGATGGCCGAGTTCACGCTCGAACCGAGCGACGACCAGAAGCAGGTACGCGACTGGCTGCACGGCTTCGCCGCCGACGTGGTCCGTCCGGCCGCCGCCGAGTGGGACGAGCGCGAGGAGACGCCCTGGCCCGTCATCCAGGAGGCGGCCAAACTCGGGATCTACTCCCTCGACTTCTACGCGCAGCAGTACTTCGACCCCTCGGGGCTCGGCATCCCCATCGCCATGGAGGAGCTCTTCTGGGGCGACGCCGGCATCGCCCTGTCCATCGTCGGCACCGGCCTCGCCGCCGTCGGCGTGCTCGCCAACGGCACCGACGAGCAGATCGGCACCTGGATCCCGCAGATGTACGGGGACGCCGACGACGTGAAGCTCGCCGCCTTCTGCTCGTCCGAGCCCGACGCGGGCTCCGACGTCGCCGCCATGCGCACCCGCGCCGTCTACGACGAGGCGAAGGACGAGTGGGTGCTGAACGGCACCAAGACCTGGGCGACGAACGGCGGGATCGCCAACGTTCACGTCGTCGTCGCCTCGGTCGACCCGGAGCTGGGCTCGAAGGGGCACGCCTCGTTCATCGTCCCGCCCGGCACGAAGGGTCTTTCTCAGGGCCAGAAGTTCAAGAAGCACGGCATCCGCGCGTCCCACACCGCCGAGGTGGTGCTCGACGGCGTCCGCGTCCCCGGCGCCTGCCTGCTCGGCGGCAAGGACAAGCTCGACGCACGCCTCGCGCGCGCCCGGGAGAAGGCGGCCGCGGGCGGAATGGGGGTCCCCCCGCTCGAGCGCAGCCGAGAGTGGGGGAGGGTCAAGAACGCGGCGATGGCCACCTTCGAGGCGTCGCGCCCCGCCGTCGGCGCCATGGCCGTAGGCACCGCGCGCGCCGCCTACGAGGTCGCGCTCGACTACGCGAAGACCCGCAGCCAGTTCGGCCGCCCGATCATCGACAACCAGGGCATCGCCTTCCAACTCGCCGACATGCGCACCCGCATCGACGCGGCGCGGCTGCTCGTGTGGCGCGCGTCCTGGATGGCCACCACCGGCAAGAAGTTCGAGTCGGCCGAGGGCTCCATGTCGAAGCTGTTCGCCAGCGAGACCGCCAAGCAGGTGACCGCGCAGGCCGTGCAGATCCTCGGCGGCAACGGCTTCACCCGCGAGTACCCGGTGGAACGCATGCACAGGGACGCGGCGATCTACACCATCTTCGAGGGCACGAGCGAGATCCAGCGCCTCGTGATCGCGCGCACGCTCGCGGGCATGCCGATCCGCTGACCCCTGCCCCCCTGAATCCCCCCACGGGTGGCGCCGGCTCCGCTCCCGTCCCCTCACGGGGCGGGAGCGAAGCCGCGTGCCGCGTGCTCGCGCGCCGCGTGCCTTCAGGCGGGCAGCTGCGCCTCGACGGCCGAGACCACCGAGGGGTCCTCGGGCGTCGTGCCGGTACGGAACCGCGCCACGACCTCGCCCGCAGGCGAGATCACCCACTTCTCGAAGTTCCACGCGACGTCGCCCGACTCCCCGGTGCCGTCGGCCGCCGCCGTCAGCCGCTCGAACAGCGGGTGCCGGTGCTCACCGTTGACGTCCGTCTTCTCCAGCATCGGGAACGTGACCCCGTAGGTGGTCGAGCAGAACGTGCTGATCTCCTCGGCCGAGCCGGGCTCCTGGCCGCCGAACTGGTTGCACGGCACGCCGATCACCGAGAAACCGCGGTCGCCGTACGTCTTGTGCATCTGCTCGAGCGCCGTGTACTGCGGTGTCGCCCCGCACTTGGACGCCACGTTGACGACCAGCACGGCCTTGCCGCGGTAGTCGGCCAGCGACGTGGGCTCGCCGGTCAGCGTGCGCAGCGGGATGTCGTACAGACTCATCATCCGACCTCTCCCGATCTCCCTCGCGGAGATCGTCCCACCATTGTGGACCCGCTCTTGTGGACCGCGGCGCCTACAGCTGACCGACCGAGGTCACCCGCACGACGGCCAGGCCCTGCTCGTCCGAGGCCGCGAGGTCGACCTCCGCGCTGATGCCCCAGTCGTGGTCGCCGTTCGGGTCGGCGAAGGTCTGCCGCACGCGCCACATGCCGTGCGCCGGGTCCTCCTCGATGGACAGCAGCTTCGGGCCGCGCGCGTCGGGGCCCGTGCCGAGGTCCTCGTACTCGTCCCAGTAGGCGTCCATCGCCTCCGCCCACGCGTCCTCGTCGAACCCGGACTCCGCGTCCATCGAGCCGAGTTCGCCGACCTTGTCGAGCGCGGCCAGCTCGACCCGGCGGAACATCGCGTTGCGCACCAGTACACGGAACGCGCGCGCGTTCGCCGTGACGGGCCTGACCTGGTCGGCCTTCTCCCGCGCCTCCTCGGCCGTCTCCACCTCGGGATTGGCCAGCTGCTCCCACTCGTCCAGCAGGCTGGAGTCGACCTGCCGCACCATCTCGCCCAGCCAGGCGTTCAGGTCCTCCAGGTCCTCCGACTTGAGGTGCTCGGGGATCGTGTGCTCCAGCGCCTTGTACGCGCCCGCCAGGTAGCGCAGCACGATGCCCTCGGTGCGCGCCAGCTCGTAGAAGGACGTGAACTCCGAGAACGACAGCGCACGCTCGTACATGTCCCGGATCACCGACTTCGGCGACACCGGGTGGTCGCCCACCCACGGGTGGCTCCTGCGGTACACGTCGTACGCGTGCCACAGCAGCTCCTCGAGCGGCTTCGGGTACGACACCTCCTGGAGGCGCTCCATGCGCTCCTCGTACTCGACGCCGTCCGCCTTCATCTCCGCGACGGCCTCGCCCCGCGCCTTGTTCTGCTGGGCGCCGAGGATCTGCCGCGGGTCGTCGAGCGTCGACTCCACGACCGACACCATGTCGAGCGCGTACGACGGCGACTCCGGGTCGAGCAGCTCGAACGCGGCAAGCGCGAACGTGGACAGCGGCTGGTTCAGCGCGAAGTCCTGCTGCAGGTCCACCGTCAGGCGGACGATGCGGCCCTGCGCGTCAGGCGTGTCGAGCCGCTCCACGACGCCGCCGTCCAGCAGCGAGCGGTAGATCGCGATGGCGCGGCGGATGTGCCGCAACTGCTGCCTGCGCGGCTCGTGGTTGTCCTCCAGCAGGTGGCGCATCGCGTCGAACGCGTTGCCCGGGCGGGCGATCACCGACAGCAGCATCGTGTGCGTCACCCGGAAACGCGAGGTCAGCGGCTCGGGATCGGCGGCGATCAGCTTCTCGAACGACTGCTGCGACCACGCCACGAATCCCTCGGGCGCCTTCTTGCGCACCACCTTGCGGCGCTTCTTCGGGTCGTCGCCCGCCTTGGCCAGCGCCTTCTCGTTCTCGACGACGTGCTCCGGCGCCTGCGCCACCACCAGGCCCGCCGTGTCGAAGCCGGCGCGGCCCGCCCTGCCCGCGATCTGGTGGAACTCGCGTGCGCGCAGCGTCCGCACGCGCGTGCCGTCGTACTTCGTCAGCGCGGTGAACAGCACCGTGCGGATGGGCACGTTGACGCCGACGCCCAGGGTGTCCGTGCCGCAGATGACCTTCAGCAGTCCGGCCTGGGCGAGCTTCTCCACCAGGCGCCGGTACTTGGGGAGCATGCCGGCGTGGTGCACGCCGATGCCGTGCCGCACGTAGCGCGAGAGGTTGCGGCCGAACTTCGTGGTGAAGCGGAAGTTGCCGATCAGCTCGGCGATCCTGTCCTTCTCCTCGCGCGTGCACATGTTGATGCTCATCAGCGACTGCGCGCGCTCGACGGCCGCGGCCTGCGTGAAGTGCACGATGTACACGGGCGCCTGGTGCGTCTCCAGCAGCTCCGTGAGCGTCTCCGTGATGGGCGTCGTGCGGTACTCGTACGACAGCGGCACGGGCCGCGTCGCCGACCGGACGACGGCGGTCTCGCGGCCGGTGCGCCGCGTGAGGTCCTCCTCGAACCGCGAGACGTCGCCGAGCGTCGCCGACATCAGCACGAACTGCGCCTGCGGCAGTTCGAGGATCGGGATCTGCCAGGCCCAGCCGCGGTCCGGCTCCGCGTAGAAGTGGAACTCGTCCATCACGACCTGGCCGATGTCGGCGTGCGGGCCGTCGCGCAGCGCGATCGCCGCGAGCACCTCGGCCGTGCAGCAGATCACCGGGGCGTCCGCGTTGACCGACGCGTCGCCGGTGAGCATCCCGACGTTCTCCGTGCCGAACAGCTTGCACAGGTCGAAGAACTTCTCCGACACCAGCGCCTTGATGGGGGCGGTGTAGAACGTGACCTCTTCACGCGCGAGCGCCGCGAAGTGCGCGCCCGCGGCCACCAGGCTCTTGCCCGAGCCCGTCGGCGTCGAAAGGACCACGTTGGCCCCCGACACCACCTCGATCAGGGCCTCCTCCTGCGCCGGATAGAGAGAGATTCCCTGCCCCTCGGCCCACGTCGAGAAGGCCTCGAAGAGGGCATCGGGGTCGGCGTCCTTCGGCAGCTGATCGATAAGGGTCACGTCACCATCTTGCCTGCTGCCGGTCCGGATCCGGGAACCGGACGCCGGTACGAAGATCACGGACTGTACGCTGCCTTGCCGGCGGCAAGATCGGCCGGCGAGGGGACGACAACTCCAGAGGGAGACGGGGACGACCATGATGGGACCAGCACACTCACTCTCGGGGGCGGCCGCATGGCTGGGGGTGGGCGCCGCGGCCGCGTCGCTCGACCACGCGATGCCGTGGCCGGTGCTGCTGGTCGGGACCCTGATCTCGTCCGGCGCGGCGCTCGCGCCCGACCTCGACCACAAGGCCGCGACGATCTCCCGCTCCTTCGGGCCCCTCTCGCACGGCCTGTGCGCGATCGTCGACGCGATGTCCCACTTCGCCTACCGGCACACCCGCATGAGGGGCGACTCCAGCAGCCGCAGCGGCGGCCACCGCACCCTCACCCACACCTGGCTGTGGGCGGTACTGATCGGCGCGGGCTTCTCGGCCCTCGCCGTGGCGTTCGGCCGCTGGGCCGTGCTCACGATCCTCTTCGTCCACGTGGTGCTCGCCGTGGAGGGCCTGCTGTGGCGGGCGGCCAGGACATCGAGCCACATCCTGGTGTGGCTGCTCGGCGCGTTCGCCGCATGGACGCTCGCGGGCATCCTCAACAAGCCGGGCCACGGCGCGAACTGGCTGTTCACCGCGCCTGACCAGCACTTCATGTGGCTGGGGCTGCCCATCGTCGTGGGCGCGCTGATGCACGACCTCGGGGACGCGATCACCGTCTCGGGCTGCCCGATCCTGTGGCCGATCCCGATCGGCCGCAAGCGCTGGTACGCGCTCGGGACGCCCAAGGTGATGCGGTTCAGGGCGGGCAGCTGGGTGGAGCTCAAGATACTGATGCCGGCGTTCATGATCCTGGGCGGCCTGGGCGCGACGTCGGCGCTCGGCGTCATCTGAAGCGAGCGCACCGCGCGTGCGCCTGCCCCGGGTCGGGCCCGCCCCTCGTAACGCCCCGCTGCGAGCCGGGGCCCGCGCAGGTCACCGCGTTGCGGCGGTCGCGGCAGACGGGCCGCCCGGACCCCGGACCCCGCGGGGCCCTGGGCGGGGCGGCCGCCCCGAGGCCAGTCCTGCGCCGCGTCCGGCCTTCGTCCACCGCGACGACCGAACCGGGCAGCGACCCGTTCCGGTCACGGGTGGAGGGGGTGCGGCCGGGCCGCAGCGCCCGCGGGTGCGGTGGACGGTCGCACGTGACGCGTCACCAGGCGCCGCAG
>NZ_JAGIQL010000248.1 GCF_017813245.1 Streptomyces montanisoli
GGCGCCGCGGACCAGGACCGGGCAGGCGCGCAGGCCGGGCCCCGCGCCGACGACTCCCTGCCCGGCCGCCACGACGCCGCCCGCACCGCGCCCGACGACGACCACACGCCGCCCCAGCCGCACCCGCTCCCGGACGCCGGGCAGCAGGAGCCCGGGCAGCGAGGGCGCGCCGGGGGACACCGGGCGCAACCCCACGCCCACGACCGGCCGCGTACCGTCGCGCAGCCGCTGCCGGACGAGACCCCGCCCGCCGGGACCGCCACCGGGCGCGACACCCAGGGCCGGGCGTTCAGCGTGCGCACACTCGGGCAGGGCGTGCCGTTCGCCCGCCCGGCGCAGCCGCAGGGCGGCCAGGGCGCGGACCCGGCGCCCGCGAACCGCAGGCGCAAGCTGGGCAACCGCACGGAGCAGACCAGCGACACCGGCACCGGCACCGGCACCGGCACCGGCACCGGACCCAACTCCGGCACCGGGGCGCACCCGCACCCGAACCCCCACCCTCAGCAGCGGCCCCAGCCGCCCGCCGCCACCGCCGACCCGGCCAGGCCGGAGCCGGAACACGCCGCGCCCGGCCCGTCCCATGGCCGTCCCCCCGCGCAGGGGCACGCGCAGAATCCGGCGGGCCGCTCGTACGCCATCGGCGCGCCGGACGACGGCGCCGAGGGCCCGGAGCCGCTGGACGGCCCCGGTGGCGCGGTCGAGGTGGCCAACCGGCCCCAGCCGCAGCCCGTCGACGACGAGATGCCGCCGGAGCCGCTGGACAACCCGCGCCGCCTGCTGGTCTGGCCCGCGCCCGACATGTCCACGCAGCAGGCGCTGAGCGACCGGGGCTACCGGCCCGTCGTCGTGCACTCGCGCGAAGAGGTGGACGCGCAGATCGCCGCGTTCCCCGCCGCCCTGTTCGTCGACCCGCTCACCGGGCCGATCACCCGCACCGCGCTCCAGTCGCTGCGCCGGGCCGCCGTGGCCGCCGAGGTGCCCGTCCTGGTGACGGCGGGGCTCGGACAGGCCAACCGCGAGGCCGCGTACGGCGCCGACCCCGCCGTGCTGCTCAAGGCGCTGGCCCCGCGCGACAGCGAGCAGCACCCGCCGCGCGTGCTGCTCATCGAGGAGCACGAGGAGATCGCGCTCGCCCTGACGGACACCCTGGAGCGGCGCGGCATGCAGGTCGCGCGTGCGGTGGAGGACAGCCAGGCCGTGGCGCTCGCCGGCCAGATGCGGCCGAACCTCGTGGTCATGGACCTCATGCGGGTACGGCGCAGGCGCGCCGGGATCATCGACTGGCTGCGCGCGAACGGGCAGCTGAACCGCACGCCCCTCGTCGTCTACACGTCGGTCGGCATCGACGCGGCGGAGCTGCCGAGGCTGGCGTCGGGCGAGACGGTCCTCTTCCTGGCCGAACGCTCCACGAGCGAGGAGGTCCAGGCGCGCATCGTGGACCTCCTGGCGAAGATCGGCACGAACTAGCCGCACGCGACGGCGCGCGGCACAGGCGTCAATGCGGCATGCGACGCGCGGTGCCAGCGTCAATGCGGCAGGCGGCACGCGACGCCAGCGCCAACGCGGCAGGCGGCAGGCGGCGCACAGCACAAGCGTCAATGCAGCAGGCATCAACGCAGCCGGCGGCATGCCGCGCAGGCATCAACGCAGCCGGCGGCATGCCGCACAAGCGCCAACGCGGCAGGCGGCACAAGCGCCCAGGCGGCGCAGCACAGGCATCAACGCGGCCGACGGCGTGCCGCGCAGGCGTATACGCGGCCGCCGGCGCCGCGCCGGCGTCAACGCCCGTCGGGCGCCCACCCGTACGCGTACGTCAGCGGCAGCCGGACGAGCAGCCGCCGCTCGGCCACCATCGCCGTGCGGAACTCGGCCCAGTCCGGGTGCTCGCCGCGCAGCGCCCGGTACTGCGCGACGAGGGCGTCGGCCGACGCGTCGTCCGGTGCGAGGGCGACGGCGCCGAGCTCCGCGACGCCCTCGCCGACCGCGTACGCGCCGAAGTCGGGGCTCGTCACGTAGAAGCTCGCGCGCGGGTCCCGCCGCAGGTTGCGGGTCTTGGCGCGGTCGTCCGTCACCGAGATCAGCAGCGAACGCGCCCCCGGGTCCCACAGGTAGGAGACGTTCGACAGCTGCGGCCCGCCGTCACGCTTCCGCGTGACGAGAGCGCCGGTGGGGGTCGTACCGAACAGGCTCCAGGGGTCGTTCATGTATCTCTCCTCGGACCTCGGACCTCGGACAAGCGGCGGCCTGAACCGAACTGCCGCCTACAACTGCGTCACGTCCAGCTCGCCGTTGGCGTACTGGCGCCTGATCACCTTCTTGTCGAACTTCCCGACGCTCGTCTTCGGCACCGACTCCACGAGCGCCCACCGCTCCGGCAGCTGCCACCGCGCGACGCGCTCCGCCAGGAAGTCCTTCAGCTCCGCGTACAGCTCGGGACAGTCCGCCGGCACGCCCTCCTTGAGGACGACCGTCGCCAGCGGGCGCTCCCCCCACCTGCCGTCCGGCACGGCCACCACCGCGGCCTCCGCCACCGACGGGTGGCCCATCAGGACGTTCTCCAGCTCGACGCTGGAGATCCACTCCCCGCCCGACTTGATGACGTCCTTCGCGCGGTCCGTCAGCGTCAGGTACCCGTCCGGGCTGATGACGCCGACGTCCCCGGTGCGCAGCCAGCCGTCCGGGCTGAACTTGTCCTCGGGCGTCAGCTCCTCGCCGTCGCTGCCGCCGTAGTACGCGCGCGCCACCCAGGGACCGCGCACCTCGAGCTCGCCCGCCGACTCGTTGTCCCAGGGCAGGAACTCACCGCTCGGGCCCGCGAGCCGCGCCTCGATCCCGACCGGGAAGCGGCCCTGGGTCACCCGGTACGGCCACTCCTCCTCCGCGGTGAGACCGGCCGGCGGGAACGACGTGGTGCCGAGCGGAGACGTCTCCGTCATGCCCCAGGCGTGCAGGAGCCGGACGCCGAGCTTGTCGTACGCGACCATCAGCGACGGCGGGCAGGCGGAGCCGCCGATGGTGACGCGGGCCATCGACGTCAGGTCCCTGGGGTGCTCGGTCACCTCGGCGAGCAGGCCCTGCCAGATGGTGGGCACGGCGGCGGCGTAGGTGGGACGTTCCTGCTCGATCATGTCGGCGAGCGGGGCGGGCTGCAGGAAGCGGTCGGGCATCAGCATGTTCGCGCCGACCATGAAGGCCGCGTGCGGCACGCCCCACGCGTTCACGTGGAACTGCGGCACGACGATCAGCGCCAGGTCCCGCTCGGTGAGGCCGAGCGCCGCCGAGGTGTTCGCCTGCAGGGAGTGCAGGTAGACGGAGCGGTGCGAGAAGACGACGCCCTTGGGGTCGCCCGTCGTGCCGGATGTGTAGCACATGGCCGCGGCCGTGCGCTCGTCCAGATCCGGCCAGTCGAACGCGTCGAAGTCCGGTGAGTGTCGGGCGAGCAGCTCCTCGTAGTCGTGCACCTGCGCGTCCGCGTCGGCCAGCACCGAGCGGTCGCCTGGGCCGCTGACGACGACGTGCTCGACGGTCGGCAGGTGCGGGAGCGCGGGCGCGAGCAGGGGCAGCAGCGACCCGTTGATGATGATCACGCGGTCTTCTGCGTGGTTCGCGATGTAGATCAGCTGCTCGGCGGGCAGCCGCAGGTTGAGGGTGTGCAGGATGGCGCCCATGGACGGGATGGCGAGGTACGCCTCCACGTGCTCCGAGTTGTTCCACATGAGGGTCGCGACACGCTCGTCGTCCGTCACGCCCAGGTCCTCGCGCAGCGCCGAGGCGAGCTGCACGGCGCGTCCGCCGGCCTCGGCGAATGACCGGCGCCGCGGCTCGCCTTCCCCGGTCCATGTGACGATTCGGGAACTCGCGTGGATCGTCATGCCGTGCCTGAGGATGCGGGTCACGGTCAGCGGTACGTCCTGCATCGTGCTCAGCACGGCGTCCTCCCGAGGGGTGGTTCCACGGCGCCCGGGTGGCGGCTGCGGGGGATGTCTGGATTCTGCTCGGACTCCCGCGGAAAAGTCACTACCCAAGAGTAGGCGTATGGGTGTTTGGCCCGTGGAAATCGGTCGCGCGCGGCGTGCGGGGGAGGGTGCCGGGGTGGAGCGTGACGCGCGGGCGAGGACGCATCACGCAGCGTGGGGTCTCACGCGGGTGTTGGCGCAGCCGGTCGCCTCCGCCGTGGCGCAGCCAGTCGGGTGCGCCGTGGCGCTGCCGGTCGCGTGCGCCGTGGCGCTGCCGGTCGCCTGCGCCGTGGCGCTGCCGGTCGCCTGCGCCGTCAGCGTACGGGCGCCAGTTCCGGGTCCTCGCGGAGCTTGCCCAGGGCGCGCGAGACCGCGCTCTTGACGGTGCCGACCGAGACGCCGAGCACCTCGGCGGTCCGTGCCTCGCTCAGGTCCTCGTAGTACCGCAGCACGACCATCGCGCGCTGCCGGGCCGGCAGCCGGCCGATGGCGCGCCACATCGCGTCGTGCAGCACCTGGCGATCGGCCAGGTCGACGTCGTGGACGGCGAGCGGCTCCGGCACCTCGTCGCACGCGAACTCGTCCACCTTGCGTTTGCGCCACTGCGACGTCCTGGTGTTGACGAGCGCGCGCCGCACGTAGCCGTCGAGCGCGCGGTGGTCCTCGATGCGGTCCCAGGCGACGTACGTCTTGGTGAGCGCGGTCTGGAGCAGGTCCTCCGCGTCCAGGGGATTGGCGGTGAGGGATCGGGCGGTGCGCAGGAGTACGGGCCCCCGCGCCCGCATGTACGACGAGAAAGACGCGTAGGGAGCGTGGCCGTGGCTCGCGGCCTTGGAAGCGCTCGTACGGACAGGCGTGGTCATGTGCTCCACGCTATGAGCGGCGGCCTTCCAGGGGATCGGCCCCAGGTCGCGAAGCGCCCTCCCCCTCAGGGTGTAGGGCTCGGGTGGGCCCCACCTCCTACGGGTGGAGGGCGGTGCGCGGACGTCATCAGGGTCGCCCCTGAGCGGTGACGGGGGACAAACGGGGGCAGCACGAAGCCGCGGCGGCCTGCGCGTGGTGCTCCCGCACCTGCCGGAGGCTCTCGCACTCCGCCGCGCAGACCGCCGCGTTTCACCGCTCGGTCATTCCCCGATCAGTCCGATCGGTTCCCCTGTTCTGTTCCCCTGTGCTCTTCCCCCTGGCGGACCGGGCCGGTCACCACAGGTGGTGGAAGGCCACCGTGACGTTCTCGTTGTGCTGGTCGATGGCCGTGAACGCGGAGCCGATGACGTTGGCGGTGTTGTTCTGGTTGGACGCGCCGGCACCGGTCGCCACCTGCTGGGTGGTGGTCGAGTTGCCGTAGTTGTTGTGCCCCACGCCGCTGCCGGACAGCGTCGCGACCGTCGCGTTCGAGCCGTGGCCCGCGATGCTGCCGTTGTCAGCCGAGGCGACCCCCGTGAACAGCGCAGCAGCGAGAGGGAGTGCGGCAACAGCGGCGATGACGCGCGCGGTGCGGATGCTTGCCATTTCGATTTCCTCCAGAGACACGATGTGCTGCTTGAAGTGCTGCTTTTCCCAAGGCAGTTGGCCGGCCGCCTCGGAAGTTGATCCCGACGTCGCGAGATCAGAATTGCCCACCGAATCCCTGGCGAACCAGCCCGGACAGGGGGATTCCCTCGCAAGCGTGAGGACTTGTCGATAAACCCTCATCGCGACTCATCCGACCGTCCCCGAGACGCGTGTCAGGCCGGGAGCCCCGCCGCGTACGGGGTGAACCGTTCCGGCAGATACCCGGCGATCCACCCACACATCGGCGTGCCGCCCACAGCGAGCCGACGGCGGAAGCGAACAGACAATCGAATACCTCTTCCGTCGTTTCGAACGTTCGTGCGAACATAGGAGGCATGGCCACCACCGTCAGGCACACCGCCGCCCTGGCTCTCGCGCACGCGCTGTCCGCCGCCGAGCGCGGGCTCCCCGTCTTCCCCCTGTCCCCCACCAAGCTCCCCGCGCTGCGCTCGCCCCACCGAGGCCGACCGGAGCCGGTCCTGTGCCGCGGCGAGTGCGGCCTGCCCGGCCACGGCGTGTACGACGCGACCACCGACCCGCAGGCCGTGCGGGCCCTGTTCGTCGCGGCGCCCTGGGCGACCGGGTACGGGATCGCGTGCGGGCGCCCCCCGTACAACCTGATCGGCATCGACCTCGACATCAGCGGCTACGAGCCGGCGGAGGGCACCACGCCCGACTCCGTCGCCGCGCTGCAACAGCTCGCGTTCGAGCACCTCTTCACACTGCCGGAGACCGTCACGGTGCTCACCCCGAGCGGCGGCCGCCACATCTGGCTGAGCGGGCCGCCCAACGTGGTCGTACCGAACTCCGCCGGCCGCCTCGCGCCCGGCATCGATGTACGGGGCGCGGGCGGCTACCTCGTCGGCCCGGGCTCCGTCACCGCGCGCGGCGCGTACCGGCTCGCCGGCGGGACGGCGGAGCTGAGGCCCGCGCCCTGCCCGCGCGCACTGCTGCGCCTCCTGGCTCCGCCGGCACACCACGGGCACCCGCGCCCCGGCCGCCCGTCACGGCAGGGCGAGGGCCTGGTGCACTTCGTACTCGCGGCGCACGAGGGGCAGCGCAACACCCGCCTGTTCTGGGCCGCGTGCCGCGCGTACGAGCACGGTTTCGGCGATGCCCTGGCGGAGACGCTGGTCGAGGCGGCGCTGCACACCGGGCTCACGGAACAGGAGGCACGGGCGACGATCGCCTCGGCGTCTCGGCTGACGCGGGGGCGGTGAGAGCACGCGGCGGGGGCTGCGGCCGAAGGGGCGGCTCGCGGCGGCGGGGGCTGCCGCCGGAACGGCGGGAGGGGCGTGCGGCAGCGGGAGCGGCTCGCGGCAGCGGCGTGGGGCGCGGGGGCCGGGGGCGCCGCGGGCCGCGCCCCCCCCCCGGGCGCGCGCGCGCGCCCCCCCCCGCCCCGGCGGCCCCGGGGGGGCGGGCCGGGGGGGGGCGGGGCGGGGCAGGGCGGGGGGGGGCGGGGGCGGGGGGGGGGGGGGGGCCGCGGGCGGCCGCGCCGCCGCGCCGGGGCGGCGCGGGAGGGGAGGGGGTGCGGGAT
>NZ_JAGIQL010000249.1 GCF_017813245.1 Streptomyces montanisoli
CCCCCCCCCCCCCCCCCCCCCCCCCCCCCCCCCCCCCCCCCCCCCCCCCCCCTCCTCCCAGGCGGCCGCCGCCTCCCCCGACCCACCGGTCGCCGGAGCCCAGCCGCGCCCTCCCCCGACCCGAGCCCCCCCGGCAGGCCCGCGCTGCCCGGCTGGACGGCCGCGTGCGCCGGCGGGCTCACCCTCGTCGGCTGCCTCGCGCTGCTGTGGCACGCGGGTGCGCTGCCGGGTTTCCTGACCCTGCTGGTGGGGCTCGCGCCGCAGCCGTACCACGGCATCGGCATCGGCCAGTGGCTGCTGCTCACGCTCGGCGTGCTCGTGCTGCTGTTCACGCTCGGCGGGCTCAGCCGGGGCCGGGTCGGGCACGCCCTCGTGCTGACGCTGTTCGGCGAGTACCGCGGCAGCGTGCGCCGCACCGGGCTGCTGTGGATCAGCCCGCTGCTGCTGCGCCGGCGCGTGGACGTACGGCTGCGCCACTGGCGCTCGGAACCGATGCCGGCGATGGACGCGAACGGCACCGCGCTGAGCGTCGTCGTCCTCGTCGTGTGGCGGGTGCGTGACACCGTGCGGGCGACGCTCGGGATCCGCGGCCACGAGGACTACCTGCGCGAGCAGGTCGAGGCCGCGATGGCGCGCGTCATGTCGCAGCTGCCGGCCGACGCCTTCCAGGGCGCGTCGCCGACGCTGCGCAACGTGGAGGCCGTGGGCGACTCGCTCACCCGCATGCTGTCAGCGGAGTGCAGGCCCGCCGGGATCGAGGTGTTCTCGGCGCAGCCGACGCGCATCGAGTACGCCCCGGAGATCGCCGGAGCCATGCGGCGCAGCCGGATCGCCGCCCTCGACGCCCGCCACCGCGATACCGTCCTGAGCGCCGTGGTGGACGCTGTGGACGACACGGTGCAGCGGCTCACCGCGCGGGGCCTCGTCGCGCTGGACGACTACGAGCGCAGGGCCCTCGTGAAGGACTTGACCGTCGCCTTCTACAACGGCAGGGCGGGCGACCACGCCGATCAGCATTGACCAGGACGGGAGAAACACGAGGGCCGCGCACCGTCGTGAAACGGTACGCGGCCCTCGTCGTGCAGTGCGCCGCCAGGGACTCGAACCCCGGACCCGCTGATTAAGAGTCAGCTGCTCTAACCAACTGAGCTAGCGGCGCTTGCTGACGTAGTAATCATACCCGGCCCCGGGGGATGCTCATGACCACCCTCAGCACGACGGGCCCCAGGCGTCCCTTCCGCCCTGCACGGTCAGCGTCAGGGCGAGCGGCGCGGCCTCCCGGCCCAGCGCGGCGGCCGCCTCGCGCAGCCGGTGCGCCCGCTCGACCGGCAGCGAGAGGGCGAGCGCGCCGACCGTGGCTCCGGCCGTGAGGGGGACGGCCGCGCACACCGTGCCGACCGCGTACTCCTGCAGGTCGAGCGCCGGTGCCATGGGCGGCTGGCCGGCGAGATGTGACAGCAGCGCACGCTCGTCGGTGATCGTGCGGGACGTGAGCCGCGCCGCCTTGTGGCGTGACAGGTGGTCGCGGCGGCCGTCCTGGTCGAGCTGGGTGAGCAGGCACTTGCCGACCGCGCTCGCGTGCGCCGCCGCCTCGAAGTCGACCCACTCCCTGACCGCGGGCGTGCCGGGGCCAGCGGCCACCTGCGTCACCCGAATCTCGCCGTCCACGTAACGGCTGACGTAGACGGCGGCGCCGAGCGAGTCACGCAGCCGGTCGAGCGAGCGCCTGACCTTCGCCTCCAAGGTGCGCGCCCGCGCCTCGCACGAGCCGAGCAGCGCCAGCGAGTCGCCCGTGACGTACGCGCCGTCCGGCAGCCGCTCCACGTACCCCTCGCGGACGAGCAGGGCGAGCAGCGCGGGCAGGTGCGCGGCCGGCAGGCCCGACTCGCTCGCGATCCGCGTGTCCGTGACGCCGTCTCCGTGGCGGAAGACGGTCTCCAGCACGCGCAGCACGTAGTGCACCGAGTGGAACGGCGCCGCGGGCCCGGGTCTCGTCCCCACGCTCCCCTCCGCCCTCCCCGCCGGGCGGCGGGAGTCGCACCGAACGATAGCCGCGTGGACGCGCGCATGGGTGGGAGACGGCGGGAAACCGCCGCCTCCCACGGAGTGGGCGCCCTCGTGGGCCGCCCACCGTCACAGCACCGCGTTCAGGAACTCCCTGGTGCGCTTGTGCTCGGGGTCGGTGAAGATCTTCTCCGGCGTCCCCTGCTCCACGATCCGCCCCGAGTCGAACATCAGTACCTGGTCCGACACGTCACGCGCGAAGTTCATCTCGTGCGTGACGCACAGCATGGTGATGTCCGTGTCGTGCGCGATCTGGCGCAGCAGGTCGAGCACGCCCGCCACCAGCTCGGGGTCGAGCGCCGAGGTGACCTCGTCGAGCAGCAGGATCTCCGGCCGCATCGCGAGGGCCCTGGCGATCGCGACCCGCTGCTGCTGCCCACCGGACAGCTGGGTCGGGTGCGCGTTCACCTTGTCCCCGAGCCCGACGAGTTCGAGCAGTTCGCGTGCGCGGGACTCCGCCTCGGCGCGCTCCACACCGAGGACGGTGATCGGCGCCTCCGTGATGTTGCGCAGCACGTTCATGTTCGGGAAGAGGTTGAACTGCTGGAAGACCATGCCGATCTTCCTGCGGGACTCCCTCAGCTCCTTCTCGGTGGCGGCCCTCAGCGAGCCGTCGGGCTTCCTGGTGTGCGACAGCGGTTCGCCGTCCACCCAGATCACCCCGCCGCTGAGCCGCTCCAGCGTCATCAGCAGCCGCAGGATGGTGGTCTTGCCCGAGCCGCTCGGCCCGATCAGCGTCACGTGCTCGCCGCGCTTGACCTCGAAGTCCAGCTTGTCGAGGACGAGATGGTCGCCGTAGCGCTTCTCGACCTGGTCGAAGTGGACGATCGGCGTGCCGCTCTTCTGGTGCGGCACGGTGCCGGCGGGCCGCCCGGCGCCGGCGGTGGACTCGGCCGTCGTCTTGTGCAGCGGGTCAGTGGCCAAGGCGCTTCTCCAGCTTTCTCATCAACAGCGACGTCGGGTAGCTCGCGACGAGGAAGATCAGTCCCGCGAGCGTGAACGCCTCGGTGTAGGCGAAGTGGTCCGCCCCGTACTTGCGGGCCTCGAACACCATCTCCTGGACGGTGATCACGGCGAGGAACGGCGTCTCCTTGAACATCGAGATGGCGTAGTTGCCGAGCGCGGGCAGCACGTTGCGCACCGCCTGCGGCAGGACCACGGCCCGCCAGGTGCGCACCGGCGAGAGCGAGAGCGCCCTCGACGCCTCCCACTGGCCCTTCGGCACGCCGTCGATGCCCGCCCGGTACACCTCGGAGGTGTAGGTGGCGTAGTGGATGCCGAGCACGATGATGCCGATGACCAGCGGGTCGACGCTGGAGAACACGGTTGCCGCGCCCACCAGTTGGACGAGCAGCGGCGTGGACCTGATGAACTCCATGAGGCCGCGCACCGGCGCCGTCACGAAGCGTGTGGGGGCCCTGCGCGCGATCGCGATCAGCAGCCCGAGCACGGCCCCCACCAGGAAGCCGAGCACCGTGGCGAGCAGGGTGATCTCGAAGCCGCGCAGCAGCATCGGCAGGACCTCGCCCGCCGCGCTCCAGTCGAACTTGGCACCGCTCATGACGCACCGCCCGTGGGTACGACGGGTACGGTCTCGGCGCCGGCGGCGCTACGCGTGCGGAACAGCCCGCGCGTACCCGTGTATTGACCGAGGCGCGCCTTGGCGGACCGTTCGAGGAGATTCATCAGCAGGGTGAGTATGTAGGCGATGATGAAGTAGCAGACCAGCAGGGTGACATACGCGATCAGCGACTCACCGGTGCGGTCGCGGAGCTGCTGGATGACGGTCATCAGGTCGGCCGCCGAGATCAGCCACAGCAGCGGCGTCGCCTTGAGCAGCTGGATCAGCAGGTTGGTGAAGGGCGGGATCATCTGCGCGAGCGCCTGCGGCAGGATCACGCGCCGCATCCGCTGGTAGGGGCTGAGGTTGAGCGCGACGGCGGCCTCCCACTGGGCGCGCGGCACGGCGTTGATGCCGCCGCGCACCACCTCCGAGCCGTACGCGCCGAAGTTGAGCGCGAACGCCACCACTCCGCAGAACAGCGCACTGAGCTGGTAGCCGGTGAGCAGGGGCAGCGCGTAGTACAGCCAGAACAGCTGGACGTACAGCGAGGTGCCGCGGAAGAACTCGACGACCGTGCGGGACACACCGCGGACCACGATGTTGCGGTGGCCCGCCATGAGTCCCAGCACGAACGACAGCGCGAACGCGATCACCGCGCCGAGCACCGTGGCCTCCGCGGTCACACCGAGCCCCGAGAGCACCTGTGGCAGGTTGTCGAAGAAGGCTGTGAAGAAGGTGTTCATGACGCCTCCGGTGCCGGGCCGCTCAGGCCTTGCACAGGTCCGCGGTCTTCAGGGTGGCGGGCGGTATCTCGGAGGCGGTGAACCCGTACGGGCTCAGCAGCTTGACGTACTCGGCCTTGTCCGACGTGATCTTCTTGAGCTCCTTGTTGAAGGCGTCGCGCAGCGCCTCGTTGCCCTTCTGGAAGACGGCGCCGCCGGGGCTGAACTGCTTCTTGCCCTTCAGTGTGGGCACGAAGGTCGGGGTCACTTCGAGCGTCGGGTTGGTCTTGGCGAGCCAGCGCAGCGAGATGCCCGTGAGGACGAACGCGTCGATACGGCCGCCCTTGACGGCGTCGGCGCCGTCCTGCTGGTTCTGCAGTGTCTTGATCTTGTCCTCGGCTATGCCGGCGGCCTTCGCGTACGAGCCCTCGACGGCGCCCGACATGACACCGATGGTGACGCCGGCCTTCTTCGCCGACGCGAGGTCGGTGAGCTTCTTCGGGTTGCCCTTCTTCACCATCATGGCGGTGGGGGAGATGAACTCGGGCTCGGAGAACAGGGCGTTGGCGCAGCGCTCGGGCGTGATCGCCATGCCGGCGCTGACCACGTCGTACTTGCCGGCCTGGAGGCCGGGGATCAGGCCGTCGAAGTCGGAGAGCGTCGGCTTGAGCTTGTCGACGCCGAGTGCCTTGAATATGTGGGCGTGCAGCGTGGGCGCCTCGCCCTTGAGTACGCCGTGCTCCGTGTAGCCGTACGGGGCCTCGTTGGCGTACGCGACGCGCACGTAGCCCTGCTTGCGCAGCTTCGCGAGCACGTCGTCGCCTGAACCGGACGACGTGTTGGTTTTGCTGCACGCGGTAAGGGCACCGGGTACGACGAGCAGTCCACCGATGGCGGCGGAACGGCTGAGGAAGCCCCGGCGGGACAGGTTCGGGAAATCAGCCATGGATTCGCATTCTCCTCGGTGGTGTTCGGGATCGGGCAGACTTCGGCACGCGCCTGCCCCGTCCAGAATTTCTATGCGGCGGATCCGGCGGCTGTAATGGAACGGTGTCCGGAAGGAGACGTTCCGGTGCCCTGTGGTGGGTCTCCTGCGGTGCTGTGTCCGTGTGTTGCGGGATATGTCCCGACGGAAAGTGTGGGGCGGAAGCGGACGGCGCGATGCTGCCCGCGCCGGGAGGGTCCAGGAGGGCGACGGGCCCCGGGAATAAAACGGAGCCCACCTCCGCTGTTGCGGCTGACCGAGGAAGCTTCGCTCTGGAGGACCCGAACGTGACGGACGACGCCACCCACGCCGACGCCACCCACGTCGCGCACGCCGCCCACGCCGAGGCGGCGAGCCGCACGGCCGACGCGATCCGAGGCACGGCGCAGGGCACGGCGCCGGTGCCGCTGTCGGTGCTCGACCTCGTCACGGTCGGCGCGGGCACGACCGCGGGCGATGCCCTGCGCAACAGCGTCGCGCTGGCCAGGGCGGCCGAGCGCCGCGGCTACCTGCGCCACTGGATCGCCGAGCACCACTCAATGCCCGGCATCGCGTCCTCGTCGCCCGCCGTGATCCTCTCCCACCTCGCCGCGCACACCGAGCGCATCAGGCTCGGCTCCGGCGGTGTGATGCTGCCCAACCACGCGCCGCTGGTCATCGCCGAGCAGTTCGGCACGCTGGAGGCACTCGCCCCCGGCCGCGTCGACCTCGGCCTCGGCCGCGCGCCCGGCACGGACGGCGCCACGGCCGCGGCGCTGCGCCGCAGCGAGCGGCTGAACGAGGGCGCCGACGACTTCCCGCAGCAGCTCGTCGAGCTGACCCGCTTCCTGGACGACGCGTTCCCCGACGGCCACCCGTACGCGCGCATCCACGCCGTGCCGGGGCCCGTGCAGGGGCCCACGGGCCGGCCGCCGATCTGGCTGCTCGGCTCGTCCGGCTTCAGCGCGCAGCTCGCGGGCGCGCTGGGCCTGCCGTTCGCCTTCGCGCACCACTTCTCCGCGCAGAACACCGTCCCGGCGCTCGACCTGTACCGCGCCTCGTTCCGCCCCTCCGAGGTGCTGTCCGAGCCGTACGCGCTGATCGGCGTGGCGGCACTCGCGACGGAGGACGAGGCGGAGGCCCGCCGCCAGGTCATGACGGGCGCGCTGTCCATGGTGCGGCTGCGCACGGGCCGCCCCGGCCTCGTCCCGACGCCCGAGGAGGCGGAGGCGCACCCGTTCAGCGAGCGGGAGCGCGAGTTCGTGGACGGCTGGCTCGCCAACATCGTGCACGGCACGCCCGACGCGGTGCGCGACGGGCTCGACGCCCTCCAGAAGCGCACCGGCGCGGACGAGCTGATGCTCACGGCGAACGCCCACACCGCGGCCGTCCGCCTCAAGAGCTACGACCTGATCGCCGACGCGTACGGGCTCCCGAACGCCGCCCACTGACGTCGGCCCCGCCCGGCGCACGGACGCGCGGCGCCCGCCAACCCCGGACGCCGCGCCCGCCCGGGGGTCCCTAGAGCTCTTGTCTCAACTCCTGTCGTCCGTCGTTTTCCTATTCCGGCTCTTCGTCCGAGATAGGGGGGGGGGGGCGGGGGCGGGGGGGGGCCGGGGCGGGGGGGGC